>CAZOZZ010000019.1:0-18400 GCA_964584435.1 uncultured Solibacteraceae bacterium | reverse complement strand
ACTGACTACTGGCCACTTCGAAAGTCGTCGAGGAATCTGGAGAAGCTAGTACATGGGTCAGAAAACACATCCATACGGATTTCGACTGGGAATAACCAAGCCATGGAGATCACGTTGGTTTGCAACGAAGGACTACAGCCGGTTGCTCCATGAAGATCTCGAACTCAAACGAAAGCTCAAGAAGCAGCTTGGTCATGCGGGAGTCGCCAACATCGAAGTCGAGCGAATGGCCAACAAGCTCCGCATCACGATCTATACATCGCGTCCGGGAATTATTATCGGCCGGAAGGGTTCGGAGATCGATAAGCTTAAGGGCGAAGTCCAGAAGCAGACCAACCGAGAGGTCTACATCAACATCCAGGAGATCCACAGGCCGGAGCTCGATGCCCAACTGGTGGGAGAGTCGATCGCCATGCAGTTGGAAAAGCGCATCGCCTTCCGTCGCGCCATGCGCAAGGCTGTGGATTCAGCGTTGCGTTTCGGTGCCAAGGGAATCAAGGTGCGAGTCAGCGGTCGGTTGAATGGAGCGGAGATCGCGCGGTCGGAATGGTACCTGCAGGGGCAGTTGCCGTTGCACACCTTGCGGGCCGATATCGATTATGGTTTTGCCCAGGCGTACACGACCTATGGAGTGATCGGCGTGAAGTGCTGGGTGTACAAGGGCGAAATCCTCGCAAAGGCAGCGCCTGCTAAGCCGGTGGCGGCCAGGATCTAGGGAGTTATTTTTTCATGTTGATGCCGAAGAAGGTCAAGTACCGTAAGCAACAACGTGGTCGTATGCGGGGCAAGGCCTGGCGAGGATCAAGCCTCGTGTTTGGTGACTATGGTTTGAAGACGCTCGATGCGGCATGGATAACGGATCGGCAGATTGAAGCCGGCCGGATCGCGATGACCCGTTCAGTCAAACGGGGAGGGAAGGTCTGGATTCGGATCTTCCCGGACAAGCCCGTCACGAAGAAGCCTGCCGAGACCCGAATGGGTAAGGGAAAGGGCGCCCCGGAGTACTGGGTGGCGCCGGTCAAGCCGGGCCGCATCCTTTACGAGATGGAAGGCGTTCCGGAAGAAACGGCGCGCGAGGCGATGCGGTTGGCTGCCCAGAAGCTGCCAGTCCGAACCAAGTTCGTTGCCAGGATGGAAAAGAGGACAATGTCGTGAAGTCCACGGATCGTTGTAACAAGCTGAGGGATCTTTCGGTGGAGGAGTTGGAGAACCGAAAGGATGAGATGGCGGAAGAGGCTTTTCGTCTGCGTTTTCAGTGGACGATGGGCCAGTCTGAGGCACTCAAGAAGATGCGTGAGTTACGGCGTGATCGGGCTCGAGTGCTTACCCTGCTCAGGCAGCAGCAGATTGAAAACCGTGAGAGTTCGTAGGGAAACAGGACACGGGTCCCAGCGGTTCTGACCGCCGGGGACGGCGTCCAGGATCCGGAGTTGCAAATGGCAGAGGAAACAGCACAAGTGGAAGCGCCGAAAGTGCGACACAGGCAGGAGAAAGTCGGTGTCGTCACCCGGGCGAAGATGCAGAAGACGATCGTTGTGGAAGTAAGCAGGCGAGTACCCCATCCGCTTTACAAGCGGATTATCACGAAGCGGTCCAAATTCCTCGTCCATGATGAGCGAGGAGAAGCCTGCGCCGGCGATATGGTTAGGATCGTTGAGACCCGCCCCACGAGCAAGCACAAACGGTGGCGTCTTCAGGCGATCGTTCAACCTTCGTCGACGAGGGAGGCGTAACGATGGGCGTCCAGATGAGGACCATCCTCGATGTGGCCGATAACTCGGGAGCCAAAAGGCTGTCTTGCATTCTGCCGCTCGGTGGATCGGTTGGCCGGACTGCGGGGTTGGGCGACATCGTGACTGCATCGGTAAAGGAGGCCAGCCCGGACAGTAGCGTCAAGAAAGGGACTGTCGTCAGGGCCGTAATCGTGCGAACCCGGAAGGAACGCCGTCGAAAGGACGGTACATACATCCGTTTCGACCAGAACGCCGCCGTGCTGATTAACGAGCAGCACGAGCCGATAGGTACCCGAGTTTTCGGGCCCGTTGCCCGTGAGTTGCGCGACAGGAAATTCATGAAGATCGTTTCGCTCGCCCCGGAGGTGATTTGATGCCGGTGGTTACCCCCATCAAGAAAAACGACGAGGTATATGTCCTCACCGGCAAGGACCGTGGCAAGACGGGAAGGGTGCTGATCGTCGATCCGCCAAGCGGACGAATTGTTGTCGAGGGTGTCCAGATGATCAAGAAGCACACCCGGCCGAACCCGCAGAAGAACGTGAAGGGCGGCATCGTCGAGAAGGAAGCGTCGATCCACATTTCAAACGTTGCGATCGTCTGCAAGAATTGCAAGGAACACACGCGCCTTGGAAAGACAGTACTCAGTGACGGACGCCGAGTGCGTACGTGCATGAAATGCGGCAACGCGTTCGAATAGGTTCGGCAGTTTAGGAGTGCGAACGTGGCAAGACTGAAAGAACAGTACCAGAGCGAAGTCGTACCAGCGCTTATCAAGCACTTCAAGTACGAAAACATCATGGCCGTGCCGCGCCTGGAAAAGACCGTGATCAATATCGGTCTGGGCGAAGCGATCCAGAACTCGAAGCTTCTGGACGGCGCCGTCGATGAGTTGGGCCGCATAGCGGGCCAGCGCCCGATCATCACTCGTGCGAAGAAGTCGATCGCGAACTTTAAGCTCCGAGAGAACATGCCCATCGGCACCGCTGTGACGTTGAGAGGGGACAGGATGTTCGAGTTCCTGGATCGTCTGACAAGTATCGCGCTGCCTCGTGTTCGCGATTTTCGAGGCTTGTCGACGCGGGCGTTCGATGGTCGCGGCAACTACACGCTCGGCCTGACTGACCAGTTGATTTTTCCGGAAATCGACTATGCCAAGGTCGATAAGATCAAGGGCATGAACGTAACAATCGTGACGACGGCAAAGACAGACGACGAGGCCCGCGAGTTGCTTCGTCTGCTCGGCATGCCGTTTCGACCGTAACAGGAGATTGAATGGCTCGTACTTCATGTGTGGCCAAGGAAGCTAGAAAGAAGAAGTTTTCGGTGCGTTATCGCAACCGCTGCAAGCGATGCGGGCGTCCTCGTGGATTCTTGAGAAAGTTTCAGCTCTGTAGAATCTGTTTCCGGTCCCTTTCCCTCGCGGGTGAAATTCCCGGTGTGGTGAAATCTAGCTGGTAGGGGGTGAGGAAGAATGACTGATCCAATCGCAGACATGCTGACACGAATCCGGAATGGATTGCAGGCCCGACACCAGAAAGTCAACATTCCCGCTTCGAAGTTGAAAGTTGCGATCGCGCGGATTCTCAAAGAAGAAGGCTATATCGGCAACTACAAGCGGAGTGATGGTGACGGCAAACCCGTTCTCACGCTGTTCCTCAAGTACGGCCCTGCCGGGGAAAAGGTCCTTACTTCGCTCAAGAGAGTCAGCCGGCCTGGATGTCGCGTGTACGTCGGCAAGCAAGAGGTGCCAAAGGTGCTCGGTGGCCTTGGCATAAATGTTCTCAGTACATCGAGCGGGATCATGACCGGACAGGAAGCTCGCAAGAGAGGTTTCGGGGGCGAGATTCTGTGCGACGTGTATTGATTTTAGAAGCGGTTAATGACTGCACGATCTGAGCGGGCACCCACCGGGCGCCCCCGATAGAAGGCGATATGTCACGAATTGGAAAACAGCCCATACCCATTCCGGACAAGGTCAAGGTCGATATCAAAGCCGGTCAGGTCTCGGTGACGGGACCGAAAGGCACCCTGACCAGTCCTATTCCCCCGGGCATTGCTTGCGAACAGAAAGAGAACGAGCTGGTCATGACCCGCGCAAATGACTCGGGACAGCAGCGATCCTTTCACGGTCTGGCCCGGGCCCTGGCGGCGAACGCCGTTCAAGGCGTCACCAAGGGCTTCAAGAAAGAGTTGGAAATTGTCGGTGTCGGCTATCGTGTCGAGCTCAAGGGGACTTCCCTGATCTTCACCCTCGGATTTTCCCATCCGATCGAGTATCCGATACCGGATGGAATAGAAGTGAAAGTGGAAAAGCAGACCCGGATCGCGGTCAGCGGCGTTGATCGTCAGCAGGTGGGTCAGGTGGCGGCCGTAATTCGAAGTCTGAGAAAACCTGACCCGTATAAGAACAAGGGGATCCGGTACCTGGGCGAACTTCTGAAGAAGAAGGCCGGAAAGACCGCAGGGAGCGTAGCCTGATGGCTAACAGGGAATCTCGTGATCGTGTTCGCCGCCGGATTCACTTCCGTATCAGACGGCGCATGTCAGGCACCGGAGAACGGCCCCGCCTGGCGGTGTTTCGAAGCAATAAACACATTTATGCCCAATTGATTGACGACACCAGTGGGCAGACGCTGGCTTCTGCCGCCTCGAACGAGTCGGAAGCGAAGAAGGATGGGGCCAGTGGCGGAAATGTGGAGGCGGCCAAGAATGTTGGTCGGCTCATCGCCGAACGCGGCAAGGAAAAGGGTTTCGGGGCGGTGTTGTTTGATCGTGGAGGATATATCTACCACGGTCGGGTCCGTGCTCTCGCTGAATCCGCCCGGGAAGCGGGATTGAAGTTCTAGAACGAGGAGTTTTAGTGGCGAATCAAAGAGGTGGTCCAAATCAAAGGCCGGGGGGTCGAAGGTCGTTCAATCAGAGGGCCGAATCGGCAGACGGCATCAAGGACACGGTTGTTTCCATCAACCGTGTGACGAAGGTTGTAAAGGGCGGCAAGAACCTCAGTTTCAGCGCACTTGTTGTGGTCGGCGACGAGAGTGGCAAGGTCGGTTACGGTAGCGGCAAGGCAAAGGAAGTGCCGCAGGCGATCCGGAAAGCCATCGAGCGAGCGAAGAAGAACATGATCACCGTGCCGATCATCAACAAGACCACACCCCACAAGGTTGTCGGCGTTTTCGGTGCCGGTCGGGTGCTGTTGAAGCCGGCCGCGGAAGGAACAGGAGTGATTGCCGGTGGAGCTGTGAGGGCCGTTATGCAGGCCGCAGGCATCACCAACATCCTTACTAAGTCGATAGGAACGGCGAACCCCCAGAACGTTGTGAAAGCCACTTTCGCGGGTCTGAAGATGCTGAAGGATCCGAAAGAAGTCGCCCGACTCCGGGGTAAGCCGCTTGAGGAGATTGTGGGATAGCGCAATGGCGACACGAAAGAAAAAATCGGCAGCCGCGACGGTGAAAGTTCAGTACTACCGAAGTGCAATTGGATACAGCGAGGCTCAGAAGCGGATCGTCAAGGGACTCGGGTTTGGCAAATTGAACCGTGTGAGGGAGATCAAGGACACGCCCGAACTTCGGGGTATGGTTCGGAAGATTCCACATCTGGTAAGAGTCCTGGAGAATGAGGAATGAGCGGCATTAACGAACTGAAACCTAATCCTGGATCCAGGCGAGAAAGGAAGCGGATTGGCCGAGGCATGGGAACCGGAAGGGGAAAGACCTCCGGTCGCGGCCACAAAGGTCAGAAGTCCCGGTCGGGATATCACTCGAAGCGCGGCTTCGAGGGCGGACAGATGCCGCTGCATCGCCGATTGCCCAAGCGAGGTTTCACGAATGCGATTTTCAAGAAGCATTATGCGACCATCAACGTCGGTGACCTTGCCCGGTTGACTGGTGTCGAGGGGGACACAAAGATCGGGGCTGCAGAGCTGCTTGCGGCAGGGATCATCCGAAAGCTTGAAAAAGACGGGTTGCGTGTCCTGGGCAACGGCACCGTTGAGCGGGGAGTACACGTCGTCGCACAACATTTCACGAAAGGTGCGGAGGAGAAGATCACCGCCGCCGGGGGCAAGTGTGAGGTGCCGGAGCCGTGATCGACGTCGTCCAGACCACCAAGAATATTTTCAACGTTCCCGATCTGAGAAAGCGGCTCCTCTTCATGCTTGGGATGCTGGCAGTGTACCGGATAGGTTCATTCATCCCTAGTCCCGGAATCGATGCCAACGCGTTGCAACAATTCTTTGCGGAAAATCAGGAAACGGTATTCGGTTTTCTGAACATGTTTTCGGGTGGAAACTTTGCGCGGATGACGATTTTCGCGTTAGGCATCATGCCCTATATTACGGCGTCGATCATCCTCCAACTGCTGACAGTGGTTTGGCCTTACCTGGAGAAACTGTCCAAGGAAGGCGAACTCGGCAAGAGGAAGATTACGACTTATACCCGATACCTGACAGTGGTGTTGAGCGCCATTCAGTCGGCAGGGATCGCAGTGGCGCTCCAACGAACGGGCGGGTTCGTGATCACCCCGGGCATCGGGTTCATTCTGATGACGATGTTGACCCTGACGACCGGCACGGCATTCATCATGTGGCTGGGCGAGCAGATCACCGAGCGTGGCATCGGCAATGGAATGTCGCTGATTATTTTTGCTGGTATCGTCGTAGGGCTTCCCAGTGCGGTGAGTGAAATATACGACAAGCTCAACACGGGCGATTGGTCCGTGTTGACACTGCTGCTGCTGCTCATCGTGATGGTTGCGGTCGTTGCCTTTATCGTCATGGTCGAAAGGGGGCAGCGCAGGATTACAGTCCAGTATGCGAAGCGTGTGGTTGGGCGAAGGGTTATGGGCGGGCAGTCGACCCACCTGCCCCTGCGTGTCAACACTGGAGGGGTCATTCCCGTCATTTTTGCATCGTCGATCTTGACGTTCCCTCAGACATTCGGGTTGGTCTTGGGCGATTATCGAATCCTTCAGGCGATTTCGGACGCGTTGCGGTTTGGCGAACCTCTATACAACTTGTCTTTCGTCGGGGCGATCATCTTTTTCTGCTATTTCTACACGTCGATCATTTTCAATCCGAATGAAGTCGCCGACAACATGCGCAAGTACGGAGGGTTCATTCCCGGGATTCGTCCCGGTCGACGGACGGCGGATTATCTCAACGCCATACTCACACGGCTGACGCTCGTAGGCGCCCTGTATCTTGCCCTGATCGCCACCATCCCCACGTTCATGATGGTCGGTTTCCATGTCCAGAACCTGCCTTTCATCGGACCCGGCCTCGATGCGGCGTTACCGCAGTTCATTACTCAGGGCCTGCAGGTGAATTTCTATTTTGGTGGGACGTCGCTGTTGATTGTTGTCGGGGTCGCGATGGACACAGTCCAGCAGATCGAGTCCCAGCTCATCATGCGCCACTATGACGGTTTTCTGAAGAAGGGACGTATCCGCGGGAGGCGAGCTTGACGGTCCGGAACATCGTCATCCTGCTCGGGCCTCCGGGTGCCGGAAAAGGGACGCAGGCCCGTGCGATGATGGATGACTTGAATTTGCCCCAGATCGCAACCGGCGACATGTTGCGTGATGCGGTTGCGCGCCAGACTCGCCTGGGGATCGAAGCCAAGAAGATTATGGACGCCGGTGACCTGGTCGGGGATGACATCGTCAGCGGAATTGTTGTGGAGCGGACAGCAGCTACGGACTGTGCTAGGGGATTCATCCTGGATGGGTATCCAAGAAACCTGGAGCAGGCGAACATGTTCCAGAACACGCTCGGGGACGACGATCATGTGACCGTGATCGAGATCTCAGTCGAGACAGATTTTCTGGTCAGCCGGATAACTTCCCGGACGACTTGCGGTCAGTGCAGCGCGGTTTACAACAGCCAGGTCCGGGCTCCACGGGTTGAAGGTGTGTGTGACCGATGTGGGGGTGAACTGATTCATCGCTCGGACGATCGTGAAGAGGTCATCCTGGAACGGTTGCACACTTATCGGGCACAGACAGAGCCCCTGGTGGATTTCTACAAGAACAAGAATGTTTACCGTCAGGTTGACGGGATGAGCGAAATCGACCAGGTTACGAAAGACATCCTGTCGGTCATCAACGGAGTTGCGGGTATCGCGTAAGATGAAGGGTGTTGTCGGAATAGCCCCGGAGGAATAACTCGATTTGTCGAAAGAAGATGCCATCGAAGTAATGGCCACCGTCGTCGAGCACCTTCCCAACGCGATGTTCCGGGTGCAATTGGAAAACAAGCACCTGGTCTTAGCGCACATCTCTGGGAAGATGCGAAAGAACTTTATCCGGATCTTGCCGGGAGACCGGGTGGCGGTAGAGTTATCGCCCTACGATTTGACCCGGGGACGGATCGTGTATCGGTACAAGTAGCTGATAGCTGAGAGTTGACTTATGAAAGTGCGGGCTTCAGTAAAGAAAATGTGTGACAAGTGCAAGATCGTGCATCGCCGCGGAGTTGTGCGCGTCATCTGCTCCAACCCTAAGCATAAACAGCGTCAGGGTTGAAAGAATTGGCTGTTAGCCATTGGCAATTAGCGGGCAAGTACAGCTAACAGCTAAGAGCTAACAGCTAACGAGGTTCTTATGGCACGAATCGCAGGTGTAGATCTTCCACCCAACAAGCGGGTGGAGATCGGCCTTACTTATATCTTTGGCATCGGCCGGTCGCTGGCGAACAAAATTCTGTCCGACTCGGACATAAGCCCTGACCGAATCGTCAAGGATCTGAACGATGAAGAGACGACAAAGATCAGGAAGCTGATCGAAGAGGATTACAACGTCGAGGGTGACCTTCGAAAGGAAGTGTCGTTCAACATCAAGAGGTTGATGGAGATCGGATCCTACAGGGGGTTCCGTCACCGCCGAGGGTTGCCGGTTCGCGGCCAGCGGAGTCACACCAACGCGAGGACCCGTAAGGGCCCGAAACGTGGCGCAGTTGCGGTCCGTAGAAAGGCGTCCGCGAAAACTTGATGAGCTGGCGGCTTTCGGTGCTTCGATTGACCGCTGATTGCTGATGACTGAGGGTTTCTGATGGCAAAACCGAAAAAGAAAGCAGCGAAGAGACGCGAGAAGAAGGTCGTTCCAAGTGGCCACGCGTACATTCAGGCCACATTCAACAATACGATTGTTACGATTTCCGATAGGGAAGGCAACGTCGTCTGCTGGTCCAGTGCCGGTTCCCTCGGTTTCAGAGGTTCGCGCAAGGGAACGCCGTTTGCTTCCCAGCAGGCTGCGGTCACCGCTGCGAAGAAGGCCCGAGAAGTCGGAATGCGGACGATTGAGGTGAGTGTGAAGGGGCCCGGATCGGGACGCGATTCCGCGATTCGAGGATTGCAGACCGCGGGCCTGGACATTCGTGCGATTCGGGACGTTACGCCGATCCCGCACAACGGTTGCCGTCCGCCCAAGAAACGGCGAGTTTGATCGGGGGTTCGGGGCAAGGCCTCGACCCATAAACGGAGGGAATTCAATTGGCTAGATATTCCGGCCCAGTTTGCCGGCTTTGCCGCCGTGAGGGGATGAAGCTCTTCTTGAAGGGCGAGCGATGCTTCAAGCCGTCTTGCGCCATCGAGAAGCGGAATTACATTCCTGGAGAACACGGACGGGATCGTAGACCGAAGAAGATCGTCGGCTATGGCCTGCAGTTGAGGGAGAAACAGAAGGTCAAGAGGATGTACGGGATTCTGGAACGTCAATTCCACCTGTACTTCGAACGGGCCGTCCGCCAGAAAGGTGTGACCGGTGAGAACCTTCTCTCGCAGCTTGAGCGCCGGCTCGACAACGTCGTCCTTCGGTTGGGTCTAGCCGTATCCCACGCGCAAGCGAGGCAATTTGTTCGGCACGGCCACGTCCGGGTGAACGCCAGGAAAGTGAACATCCCTTCGTTTCTCGTACGTGTCGGCGACGAGATTGCCATTAAGGAAAAGTCGAAAAAGAACGTGCAGATTCTGAACGCGCTCGACGTCAGCCGTGGGATGCCTCCATGGCTTGAACTGGATCGGGGTGGTCTAAACGGCAAGGTCCTCGCGCTCCCGAAGCGTGAAGACATCAGCATGCCGATCGAAGAACACATGATTGTGGAATTGTATTCTAAGTAAACGTACGGATAGACCGGCACCGATGAGTGTTCCAGGTGCCGGCATAGTCAATACTGAGGTCAAACATACATGCTTTGGAAAGGTTTTCAGAAGCCGAAGAGACTGGCTCTAGACAGCGAGACGGCAACCGAGAACTACGCGCTTTTCGCCGCTCAGCCGTTTGAGAGGGGATTTGGTACGACGATCGGAAATGCTTTGCGACGCGTTCTGTTGTCCTCGATCGAAGGTGCGGCCATAACTGCGGTCAAGATGGAAGGCGTTCTTCATGAATTTTCGTCGATTCCCGGTGTCGTCGAAGATGCGACGGATATCATCCTCAATTTGAAGCAGGTTCCGATCAGGCTTCACAGTGACGAGTCGGTCACAATTCACCTGAATGCTACCGAACCTGGCGTCTACAAGTCGGGTAGCATCGAGCATGGCTCGGAGATTGAGATCCTGGACAAGGATATCTATCTTGCCACCGTCAGCCAGGGCGGCTCGTTGAGTATCGAGATGCGGGTCAAGAACGGCAGGGGGTATGTGTCGGCCGACCGCAATTTCGACGAAGATCTCGGAATAGGCTACATCCCAGTGGACTCGGTGCATTCCCCAGTCAAGAAGGTTAATCATTACGTCGAAGCTGCCCGTCTGGGGCAGGTAACGGATTATGACAAGTTGACCGTCGAGATATGGACGAATGCCTCGATCAGTCCACAGGATGCGTTGGGATATGCGGCGAAGCTCGTAAAAGACCACATGCAGATCTTTATTCAATTTGAAGAGAAGCCCGAGGTCGAAGAAACGCAAACAGAAGTGCAACATAACGCGGTGATCGAACATCTTTCGAAGTCCGTCGACGAACTTGAGTTGTCGGTCCGTTCTTACAACTGCTTGAAGAATGCGAGCATTCGTAGCATTGGGGAACTGGTGCAGAAGACTGAAGCCGAGATGTTGAAAACCAAGAATTTTGGCCGCAAGTCGCTGAATGAGATCAAAGAGATCCTCACGACGATGAACCTTGGCCTTGGAATGAAGCTCGACGACCAGGGCCGACCGGTGAGTCCGGCGCCGCAGATCGAGCACACTGTGGAATCGTAAGACCGGGGGCTGGAGAACTCTGTATGCGACACAAAATTGCTGGACGGAAACTGGGTCGGAATCCCTCGCACCGTCGTTCGCTTCTTCGCAACCTCGTGACATCGTTCCTTGAGCATGAAAGGCTCGTGACGACTTTACCGAAGGCGAAAGAAGTTCGACCGTTGGCCGACAAGATGATCACCCTGGGCAAGAAGGATACTCTGCACGCGCGTCGACAGGTGCAGTCCTACCTGTTGAGTGACGCGACAACAAAGAAAGTTTTCAACTCCATCGCTCCTCGATTCAGCGACCGTCCCGGTGGTTACAGCCGGATTGTTCGGCTTGGACCTCGCGTCGGTGATGGTGCGGACGTTGCCATCATTGAACTTCTTGGAAGCGAACTCGACGTCAAGAAGGCCGAGAGGGCGGAGAAGGAAGAAAAGGAAGAGAAGGCGGCCGTCGGGAAGGACGAAGCCGAAGGGACAAAAGACTAGCCGCATGTTCGGCACAATTCCTGAATAAGCCCCATTTCTTGTGGAAATGGGGCTTATTTTATAAAGCAATCAAGCGGCACTTTACACTATGTCCCTCATGAAGTGCATGGGCTACACGCCGTAACGAGGGTGGTTTTCGATTTCGGAGGAGGTTTATGCAGGACCTAGCGAGCTTGGCACCGGTCCTCGGTGTTATCGGCCTGGCGGCCGCCGGCTTTGTCTATTACCAAGTCAAGAGCATGTCTGCCGGCAGTGAGGACATGCAGGAGATTGCCGACAATATCCATCTGGGTGCGATGGTGTTCCTGAAGCGGGAATACAAGATCGTGTCGATCTTCGTCGCCGTGGCTTTCATCGTCCTCAGTGTCGCGCTGAGCCCCTGGACCGGAGTCGCCTTTCTGACCGGAGCCGTCTTTTCGATGCTCGCCGGGTTTTTCGGAATGAAGGCCGCGACGCGTGCCAATGTCCGGACGACACAGGCCGCCATTGACGGCGGCACGGCCTCGGCGTTGACAGTCGCCTTCAACGGCGGTGCGGTCATGGGGCTCTCAGTTGCTTCCCTGGGTTTGCTGGGCATCGGAATCTATTTTTATTTTACCCACGACACTCTGATTATCAACGGGTTTGCGATGGGCGCAAGTTCGATTGCTTTGTTCGCCCGTGTCGGCGGAGGTATCTACACGAAGAGCGCCGATGTCGGAGCCGACCTGGTGGGAAAGGTCGAAGCCGGTATCCCCGAGGATGACCCCCGGAACCCTGCCACCATCGCCGACAACGTTGGCGACTGTGTGGGGGACACCGCTGGAATGGGAGCGGATCTTTTCGAATCCTATGTCGGGTCGGTAATCGCTACGATGGCCATTGGTGCCACCATGGCGAGCCCGCTGCCCTTGATGACCCTGCCGCTTCTACTGGTCATGGCCGGTTTGATGGCATCACTCCTTGGTGTCTTTTCGATGCGCCTCTTCAAGAACATGAATCCCGAACGTGCGCTGCATATGCCAACGTACGTGGCCGGTGCTCTCTTCGTCATTGCGGCTTTCGGAGTGGTTCGTACCACGATGCCCGACCTTTCAGCCTTCTGGGCAGTACTTGCCGGTCTGCTTGCAGGAGTGGCGATCGGTTTTGAATCGGAGTACTACACGGCGGCCAAACCCGTCCGGGATATTGCCGAGGCCAGCCTGACAGGCGCGGCTACGACGATCATCGCCGGACTGGCGGTCGGGCTGGAAAGTACTGTTTTGCCGGTGTTGACCATTTGCGGGGCGATCTACGTGTCGTTCAGTTTGAACGGCCTGTACGGAATCGCGATTGCAGCGGTTGGAATGCTGTCGACGATTGGCGTAACGATGGCGGTCGATGCCTATGGTCCGATCGCTGACAACGCCGGCGGCATCTCTGAGATGTCATCTGCAGGTCCGGAAATCCGTGCCATCACAGATCGCCTTGATGCGCTTGGAAATACGACAGCGGCGATGGGGAAGGGCTTTGCCATCGGTTCGGCCGCTCTCACCGCGCTTGCTCTCTTCTCGGCCTACACACGGACCGTCGGGTTGGAAACGATCAATATGACCGAAGCCAACGTCGTGATCGGCATGTTCATCGGTGGCGTGATGCCGTTCCTTCTGGCATCGATGACGATGAAGGCCGTCGGTCGCGCGGCATTCAAGATGGTGAATGAGGTGCGGCGTCAATTCCGGGAGATCCCGGGTCTGATGGAGGGAAAAGCGAAACCCGACTATGCCAATTGCGTTGCGATTGCCACCGATGGAGCACTCAGCGAAATGATCCTGCCCGGATTGATCGCCGTGATCATGCCGGTTGTCATTGGGCTCGGTTTCGGTGCTGAAACCCTGGGAGGGTTCTTGGGAGGAGCGACGGTCACTGGCGTGATGCTGGCAATCATGATGTCTAATGGGGGCGGTGCCTGGGACAACGCGAAGAAATACATTGAAGCCGGTGCCCATGGCGGAAAAGGGTCGGACGCTCACAAAGCCGCGGTCGTCGGCGATACGGTCGGCGATCCGTTCAAGGACACATCGGGCCCTTCGATGAACATCCTGATCAAGCTGATGTCGATCGTTTCTCTCGTCCTGGTGGCGCCGTTGCTTGCTGGCTAGTATTTCCGGCCAGAGGCCGTACATCGATTGGAGGTATCATAAGGCGTGGATACCAATCCAGCGGAAGAAATCGAGCCGGAAGAAGGCCAGTCTGAAGAACCGGAATTCCTGATCAAGGTTCCGGGCTCCAAGTCGAAGTTCGACTACCTGCGGATAGGCGCCGGCGTCATCGCCGGCCTTTCCATTGTCGGAATCATAGTGTTTTCGACGACCGATCTGTCGTCAGTAGTCCTTCCCATGGAAGATCGCTATCTGGACGTTATGATTCCCACCACAACCGAAGGTGTGGAGCCGTTCGTATTGAATGAATTGGTACACGAGCTTTCTGAGAACACGCTTTCGGTCAGCGGGGTGATGACGAACCGGAGTGCAGAGGCAGTCGAGAACATCGTGGCGGTCATCACGGCGAGGGAAACTACGGGGCGGTTCCCGGCCACGCTGGAAATCCCGGTCGATCCGTCCCCGATACCGCCTGACGGCTCCGGATCGTTCTCGATGTCGGTGACGCTTCGAGAGAAACCCGATAACTACTCCATACGGTTCAAAATCATGGAAGGGCCGTTCGTGCCACATAAAGACGAGCGCGGGCTGTCGTTCGAAGTCCGTCCCCCAAAGTGACCGATCCTAATTGAACGTTACATCCAGGGTCCTTGACGACTCTCTGCAACAAGGAATAACAGACCGATTGATCAGGAGTGAGGCCATGTCCGCATACATCATTGTCGAGGTGAGCGTAACCGATCCGGAGAAGTACGAGGATTATAAGAAACTGGTACCCCCGACGGTCGAAGCTTTTGGGGGGAAGTTTCTCGTTAGAGGTGGTGAGAGCGAAACGCTGGAAGGAGACTGGGATCCGGGTCGCTTCGTAGTCCTCGAGTTCGACAGTGTCGAGCGAGCTAAGGCCTGGTGGGGGTCGGAGCAATACCGTGCCCCGAAAGAGCTCCGGCAGCAGGCATCGAATGCAAGAATGATCGTCGTCCAGGGTGCTTGAACCCGAAGCCGGTCCGGAACGGGTTTCGAGCTATCCGCTGCCCGCGGTTCGTTTGCTTACATTCTAGCCCTTGTCTGTGTGCTGTCCGCGTCGACTTTCCTCTGTCTTCTGTGGCTGATGTCGCGTATCAGGGCCAACACGCCCATTCGATTGTCGATTTGGATCATCGAAGCTGAAATCTCAGCAGATACAATTCGACCTCCCTTCGTCAAACAACCCAACTCGTCGGTCCACCCACTGCCGTCCCGGGATACAGACCCCACGAACGCGCGCAGTGCGGGCATTTCGAGGGGATGAATCGCGCTGACAGGGAGCGACAGCAGTTCCTTACCGTGACAACTGGGCTCTGAGCTTGCGGGTCGCACGGAAGAGGTAGTTTTTTGCGGCGCCTTCGGTCGTCTCGAGGATTACCCCGATGTTTCTCAACTTGAGGCCTCCGTAGTGTTTCATTTCGAAGACCAGGCGTTCAGTTTCGGAAAGCGTACTCACGGCAGCGTCTATCTGCTGTCCGATTTCCTTGCCGTAGAGGGTGCGTTCGGGGCCGAAGTGGGGAGCGATCATATTGGAAACCGACTCAGTCGAGCCGGACATGGATGAATCCGAGCCAACATAAGTTTCGTCGAAATTCGATTCCCGTCGTTTCTGTTTTTGTCGGAGGCGATCGAGGCAAACGTTTGTGGCAATCTGGTAGAGCCAGGTGTTCAAGCTCGACTCGAAGCGAAACTTGTGGAGATAGCGATAGGCCTTGAGGAACGTTTCCTGATACACGTCCTGTGCGTCCTCGGAATTACCCATCATGCGGTACGCCAGCCTCAGCACGCCCCTGTCACACTTATAGACGACCTGGGCGAACGCTTCCTGATCCCCATTCTGGGCGCGTTCGATCAGCAGACGCTCCTCGTCTTTACCATGTGCGGCAGCGACCTCGATTGCTGTGGGGATATTGTGTTCCCCGCTGTCGGAATGAGTCATTGTGCGTTCGCTCTCTCTACGTTACGAATCAGAAATCCATGCGGTTCCAAAAAAGTCTTAAAACCTCTGCCTTGGGTATTGGCAAATCCCGTTCCAAGATCCATCAGAGTAAGGATGGCCTGGGCGTGTCTGTATGCAGCTGAATATAAACATGTTATGGGCGGGCCGAGGGCAGGCCCAGAATCCAGGCAAGCCACGGTCGCTTGAGCTTGTTGCGATTATGGGTTGCGACTGTTCGAAAACGGACATCATTGGACCGGGAGAATAGAGGCTCGTAGTTGGACTATCGAAGGTAAAATGAGAATCTTTCCGGCACGGGCTCGGGTAGATTCTGGTGTTGCACGAGCCGGGCTTGGAGGCCTGAAATTGGACGAAACACGGAAACAGATCATTGCTGTCGGAGGTGGCGGATTCTCGTCCGAACCCGAGAACCCTGCTCTGGATCTGTACCTGCTGGAGCAAGCCCGGGGAGCGACTCCTGCCGTTTGTTTCCTGCCGACCGCCTCCGGAGACGATGCTGCCTACATCGCTTCCTTTTACGCGGCCTTCACCAGATATGAATGCCATCCGTCCCATCTTTCGTTCTTTTCCCGGACCCCCGATCTACGGTCCTTGCTCCTTCGTCAGGATGTGATTTACGTTGGCGGCGGGAACACCAAGAGCATGCTGGCAGTCTGGCGTGACTGGGGTCTTCCCGAGTTACTCAAAGAGGCCTGTCAGTCGGGCGTTCTCCTCGCCGGAGTCAGTGCGGGAGCAATTTGCTGGTTCGAACAGGGCCTTACCGATTCATATGAGGAGGAACTCGCCGCTCTCGATTGTCTCGGGTTCTTAAGCGGCAGTTGCAGCCCACATTATGACGGCGAACCCGAAAGGAGACCGGCGTACCACCGTCTGTTGCTCGAAGATGCGGTTTCACCTGGCTATGCGGTGGATGACGGCGCCGCGGTTCATTTCGTCGACGGGCAACTCCACAGGGTCGTTTCCTGGCGCACACACGCGAAAGCATACCGTGTTTCCCGGGCGTCGCAATCCGTTGTGGAAGAGGCACTTGAGGTGCGTCGCCTCGACGATGCAGATCAGGCATGACCGCCCGAGACCGATTCCTGGTCTCGGGCATCTGTTCTGACATCAGTTCTGACTGACGAGACCCGTGGAGAGCCGCGCGCTCAACCGGGCGGTGGCAGGATTCACTCGTATCGCAGAACGAGCATGGGATCCTGCCGTGCCGCTCGCAACGCCGGGAGCAAGCCTGCGAGCAGAGCGACACCCGTCAGGAGGAGCACGGCACCCCCGAGCGTGCCTGTGTCACCGGAACTGATCCCGTACAACTGAGATCCGATGAGGCCCGACAGGGCGAAATATGACGGAATCGCTATTGCGATCCCCAGTACCACAAGCGTTTCCACTTCGCGCATCACCATGCGGACGACGTTCCACGCCGGCGCTCCAAACGCCATCCGGATGGCGATTTCGCGGGCCCGTCTGGCAACAGAAAAGCTCATCACCCCGTAAAGTCCGATTATCGCAAGAATCGTCGCGAGCGATCCAAACGCTCCGGACAGGCTGGCGACCATCCTCTCTGTCGTCAACGAACGGTCCACCTGTTCATCGAGTGTGCGCATGCCGTATACGGGGATGTTGGCATCAAGTTCGCGGACGCTGGAACGGACGCACTGGAAAAAGGCCGTCGCGTTTGTGGTCGTCCGAGTGTACATCACCACTCCCTGGGCGTTCTCTCGCTGATCGAACGGTAGAAATACCTGCCTGGGGATGTCCTGACGCATGTTCTCGTACATGGAGTCGGCGACGACACCGACGATTTCCATGTCCAACTCCGTATCGGGATCGATTCCCTGTCCCATCCGACGGCCCACGGCATCGCCGTCTGGAAAATATCGTCGAGCGAACGTTTTATTGACGATCGCGACCTTCGCCGTGCCGACGACGTCGTTCCGATCGAAGTCCCTGCCGGCCAGGAAGCGGGTCCCCAACGTGTTGAAGTAATCCGGACTGATCGCGTTGAAGTGCGGGTTCATGTTCTCGCCCTCGGTCCTTTCGTACCCCTCTACCGTGACCGAACTGTCCCATTCGTCTCCGTCGAGAAGTCGAATCACCAAATAGCCCGTGGCTTCGACGCCGGGCAATGCCTTGATGCGCTCCTGCAGCCGGCCGTAGAAGTCGCGAGTCTGTGGATCGTCGTATCCACTCAGGAAGGGATCGACCTTGAACGAGACGAGTTGTTCGACCTCGAAACCCGGATCGAGATTTCTCAGGTTGGCCAGCGTGCGCACAAACAGGCCGGAGGTGACCAGGAGCAGGAGCGACAGGCCGACCTGTCCGACGACCAGGGCCTTCCGAAGCCGCGCTCCGCGACCGCCTCCGATGACACTGGCGGCACCTTCGGTCAAGGTTCCGGAGATGCCGGCGCGGGCTGCCTGGAGGGCCGGAGCGAACCCCGCCAGCAGTGACGTCAGCAGTGCAATGCCGATGGAGAACCCGAGGACACGCAAATCGAGGTCACCGGTGACCATCATCTGGGAAGTTTCCGCCGCGAAGAAGGTGAGCAGGAGTCGGACCATCCAGAGGCCCAGCCAGATCCCCAGGGCCGTTGCTGCCGCCGAGATAACGAGGCTCTCGATCATCAGTTGCCACCAGACCTGGCCCCGGCTGGCCCCAAGTGCGAAGCGAACTGCGATCTCTTTTCCCCGAGCCGACGCGCGGGTGATCAGGAGATTGGCTACGTTCGCGCATGCGATCAGCAAAACCAGACCCGTCAGTCCCATCAACACGTAAAGAGGCGTTCGAAACTGCCCGCGAAGATACGATCGGCCCGTCGCTCCGTCAAAGACCGTCATTCGCGATTCCAGGAACTGTACGTCGTCAGAGTAATTCGGACAGAAGAGCCGATCTG
>CAZOZZ010000018.1:7650-39599 GCA_964584435.1 uncultured Solibacteraceae bacterium | reverse complement strand
CCTTCCTTCTCTCTTTCGTCTTATCTCAGATCTCTTGAGAAATGCGGGCTAGGTCGGAGCGTGCATGCCGAGAGTAACCACCCGCGCTGGCTTGCCCGGTTGGCATCTGTCGGGGTCTCCCAGAGCGTGGTCGAGGTTCGCGTCGCCGACCCCGACGATCGGACGCTCCCGGTTGGCGAGATCGGAGAGGTTCTCGTTCGCGGCGATTCGGTGATGCTGGGCTACTGGAAGGATCCGGACGCGACAGCTCGAACCTTGCGCGGTGGCTGGCTGCACACCGGCGACATCGGTGTTCTTGACGACGAGGGGTTCCTCACGCTCAAGGATCGATCGAAGGACGTCGTCATTTCAGGCGGGGCCAACATCTATCCGCGGGAGATCGAGGAGGTACTCATCCAGCACCCGGCCGTAGCCGAGGTCTCGGTCATTGGCCGGCAGGACAGGGAGTGGGGCGAGGTAGTCGTTGCATATGTCGTCCCACGCGGGAACGATGAGGTTCTCGCCCGGGAACTCGACGCCTTCTGCCTGGAACGAATGGCGCGCTACAAACGCCCCAGGCAGTATCGTTTCATTTCCGAGACGCCAAAAAACGACTACGGCAAAGTGCTCAAAACTACGCTTCGAGAGCAAGAGGCGAGTCGGCAACGAGCAGGTGCCGACTCTACGCGCGGGACTAGATAGAGAACCGGGCGGATGTCACTGTTCAGATCCTGCCGGCTCCGTCTCGCGCGTCCAGTTTTCGCTCAAGGCCTCGCGCTCAACCGCTGTACCGCGGAGATAGACGTCGGAGATGCGACGTGTATTCGTGATGTCGTCGAGAGGGTTGGCGTCCAGGACGATGAAATCCGCACTCTTGCCCGATGCCACTGTGCCGGCATCATCAAGTTCCAACCACTCGGCCGAATTGCGGGTCGCGGCCACAATGACCTGGGCCGGCGTCATGCCCGCCGCCACCATGTCTTCCATTTCAACGTGCGGCTGCCAGGGCGTGCCACCGTCCGTACCAAATGCGATTGTCATGCCCGCTTCGCTCAGTCGGGCCAGATTGCGGGCCTGAATCCCGAACGACTCTTGCGCCCGGGGATTGTCCGTAGACCTCTCCTGAAGCTGTGCGACCTGCTCGGCAGGCAGCGTGCCGCTCAACCAGCTCATGTCCGTAGCCACGCCGCGACCGCCAAGGTTCGGAATGAGGACGACATTTGGACGCTCCAGGACCATTGCCATAAATTCATCGTCGACATCCTGATCCCGGACACTGTGAGCAAACGAGTCTACACCCGCCTCGAGGAGCCCTTTCGCGTCCTCGAGTGCAAAGATATGAGCCGTGACCCGCAGGTTGCGGGTATGCGCCTCGTCGATGACCGCGCCGTACAGTGCAGGGGTCAGTTTCTCGTACTGGCCATTCCGGTCGTCAACCCAGATCTTGATCATGTCAACCTGGTTGTCAGCGTTCTCCTGAACGGCCGTACGGGCCTCCTCTTCGCTCGTGACCCAGTACGGAACCTCGGAGCGTCCCTCCTCGGGCATCGTGATCCCACGTCCCGCGGTGCGCAATCGTGCCGCATTGGGGATGGTCTCGCCCCGAATCTGGAATGCGAGGTCGCCTTCGTCAATGCCCATGCTGACAGTCGCACCAATGCCGTAGTAGGCCAACCGCTGCAACTGGTCGATGATCGCCTCGCGGTCCGTCGCCGCGTGCTTGTGCGCGTCGACAATCGCGGGCATGACCGTCTTGCCGGTCAGGTCCACAACGTCCGCACCGGCCGGAGCATTGACCTGCCCTCTGGCGCCCACGTCAATGAAGCGGCCGTCCTGGATGACGATTACGGAATCCTCGATCGGTTCGCTGCCGTCTCCAACGATGAGCCGCGCACCCTCGAACACCGTGACGCCTTCCAAAGGCGGCGCCTCCTCTGGCGCCGGCGCTCCACACGCCGTCACCAAAAAGAGAGCCAAAATCAAACTCGCCATGAACCTCACTCGACGCCATTCCGCGTTTAGACGACGCATAGAACCTCCTGCCTCTTCAAACTAAAATTACAGATTGTCAGCACAACCTCACCCTGCTCGTAAGTTGCGGCCCAACGAAACACCGCAGAACCGCTAACTCCCTCGTGATGAGATGGACTGCTCCGCATGGACTCCACCGGAATGCATCGCGCACCCCCAATACTGTGAGGAGTCCACGGGAAAGAATATGACTATTGGTGATCTGCGACAAAGGAAAATGGGGACAGGCACCTCTGTCCCTATTTTAAGTCGTTGAATACATTGGATGGAAAATAGGGACAGAGGTGCCTGTCCCCATTTAGTAGGAGGTCGTCTAGTTCAGTTTCTTTCCGATTCGGTACTTGATGGCGTCAGCCAGGAGGATGTACTTGATGAGGACGATCCGGGAACCCAGGTCCGTGGTCGAGTTCACGTCCGTCTCCAGCTTCGTTCTCCACGTCCCATTGAAAGATTCTTTCACTTCGTAGATCGCCCGTGCTTCGAGGATCACGATCGCGTCGGCACCGGATTCGGCGGCATCCGGCAGGATAACGCCCGACAGTATCTCCCGCCGCACTTCGGGCGGCATCGGGCCCGTCGGGTCTTCGAATCCCCTGGGAGCGGCCTGCACGGCATCGCCAATGTACTGGATGGATCGGATCTTTGAGTAAGCCCGATCGGGGCGGCGGTCGAGCACCTCCGGCACACTCTCCGGACGACCAGCCAGTAGCTCTTCGATCGTCGGACCGTCCAGGTTCGGCGCCACCGCCTGACACTCGGCCACTGTTGCGGGCAGGCGCGTTCGAATGGCATCCCATCGCTCATCAGCGGCGAGGGCCTCGGCGACAATCTTCGTATCCGCACCAACGTCCATGAGGTCGCATGCCAACTGGGATCGGCCCGCCTCGATAGCCCACATCAGTGGATACTCCCCGTCCCGGCTCCGGGCGTTCGGATCCGCTCCTGCCCTGAGCAACACGCGGGCCGCCGACGCCTTGCCTTCCCGCACAGCCAGCATCAGGGGAGACCAACCTTCAGCGTCGCTGGCATCGACATATGCCCCTTCATCCAGAAGACGCTCGATGTCCTGGATCGAACCGATGCGCGACGCCGTTCTGAGATCCAGACCGACATCGACCGATTCGACAAGCCGCGCGTAATAGCCGGTTCGCGCATTCGCACGGTAGGCCGCATCGGCAACATCAATTCGGACCCGACGAAACCCCCCGTCGCGGACGGCATTCGTAGGCACATAGGACAGGACGTACTGAGACCGCAACGTCTCCTGGATTTCGCGAAATGTCGAAGACAGGTCGTCGCGGCGCTCCGGGAAGAAAACAGTTCCACCTGTTTCCTCCGCGAGTTGCCGCAGAACAATGTCTCCCTGAGCGTTGTAGACGAGGGGTTGGTCCGCGAGCGACACTACTTCGCCATAGTTCCTGTTTCGCCGACGCATCTGAACTCGGTTCGTGCTGACCGCGTAGACGGTAACGTCGCGCTTCTGGGCCGCATCGATCGCTTGCTTCAGGGAAAACTCGGAGGAATTATCGACACCGTCGGTGATGATGATCAGAACTCGGCGACCCGACTGTCCGACGAGATTCCGGATCACCGTCAGGTAGATACCGTCGAACAGCTCCGTGCCGCCTCCGGCCTTGATCCGGGCCACGGCGTCAGCCAGGACTTCCGGATCGTCAGTGAAATCCTGCATCAGATTGACGTAGGAATCGAAGGTGATTACGGATGCCGTGTCGGTATCCGGACGCAAGGTCTCGGAAAAGAAGTCGAGCGCGGCCTGCTGCTCGAAGCGCAGTTTGTTCAGGATGCTTCCGCTGGCGTCGATCAACAGTGAGATCCGAAGCGGCAGGTTCGCCTCGGTATGAAAGTTTTGGATCTCCTGCCCGGTACCGTCTTCATAAACGGTGAAATCGTCACGATCCAGATCTGTAATGAAACGACCCTTCTCATCGGTGACGGTAAAGACGACGTTTACAAGATCAACGTCGACCCGCAGGGTTTGGCTGTCCAGTGTCTGTTGGCTCTGCTGGGCGGAGGCGGCAGAAGCGACGACCAGTTGGAGAGTCAGAAGGCCCACGCGCAAGGCGGAAACCCCACTCATCCCTTTTCCCGAAGCCGGGGCACCAGGCCGAATCCTCTCTCTCAAACGTTCCTCCGCGATGTCTGGCAAACCTAACGTAAAGCTTACGAACGGAGACAGCCGAAAGCAATCAAAAGAGCCACACGAAGACCAGGAGCCTGTGCGTAAATCTGGCGGGGACCACTAGCGGGATTTTCGTTCGACTCCGAGGGCCTTCATCCGTTTGTGCAGGTTCGTCCGGCCGATTCCGAGCGTGCGTGCGGCGGCGGCAACACTCCAGTCGGAGGTCTCCAGGGCCTCCATGATGCGGAGACGCTCTGCCGCTTCGCGGATTTCCTTGAGGCCGGACAGATCTCCGGCCGGGTCGGACTGACGGATTTCGACGGGGATCGAATCGACTCCGATGCGGTCACCTGGCGCGAGAATGGCCATGCGTTCGATGATGTTCCGAAGCTCCCGAACGTTGCCGGGCCACCGGTAGCCTTCGAGTACAGCCAGGGCATCGTCCGCGAGCGTGCGAAGATGAAAGTTGTTCCGCATGCAGAAGTCTGCCAGAAAATACTCGGCCACGGCGCGTATGTCCTCCCGGCGTTCCCTCAACGGGGGAACGCGGATGGGGACAACGCTCAGCCGGTAGTAAAGATCCTCGCGGAACTCATCACGTCCGATCAGTTGTTCAAGGTTCCTGTTGGTCGCGGCGATCACACGGACCGATGTCCTTACTGTCTGCTCACCGCCGACCCGCTCGAACTCACCCTCCTGAAGCACGCGCAGCAGCTTGGCCTGGGAGGAGGCGTGGAGGTCACCGACTTCGTCGAGGAAAATCGTGCCGCCATCGGCCAGCTCGAACCTTCCCCTCCGGCGCGACGTGGCTCCGGTGAACGCACCCTTCTCGTGTCCGAACAGCTCGCTCTCGATCAGGTCCGCAGGGATGGCCGCGCAGTTGACCTTCACAAACGGTCCGCCCGAGAATGGGCTTTCCCGATGGACATGTGCGGCGATCAACTCCTTTCCTGTCCCGGACTCGCCCGTCAACAGGACCCAGGCGTCCGAGCGGGCGACGCGGCTGGCCTGATCAACAACCTGGCGGAACACGGGGCTGTCACCGACCATGCGGGGCCCCTCGCCGACGATCTCCCGATACTCCGCGTTCTCCCTCTCGAGCCGGGCCTGGCCGAGCGCGTTCTTAACTGCAAGCAGAACCCGGTCCCGCACCAGCGGCTTTTCAAGGAAGTCGAAGGCTCCCGCGCGCGTCGCCTCAACGGCATCAGCGATCGTTCCATGCCCGGAGATCATGATGACCGGAGCCGGATCGTCCTCGCTGCGCAACCACCGCAGCAGGTCAATACCGTTGCCGTCAGGGAGACGCACATCGACAAGGTAGGCATCCTTCCGACCGACGCCCACCCGCGCCCGGAAAGCCCCGGCGGTCTGGGCTATGTCGACAACGTAACCCTCGCGTTCGAGGATCAGGCGCAGTGATCGCCCGATATTTTCTTCGTCATCGACGATGAGGATTCGCTTGGCAGTCATGGTTCAGGATCAGAGCGCTGCCGGCAGCGAGACGCGAAATCCGGCGCCACCGAGCTGTCCGTCGATGAGTATGATATCGCCACCTGCGAGCAAAGCGCTCTTTCGCGCGATAGACAGCCCCAACCCCATCCCCTTTTTCTTAAAGGTAATGGTGGGCTGAAACAGTGAAGCTCGCGCCTCGGCACTCAGGCCGGGACCGGAATCGTGGACTTCGACAAAAACGCTGTCTTCATCGTACCCGGAAGTGGTGCATACCGTGCCAGACGGCCCAGCGGCTTCCGCCGCGTTTTCGAGCAGGTTCGTCAGGATGCCCCTCGTCTGATCGGCATCGGCCCACGCGATCGGCCTTCCCTCGTTCAAGGTCATTTCATAGGTCACATCGCGATGGCCCGAGCCGAGGAACGCCACTCGCTCTTCGATCAGCGCGTTGACGTCCAGTTTCTCCGGGTCCATGGAAGGCTCACTTGAAAATTCCGAAAACGCCCGGACACGACGCTCGAGCGTTTCCACTTCGTTGACGACGATACCGGCGGCCTGCTCCATGAACTGACGATCCTCGGAGTTGCCTCGAGCGAGGATCTCTTCGACGGTCAGTCGAATCGGCGTCAGCGAGTTCTTCAATTCATGCGCCATCTTGCGTGCGAGTGCCTGCCAGCTGGCAACCTGCGTGAGGTAGATCAACCGTTCCTGGTTCTGTTCAAGCCGTGCAGCCATGTCGTTGAACGCGCGAATCGCCTGGCCGGTCTCATCGCGACGGTCGGTGCCGATGCGGACCCCGAGGTCGCCGCCGGCCAGTTGACCCAACCCACCCGTCAGTTGCTGTATGGGCCGGCTGATGCGGTGTGCCAGGTAGACCAGAGAGAGCAGCGACGCAACCCAGACGGCCGCCACCAGCGTCACCAGCGTCAGGGTGAAGCCGCGTCTGAGGTCGCGGGTCAGGGCGGCTTCGACGGTCTGGCGCGCCTGCCCGTACTGCGTAGCGAGGTCCTCCATGCGGACATCACCCAGGTTCCTCGAATGCGCGTGGACGGAGCCCTCGGCACGAACAAGATAGTCCAGGACGTTGCCCCCGGGGCCGGAGACGTCGAACCGGGAGGGCTCTCCACTCTCCCAGAATGCAACGACCGGTTCGGGCCAGCCGGTTCGATCGGCTGACAGGTAAACCGTATCCGGCATTCGGCCTCGAGAAACCTCCGTTTCAAGCTCCCTGCGAGCCTGTTGATAAAACTCCCGGGCTGTCTCTTCCAGGGCGAGCGACAACTCGTCGAGTTCCGTGGTCGTGGCAAGATCAAGGCTGCGGTCCAGCAACGCGGTCGTGATCCACACCGTCACGATGAGGGGAACGACCGTGGCGGCCACGAACGTTGCGATCAACCTGTTCCGGACCCTGTTCATCGGACGTGGCCTTCTTAGCGTAAACCCCTCAGCTGCACTGGACCCAGTTCCTGCCCGCCCCGGAGCAATTGCTCTCGGTCCGGGCGGCTGAAGATGTCGATCAGGTTGCCCAGGCCCAGACCGAACGGGCCCGAGTCCTCGTCCTGTTCGTCCGTGCTCTCCTCGATAAACTCCAATCTTAACCAGAGCGACTGGTCTTCGGCGAGCCCGGCGATCGGCAGCGAGAGCTTGTCCACGCACCAGGCTTCAGCCGCTTCGACCGAAAGGTGAGAGACCGAAGTCGGTGTTGGGGCCAGGTGGGTGACAGCAAACTTTTCTTCCCAGAGGTCGTAACTCACCGAGCATCGTTGGGTGTCGATCCTCGTCGCAGGGAAATCGGGCCGTTGAGCGAGGCCGAGCGTCAACCTGAACGTGACCGATGTCCCGTTGTGGAGGTGCTCGAGCGGCGGCTCGACGAGAAAGTGGAACGAGGGTGCCGACACCTTCATGCGGTCACCTTCCAGACGGGCCTTCATCGGCTCGGCCGCAAAGGCCGTTCCGATCACGACGAGCACAAACACCCACACCGGTATCGCCCGAGACCCGGAAACGCCTCGCCGTCTCAAAACCCACCGCCTATTCGGACGCCTATGGTAAGAACCGGTTTGAACTCGGACGACTTCAGCGGAAACGCGAGCGTAACAAACCAGTCGTCGTCGGGATCGTCGCCGTGGAGTCCGAACCCGACCGAGTGCCTCGCCCGAACCTCTTCGCCCAGGTTCCAGGCCGCGCCGACATCGTAGAATATCTGGAATACGGAATAGCCGTACTCAAGGGACCCCGCCGCGACACGATCCGTGCCGTACGGGGTCAGGTCGAACTTGTTCCAGCCACGCAAAGTCTTCGAGTTTCCGAGCGCAAACCTCTCGAACAGGGGTGCGGTGCCTTCTATCCGTCCGGCCTGGAAACGTCCGGCGAAGCGGTTCCTGTCACGCCTGAACGTGTACTCGGCCCGACCGAGATGGCGTGAGTACACGAAGTCGCTGGCGATGTTGCTGGCTCCGGCCCGCGCCTCGTACTCTCCCTTGAACGACTGCCGGGAATCGCGCTCGCCCCACCGGCGTTCAAATCTGAGCGAAGCGACTCCGGCGTTGGCACTCTCGAAGATCTGCCCACGGAGGGCTTCGGGCGGCGGTTCGCTTTCGAGTTCGGAGATGCTGGTTCCAAAACTGAAGTTGAGCTCGGGCGTAATGGCGACTGTAATCGACGCGTCGAAGCTCAGGCGCGACCGGTAAGTCCCCGGAACGCCATCAACACCCTCCAGGGCGAGACGCGTCGCCGGCTCCCATTTCTGCCGGTAGCCGGCAAAGGCCAACCGGACTCCCAGTCGATCCGTTCCGACCCGCACGTTCTGGTAACCGATGCCGAAGCCGGAGAAGCGCTCGATCAGTTCGTCGGCATTGTAGGCTCCGTACAGCGAAACCCGGTTGTGGCCGGAGTCTATGGGCGCTTCGAGTGCCATGCTGAAGTGCTGCTTCGAGTGGTACAGGAAGAAAGACGGTAATTCGCGGAACGGAATCCAGGGCTCCTCGTCCACTTCGAAGACGATCCGGATGCGATCGCGGACCGTCCCGCGTCTGATTCGCCGGGAAACACGTTGACGCGGTCCCAGTTCCCTGGCGATCCGGCCTCGGACCTCGGCGGCTGCTTCCTGGTCGAGCCGTTCCCCAACGAGCGCGTCCATTTCCCTTCGGACCTCGTCGCTCAGGGACGATTCGTCCACGCCATCGATCTCGACGCTTTCAATCGTGTATCGGGAGTTGATGTTGGTTCGAAGCGCCGCGTCGTCACCGATCCGTGCGACGAGGAAGATCAGCCGGATTCGGCCCGTTCGGCCGGTCGCCTGGAGTTCGCGTGTGGCCGCGATGTATTCGGGAAGCTCCTGGCCAACGCGGTCGGTCAACTCCTGAACGGCATCCGCGTCGAGCGGCACGCCTTCCAGAGCGCGGATGTCTCTCCGGAGTCCCGGGCTCAGCCGGGCGTCGTCGATCCCGGTGACCTCGACGTTATCGATGATAGGTGGCTGGTCGGCCGGCGGCACCTGGGCCGCAGCCGGTGTGCTCACCCAAAGCGTCGTGATGAAGAGCGCAAGGATAAGTCGTTTCATGCGCAGCGTCTTTGCATATCCTCGTCCAATGTCTAAACCTTTGACGGTACTAGAGAATGGACGTTAGTGTCGGTGAATGGGAAGCACGCGTGTGCGCCATCGGCACGCTTCCAAGACGGACACCATGTCCTATGTGTCACAATGGAGGTTTGGGCCAAGGCCGGAATAAGCGCCTGACACCCGCACCCGGCAATTGACTTCAACCAGGATGGACACCGAATGAATCTTCGCAACATCGCCATCGTCGCACACGTCGATCATGGCAAGACGACGCTTGTCGACGCAATGCTCTGGCAGAGCGGAACGTTCAGCGAGCACCAGGCGGTGAAAGAACGCGTCATGGACTCGATGGATCTCGAACGTGAAAAAGGCATCACGATCATGGCCAAGAACACGGCCGTCCGGTACGGTGACGTCAAGATCAACATCGTCGACACACCGGGCCACGCCGACTTCGGCGGTGAGGTGGAGCGCACGCTGGGAATGGTGGACGGCATCATGCTGCTCGTCGATGCCGCGGAGGGCCCCCTGCCACAGACCCGCTTCGTACTGTCAAAAGCCCTGGAGCACGATCTCCCGGCCATCGTCGTCATCAACAAGATCGACCGCAAGGATGCGCGACCCGAGGAAGTACGCAACGAGATCTACGACCTGTTCATCGACCTCGATGCGACTGAACGCCAGATTGAATTCCCGGTTATCTATTCAGTCGCGCGGGAAGGCAAGTGCGCTCTCTCGCTCGAGGGGACAACGACAGACCTGCGCCCGCTGTTCGATATGATCGTCGACCACATCCCCGCACCGTCCGGCGAGGCGGACCGGTCGTTCCAAATGCTGGTAACGACCGTGCAGCCCGACGATTACCGCGGGCCTCTGGCGATCGGACGCATTGTTGCCGGAACCATCCGTAACAAGCAGAAGGTCACGCTCTGCCACCGGGACGAGTCGCAGACTCCGGCCGAAGTGACCGAGCTGTTCGTCTACGAGGGCCTGGAACGCGTGTCGTCCCCCGAAGCCGGGCCGGGCGAAATCGTCGCGGTTGCCGGTATGACCGGCATCGGTCTCGGTGAGAGCATCGCCGACGGCGACGACCCTCAACCGCTCGCGCCGCTGCACGTGGATGAACCGACGATGTCGATGGAGTTTTCGATCAACGATTCCCCCTTCTCCGGGAAGGACGGACCATACGTCACGTCGCGTCACGTGCGCGACCGTCTGATGAAGGAATCCCGCAACAACCTGGCGATGCGAGTGGAAACGACCGATTCGCCGGACCGTTTCCAGGTGTTCGGCCGTGGGGAACTGCAGCTGGCGATCCTGATCGAGCAGATGCGGCGCGAAGGCTACGAGTTCTCGGTCGGGATGCCGCGCGTCATTACCAGGGTTGTCGATGGAGGAAAACACGAGCCTTTCGAGCTGGCTCTGGTCGACACGGCAGAAGAATATATGGGTGTCGTCGTTCAGAAGCTGGGCACACGTAAGGGCGTGATGGTCAAGATGGTCAATCACGGCTCGGGCCGTGTCCGCCTCGAGTTCGACGTTCCAAGCCGCGGGCTGATCGGATACCGGACCGAGTTTCTCACCGACACGAAGGGCACCGGGATTCTGACGCACATGTTCAACGAGTTCAGACCGTGGGCGGGAGAGATCAAACACCGGGCAACCGGAGCCCTGGTCGCCGACCGGCAGGGGCCCGTCACGGGCTTTGCGGTTATCAACCTGCAGGAACGCGGCGAACTGTTCGTCGCGCCAACCGACAAGGTCTACCGCGGCATGCTGGTCGGAGAAAACAGCCGGGATGCCGATCTCGACGTCAACATTACGAAGGAAAAGAAGCTGACGAACATGCGCGCGTCGGTTTCCGACACCTACGAGAGGATCGTTCCGCCGCTCCGGATGTCACTGGAACAGTCCATCGAGTTCATCCGTGACGATGAGTTGATCGAAGTCACTCCTAAAAGTCTGCGTCTGCGCAAGCGGCACCTCGACCCGAACGACAGAAAGCAGCACGCGGCGCGGAACAATTAGGAGGTGGCTCACTTTTTGAGCTGCTGCAGATTGACCTGAAGCCGCTCCCCACCCTTTTTGGCCAGGCTTGGAAAAACGGTCGGTCGGGGTTCGCCCGTTGAACCGTTCCGTTCACCTCGAAGTTCTGGTATGTTTTCGAAGCAATCCTCAAATTCCTTCTAATCGGCAAAGGCGGCAACGGGAACGATCATGCGATTCAACGTGGAACAGAAGGTCTTCAGCATCGCCGTCGTCACGCTCGCGTTGATGCTGGTCGGATGAGACAGGAGACGGCACGAGAGAATTGGGCGTGTAATCGGACGTGGAGCAGCGGGCAAATCTCAGGAACGGAGGGAACCCCAAGCGAGGGGCCCGGCCGGGACTCCGAGGGGGTCCCCCCGCCCAAGAACGGTTCTACGGTCAGCTGATATCAATGACCGGGAACGAAGCGGTCTGACCACCTTCGAACACCAGGGCGGTCGCCGCGATAGACGCACTCGTGGCTTCGAACACGATGTGAGAGAACTCCGCGGTGCCGGTTTCACCCGTCAGCTCAAAGAACTGCCAGGCAAACTGGGCGGTATGGTTTCCTGCGGCCAGAGTCAGGTTTTTCGTTCCCAGGACTGACCCGGTGGTTGAATAAAGCGTACCCGTGATCGTCTCCGACGCGGAACCAACGTTCACCATCGCGAATGCCGTGGTGACGTTGTCGGTGACATTCCTCAGCCGCGGCATGATGAATTTCGTCATGTTTGAGGAAACGGCCGGGACGCCGACACGCGAGACCAGAGTTCCCGCAGAGGTCCGGAATTCGAACACCGTCAGGACGGCAACTGCTTGATTGGTGGTTAGCCGAGCCCAGTTTGTCGCGCCGGATGACGGAGTTCCGGACGTCAGGATGATCGAGCTGTTCGACGGTATCGTCAGGGCACTGGTCGATCCCGTAAACGTCGGCACAGTCGTGTCGTTCGTCGTAAACGGAACGGTCGAGACCGAACCAACGGTGTCGAAAAACTCGGCTGTCAGCGTCGCTGAAGTGCTGGAGCCGTTGATCACCTGAATGATCGTTGTGAACGAGTTCGCCCCACCGTCATACGAACCGGCAGCGACCTGTGGAATGATGTTGACAGTCGTCGCTGTTGGCGTTGTGCCGCCACCGCCGCCGCTTCCTCCGCTGCTCTGTCCGTATACCAGGAATTCAGCGTCGATCGCTGTGGTCCAGTTTCCGACCACGGACACGAAGCCGAGGACTCCGACGGCCACGAGGGTTGCTGTTAAGATTCTCTTTAGCATGGATGCCTCCGCTTGGTGACGTACTCGATGACGTAAATGATTCCCTTGCTTGACGTAAGGCCACTATTGAATGGCAAGAGCGGGCCCGAAACAACCTAAAAATACGAATCAAGCATCCCGAGAGGTGGATCAGGAGGCGAAACTCGGCGAAAGTCCAGCCAGCCGCGCCCTCTCGGTCGTTTCAATCCCGCCACTCGATCGGGAACAATCTCCAGGGCCTCCTGAAAACCTCGATCGAGGTCCTGCGGATGGTAGTGATCTGTCCCAAAGTGTCTACATGTATCAAAATTTCTCCCTTTATCAGGGCTGCGAAAAGCAGTAAGCTTAACGTGGATATATCTATGCCCGTTAATGAGAGGAGTTAGAATTATGCGACGTACCCTTATATCTACTGTTTTCGTCGCTGTCGCGCTTGTCGTTTCCGCTTCGATAGCCGGAGCACAACAGCCCACAGCGGACCCCAAATCGGAAACCGTAGAGGCGATCCCCTACGGGCTAGGCCCCAAGTCACCCAGCATCGATGTCTACTACCTGGATGGGGACCGTAGCAAGTATCTGCCGGACGAATTCATGTCCAACCCCAGCGGCGAAGTCGACGGCACGAAACTCAAGGGCTACCACATGCCGGCCCTGTTCCGCGAGGCCAAGATCCTTGGTAGCCGTAAGGTCAAGCCCGGCGATGTGCTCCGGTTTGAAGCCCGTGCGGAAAACGAAGTGGAAATCCAGCCCTGGTACTTCTCCTACCACGGTCCGCAGGGACGACGATCAACGCTGCGTACCCGGATGCGCCCGCGCCCGGGCAACCCGTGGATGCACGACGGAACACTGACAGTTCCCGATTGGGCCGAGCCGGGTGTCTACGTAATTTACGACAGCGAACTCAACACCGAACTCGGACATTCGAAGGCCTACCTTCCGCCGTTGCACCAGGGTAGCGTGGGAATGGAAGTCGAAGTCCTGCCTCACGACAACGTGGACGTGATGATGCCGGAACTGGTGGATGTCTGGGTTGGGGAAAGCGAGGCGAACGAGAACGGCAAGAACTTCGACATCGCCGACCTGATCCCCATCCGTGCCAGGGTATGGGACAACAAGTCCGGGGTCTCGGTGGTTTCTCTGCGGATGTCCGGGCCCGACAACAAGTACCACGAGATCAAGCTCCAGAAGCTCTTCGGTGTCGAAGACGAGTTCCTTGGCTACTTCCGGATCAATCAGTGGTCGGTCGGCGGCGAGTACATCGCCCGAGCCATGACGATTCGCGACCGGGCCGGAAATCATCGAGAGGTGTTCGGGCCCAGGGACGACAACCTTGGCGCCTTGAAGTTCAATATCACTCAGGATCCGAAGAACATCGACGAGACTCCACCGAGACTGTTCAGTGTTTCGCTCGACAAGAGCAAGGCCAAGCTGGGTGAGGGTGCGAAGGTGACGGTGGTGAGCATCGACGGCCATTCCGGTGTGCGCGATGTCTATGTCGACATCGCAGCCAGCCCGAGTTTCATCGACAAGAAGCGCGTCAAGTTAACACCGGTGCCAAAGGCCAGCCGCATGATCAAGCCGGGTTATGACGTGGAGCAAAACACGTACGAGGGCAGCTTTTCAACCCATGAACTGGACGAACCCGGCGACTGGATCGTGACCCGCGTGATGGTCAGCGATGCCGCGAACAACTACCTGGATATGCGCTACGTAGAGTATCCGGAGCTGGAGAAAATCAAGGTCGTCTTCGAGCAGACGCCTGCCGGCCGCATCCGTGCACAGCGCGCGATGGCCAGGTTCGGATCGCAGCAATAGTATCGATCTATTAAGAACCGAGTATTTTTTCTGAAATTATCTTTTTGAAAGGAGCACCAAATGAATCGCAGATCATTTCTAAAGAACACTTCACTGGCCGGTGCCGGCATGGCATTGGGTTCCGGGGTTGCCGAGGCGGGAATGCCGCAGACTTCCTCTGCGGACCTCAAGACGAAACATTTGATCTTTATCGTCAACGGAAACGGAGCGCGAAAGGTCGAGTACTACGAAGACAAGAAGGCTGCGCCTTACATTTCTGCGATGGCAGATGAAGGCTATGTCTTCACTGAAGACCATTGCCGCCAGGCAGGCATGCACGGTATCTGCTTCACCGAACTGCTCTCGGGCAACCAGACTCAAACCACCGTGCCGGTCTATCCAACAATCCCTCACTACATCCGAAAAGCGTATGGAGACGAGGCGTCGAAATACTGGTATATCAACCCCGTATCGTATTTCCGTCAGTGGCGTTATGACGTCAAGTACTTCAGTGCCCACAAGGATTTCGGTGTTGACACGCGCCCGGTGTCGATGACAACCCAGAACATTTTCATGCCCGGCAACACGAAGGATCCCCGGCAGATCGTCGAGGAGGAGTTCCCGGACATGGGTGTCAACCCACGCGAAAAGAAACAACTCGCGGAGTTCATCGAAGGCATCCTGGCATCGAGAGACTACAACCCGTCGCTCAAGAGCCCGTTCATCCCCCGTTCCCCTTTCATCGAAGAAGGCCAGACACTGCACTTGATTCCCAAGGTCCTTCAGGAGTTCAAACCTCGCGTCATGATCTTCCAGCAGGTGGGTCACGATACGGGTCATGGGGCCGGTGGTTATCTCCGGTATGAAACCGGACACGCGGAATATACCAACACCGCACGAGCGACCGACGAGTCGGTCGGCAACATCCTGAACTTCGTCAAGAACGACCCTTATTTCAGCAAGAACACGGCGATTGTCGTCCGTCCCGAATTCGGGCGCGACGACGAAGTCAACGTCTTCGGTGAAATTCACCACTCCTCGGGCTACTACTACGCACAGAGCGTGGCCAGTATCTACTACGGCCCGGACTTCAACAATGGCGTCGACAACAAGACCGTCATCAACCGAACCGACACGTGCCCGACGCTGACAAAGCTGTTCAACGTCGATGCAACGCACGCAACCGGCCAGGTCGTGCCGGGCCTGTTCAAACCCGAAACCGGACTGAATATTCCCGACTACAAGCGCAACCGGGAATACGTTTAAGCAGGATTGATTCGAGACCGGGTTCGGCACTGGGCCGGACCCGGTTTTTTTGTGCCCTGACTCACCGTAGATTCCTTCAGCCTCTCCACACTTGACGTGTCGATCGATCTAAACCACGAAGAGCGAGAGTGGTTCAGTCGTCAAGATAGATCTCGAGCTCCGTTCCATACAGCATCGTGCGGTCATTGTCGCGTGCGGCCCACTTGAGGAGGGTAGCCAGATCCAGGCTTACAGGGCCGGAGAAGGCGGTCCGCCCGTTCACGGTGACCTCGACGGGCTCGTTGAAATCGACAACGTCTGGGGAAAGAAGAAGCGTGAACCGGGCCACGCCTCGAGAAACGGCACGGAACGTGTTGCCGCGGCGTCTGACGTCGACGCGCCCCGAGGCGAAGCCCTTCGAGAACAGCCGTCCATCGGCATCTGCATAGCGTCTCATCACGGGTACCCCACCCGCGTCGTTGAGGTTCGGCATGTCGCTCGCATCACCAGGCTGAACTCCAAGCCGGTCGATGACGAGCCAGTGGGCGCGGTTCTGATCCAGTTCGTAACTGGCTTCCCACGTTATGTGTGGGGTGTGCGGATCTCTGGGGTGGTCGACGACGAATTTCTCGAACGGACCCTTCATCTCGGGCCACCACCGCGTGTTGTGGCCCGCTTCGGGCTGCGGATAATAGTCCACGCTGACGCCACCGGTCTTCAAGTGGTCGACGAGCGGGTCGATGATGACGGTGGGATACAGGCGGTCCTGGCCACCGTTGACGATGAACCACGGCTTGTTCGCCAGGTTGTGCGGGTGCAGCGTGCCGTTGTCGATGCGATCATTGCCGAGCACCATGAGAAATCCGTTCAACGGCAGGAAGCTGGCGTAGGGCGTCGTGTCCCGCATCGCGATGTAGTACGCGCCGGTCCCGCCGTCGGAAACACCCGAGAGCACCACACCATTTTCGTCGATGTTGTAGGTTCGCTTGAGGGAGTCGACGATCGCCGAAAGGTTCCGCACCTGATCATCGCTCCACCAGGGAGAGTCGTTCCAGGAGTAGGGAATCACGTAGAACTGCTCAGCGCCTACCAGGGAACGCATTGCACCGTTGCCTCGTGGTCGGTTGGTCGCCCGACGGCCGACACCACCGTGCAGTTGAAAGCGTACCGGGTACCGCTGCTCCGGATCGTAGGATGGCGGGACGGTGACCGCATAGTAGTAATCGACGTCGTTCATCCGGTGGGTCCGCATGACCACTTCGGATTCCTGGGCCGAGTAAGCCCGCCCCACCCTCAACCGCTCGTAGGCCTCATCAAACGTGATGTCCGAGGTGAGGAGGGCACCCACGCGATCGGCCGCCTGCTTCGGAGAGTCGGCGTCCAGGAAGCGGGCGAAGGCGGCGGCCGCCGTCACAGGAGACGACTGGCCTGCGTATGTCGGCCTCGAAGCGTCCAACCAGAGGACCGAGAGGATCGCAAGGCCGATGATCCAGGAGTAGGCTCTGCGCTGTGTCATAACGCGAAAGTATAATCGGACGCATCTCGTTAATCGAGGATTGCGTAAAGACTCCCCCGTGGTGGCATTGCGGAGCCTCGATTGTTCGAAAGCTTTGCTGTGGCTGTTACGTCGTCCTATTATTGAAACGCAATCGGCCGACGTCCGGAATAAAGTAGAGCAAACAGGGCGGGCATGCCCGTCCCTGTTTGGAAACCTCCCCTGACCTCTCAAAGGAGGAGTCTTTGATGAAGCCCGCTCGATTCGTATCGATAGCCTTTTTGGCGGCGGTCATCGCCTCACGGTGGGGATGCGTAGCTCCCGACAATGCCCCACCAGCGGACACGGACGAGGCGGAAGAGAGCGACCGCCGACGTGTGGAACGCCTTCTTTCCACGCTTGCCGGGGATTCGATGGAGGGACGCCGAACGGGCAGTCCCGGAGCGTTGCGGGCGGCCAGCTTTCTCGCGGACGAGCTCGCCGCCTACGGTGTCGAAGCGGCCGGTGATGACGGATATTTTCAGCGTGTCCCGCTCGTGCCTACCGAGCGACGTGGCCGCCAGAGGCTCTCGTTGGGCTCGATGGACGACCTCGACGATCCGACAACGAGTGGGCTGGTGGTCGGGCGCAACGTGTTGGGCGTGATCCGCGGTAGCGATCCGGCCCTGTCGGACCAGGCCGTCGTGGTCGGCGCCCACTTCGACCACCTGGGAACCAACGGCGACCTTGATGGAGACTCGATCTACAACGGAGCGGACGACGACGCTTCCGGTGTGGTCGCCGTCCTGGAAGCGGCGCGCTCGCTCGCCTCGGGACCAGCACCGCGCCGCACGGTGGTGTTCGCACTTTTCACCGGTGAGGAAATAGGTCTGCTGGGAACGCGATGGTACCTGGATCATCCGGCAGTGCCGCTGGATCGCACGGTAGCCGAGCTACAGGTCGAGATGATCGGCAGGCCGGATTCGGAGGCGGGGGGCCCGGGCAAGCTGTGGCTCACGGGTTTTGAACGCTCGACGATCGGCGAGTTCCTGGTGGAAGCCGGCATCCCGGCTGTGCCGGACCCACGACCCGAATACAACTTCTTCAGGCGGAGCGACAACTTCCCATTCGCCATGCTCGGCATCCCCGCTCACACGCTCTCTTCCTACAACCTCCACGAGGACTATCACCAACCTTCGGATGAAGTTGGTCAGGTGGACTTCGATCACATGCTCGCGGCTGTCGAGGTCATCGTGAACGCTGTGCGCGTCCTGGCCGATGCGGACGAGGCGCCAAGTTGGCATGAGGACGGACAACCGTAAGGAGGAGGTAATGAGGAGGGACAGGCACGTGTGTCCCTATTTTGGGGTGTCCTTGTCAAAAGGGTTCCTTGGCTGTACGCTCTCTGCTGGGCCCATTCTGGCCGCTTTGTTAGTCAAATCCCTGGTGTGTTTAAGGAGACGTGATGCACGGTTTTCGGAACGCTCTTGCCTTTGTCGGAATTCTCCTAGCGGTAACGCTCATGACGTCGGTCGAAGCGGCCGCCCAGAGAGGTCGTGGTGGTGTACAGATCCAGCCGGGCGAGTCCTGCCCGGAGGGCATGACCGAAGTGCGCCCGCAGAGCTGCAGGGCACCGGAGTTGCCTCCGCCGAGCATTGTGGACTACCGGCCCGAATCCAAGCTCGTCACCGATGAACACCTGGTCCCGAGCGCCAAATTTCCGGTGGTGGACGTTCATGGTCACGCTCGGTCGCTTGCCAACCCCGGTGTCCTCGACGACATGGTCGCCGAACTCGACGCGCTGAACATCCAGGTCTACATCGCTGCCGACAACCTTTCCGGTGACCGCCTTCGCAACAGCGTCAAGGCGATCGAGGCGAGCCCGCACCGCGACCGCTTCCGGGTCCTTGCGGGAATCGACTTCAGCGACATGAGTCCGGGTTGGGGCGAGCGGGCGGCAGAACGGCTCGAAGCAGACATCCGGGCCGGTGCGATCGGCGTCGGCGAAGTAGGAAAGAGCTTCGGCCTGACGATCACAAAGGAAGACGGCTCTCGCCTGAGAGTGGACGATCCAGATCTCGACCCTGTGTGGGAGACGGTGGCACGGTTGAATGTTCCGGCATTCATCCACACTGCGGAGCCGGCGGAGTTCTTCCAGCCGCTGGACTACGAGAACGAGCGGTGGCTGGAGCTGGCGCTCTTCCCCAATCGCAGGAACTACGGGCCGGATCACGTGACATTCGACGAACTGATGATCGAACGCGACAACCTGTTCCGCAGGCATCCGGACACGCAGTTCATCGCAGCCCACTTCGGCTGGCACGCGAACGATCTCGAGCGCGCTGCACGCCTGCTCGAAGAGTTTCCGAACGTGACCCTCGAAGTCGGAGCCATCCTCTATGACCTGGGACGACAGCCTCGAGCGGTCCACGACTTCTTCGTCAAGTACCAGGACCGCGTCCTCTTCGGAAAGGACAGCTTCCAACCCGTCGAATATCCCTACTACTGGCGCGTCTTCGAGACCACCGACGAGTACTTCGACTACTACCGCGGCTATCACGCGTTCTGGAAGCTCTATGGCGCAGGCCTGCCCGACGATGTGCTGAAAGCGATGTACTACGAGAACGCACTCCGCGTCCTGCCTGGCTTGCCTCGGACGGGCTGGCCGGAGTAGAAGAAATAGGGACAGGCACTTATGTCCCTATTTTATCAGCCATCGATTCAACGACTTAAGAACAGCGCAAGAAGACAGGGACATGCGTGTCTGTCCCCATCCTTCACATCTTTCTTTGGTATGTTCGCCCTCAGGACCGGTCCCGAACGACGATGGAGCCCGAGGCTGTTCGAAGCCGAATCTCCGGGCTGCCTGATCCACGTACTATCTTCTGCTCGATGAAAGACTGTTCGTTCCGGAGGAATGTTCTCTGAGAGGTGACCGTGAAGGGGCTGGTAATACGTCCCCGATCCTCGCGCTTGACCAGGATCAGCGTGAAGTCGTCGCCGAAGGTTGTGTCGATGCGTACATCTCCGGAAGCCGAGGATGCCTCCAGGTCGTACGACCCGAGGTCGTCCAGCGTCACAATCACGTTCCCCGATGCCGACGAGAATCGGCTCGGGCCATCTAAAGCCGTTTCGGATACACGGACATCTCCGCTCGCCGTGTTTCCTTCGAGCACCCCGCCGCTATTCTCGATGGTGACTTCACCCGAAGCTGTCGAGAAGTCGAACCCCTCGCCGGCCCGCACGCCGTCGAGGTCGACGTCGCCGCTTGCGGTTTCCATCTGGACGTCGTCCCCAATGACCAGATCGTTCAATGCGTAGTCGCCGCTCGCCGTGTCGAACGTGGAGCCCGAAGCCACGGTCATGTCCGCGAGGCGGACGTCGCCGCTCGCCGTTCGAAAGCGAAAGCTCGCCTCGACGCCCGAAGCTTCCAGACTACCGGAGGCGGATTTCATGACGATCATGGGTTCGAGAGAGGCGGGAACCGAAAGAACCCACTCGACGTTTCCACGACTCGACGAACCGGACCATCGCTCATTGACGCGTACGGTGCTCCCCTGCTGATCCACTTCGCCCACGAAGGCCCCATCGGGCCTGACGTTAGAACGGAGGGCGAGTTCCAGTTCGGATCCACTCGCGCGTTCCACTGTGAGGTCACCAGAAAGTCCTTCGATCTCGATCCGGTCGACCCCGGAAAACGTCCACTCGGAACCCTGCTCGATCTGCGCGCCTGCGGTGCCCATCACAATCGTAATTATCGCCAGGATTCCGATAGCGACGTGTTGCCTCTTTCTCATTCTTTGCTCCTCGTTCGTGTTAGTTCGGGAGCAGAGCCCTCAATACCCGAATTCATTGACACACCGCACCGGTGTCTCGGAACACTTTCAGCTCTACTTTCCTGGTCCTACTCTTCCCGCAACTTTCCCATGAAATTGACGGACTCAGCTACATCCACTCCTGATAGACTCGCAGGCAGTGAAAATGGTCCCACCTAGTTGAATAAAAGCGTTAGATTCGATCTTATCAACTGTGCCGCATGAACCCGGTAGAATGGGATGCCATTGGAATGTCCCGACCTTGAAGGAGATCTATATGAAGCGCGTTTGCCTGCCGGCACTTTTCCTGTTGTTTCTGATTCCGAACGTCCACGCTCAGGAACGGCCGATCTACCTGACCGGCGGACATCTGGTCGATGTGGTCCGCGGGGAGATCTACGAGGACATCGCTATCGTCTGCCAGGACGGCAAGATCACGGGGCTCTTCTTCGATTTCGCATACAACGAAAACCTCATCCCGGAAAATGCGATCCGTGTCGATGTCAGCGGCAAGTACCTGGTTCCGGGCTTGATCGACCTTCACGCTCACGCCCTGACACGTTTCAAAGATATCGAAGTCGACATGGAGCAGTTCTTCCGCTTGTTTCTGAAAGGCGGCGTGACGACGATTCGTGCCATGTCCGACGACATGGGTGCGTTGATCCGGAACAAGACCGCGGTCGACGCCGGGGACATGGACGGGCCGAACATTATCGTCGGTTCGAATTCGTTCGAACAGGCGCCGGGTTTCCCAAAGCTTCCGAGGACCGACATCGTCAACAACCCGACCGAGGCACGGGAGCTCGTCAGCAACTACGCCTACGAGGGTGCCGACTGGATCAAGTTCTACAACTACGGGGATGCGGAGATCGTCCGCGCTGTCGTCGACGAGGCCCACAGTCACGGCAAGAAAGTGTTCGGACACTTCGCAACGCTCGGTGCCGCCGATGCCGCAAGGGCCGGAGTTGACAGCCTCGAACACACCGTGGCGCTGCTGCAACAGGCGCTGGATTACGAAGACAGCATCTCGATGACCGACATCGGCTACTACCGGCTGTTTGTCCTCTGGCCTTCGGTGAACGAGGAAAAGCTGGACGAAATATTCAAAGTCCTGATCGAAAACGGCACCGCTGTCGTCCCGACCTTGACGATCCAGAATGTCGTGGCCGACCCGGAAGGCATCGCCCGGCGCAGTGCCGACTGGTTCCCCTTCTACCAGCCCGAGATCTATCAATCGTTCCAGGCGGACCCGAAGCGCGTTCCCGATGCTTACGATTTCAGCAACGTCCAGGAGCAGTGGCCCGAAAGCATTCGTGTCCAGGCACGGCTGATGGCGAAGTTTCTTCACATGGGGGGCCTGGTCGGTGCGGGGTCGGATTTGAACCCCGCACCTCCGGTCGTCCCGGGCCTGTCGATCCATCAGGAGATGGAGTACTTTGTCGACGGAGGTATGACGCCACTGGAGGCCTTGCAAACCGCGACGATCATGGCGGCCGAGATCCTGGGCTGGCAGAACCGGTTCGGCTCGATCGAAGTCGGCAAGCAGGCTGACATTATCGCGATCGATGGCAACCCGCTGGTGGACATTACGAACATCTCGAACATCGACACGGTCATCCGGTCTGGCCAGGTTTATCGGATTTCGGAACTGGAAGATAGACTACGGAATCGGAATTAGGGGGCAGAGCCCTAACTGAGTCAATTCGGGTAATTAGGGCTCTGCTCCCCAATTCGTTAGGCTTTGTCTTGCCAGCCCGACGAATCCATGACATTCTTACCAGTAAGATCCGCGGACGCAGGAGTCTTCATGCCCAAGCTAGCTACAACAAAGATGTCGTCGAAAGGACAGGTAGTCATTCCTGAAGTTGTTCGGGAGCGGCTGGGCCTTGAAGCAGGCGAGCAGTTTGTCGTGGTAGGCGATAAGGATGTCGTGATCCTCAAGCGGATTGTCCCTCCGTCGATGCGTGAATTCGATGAGCTTGTCGCTCGGGCTAGAAAGGAAGCGCGGAAAGCCGGAATGAAACGTGCGGATGTCCAAGCAGCCGTGCGAAAGGTCCGAAAGCGATCTTGAAAGTTGTCCTGGACACAAACGTGTTTGTTTCAGGTGTTTTCTTCGGTGACGTGGAGGTGTTGAGCCCACGCTCCTTCGTTGACCGCCACCTCAAGTAGTTGCGCTCTGCCCCTTGATCGATTCACCTCGGTGACTAATGGCTCATTCGCCGCCTGCAGGGCCGTAGAAGATAACCCACACTGCAAAGTCTCCTGAGAAATTCCGAAAGCGGTGCGTTTGACCTGCAGGCACGAACAGAAAAGTGCCGGGCTCCACTCGGTGACCGTCCTTGTCATCGACAAACGTGCCAGTCCCCCGGGCGACCACATACACTTCATCTCGATCATGTGGAAGCTGCCGATCGCTGTCACGTGGTGTGTAAAGTTCAACCTCGAGTGACCCGTGCCGAAAGATCGGGACCGCCAGGTTTCCGTTCGGCGGCGGACCCAGAGTCAATGCCTGTTCAAGAGTCACCTGTGCGGTTCCTGACATCCTATTCTCCTTTCAATTGACATTCGGTTTCTTCCCGACCGCGATCAGCGGGAATCAGGGCTCTGCTCCCTAATTCGATGGGGGAAAGATGGGCCTCACCATTTCGTCGTACCCGCGGGTGACCAGGGACGGCCACCCCGACACGCTATCCTGGTCCTTTCTTAATCTCCCAGAGAATTAGCGGGGCGATGCAAGATTAGCGGGTTACTGATCCGGCCAGGGTCAGCGGGGGGCCTCCAGCAGCGGCGCCTCCGCGGGATAGATCAGGAGGGTCCCCGGCTCCACCACATGTCCTTTGCGCGGATTGAGGATTTCCTCTCCCGCGGGCGTCTGGATACCGATGATCAGCCCGCCCTTTTCCGATAGCCGCATTCGAGCCAGCAGATCGCCAAACCGGACGGCGTTCCCGGGTGCGTCGGGGATGTGTCCGATATATACGTTGTGGGCACCCGAGACCAGAACCCGGCTCATCGTGGTCGCCGTCCCGTGGTACCCGACGGCACGGGCGATCATCGAGAATCCGATTTTCTGGGATTCGATTACCTCGTCGGCACCGGCCGTCTTCGCGTGGTCGACGTTTTCGGAATCGAGGATCTCCGCCACGACATAGAGCGGAAAACGACGGTGACGCATCGATGCCTCCTGCCTGCCCAGGAAGGAGCGGATCGTGAAGACCGTGAGGATCGTGCGCGCATCCGCGATCTGCGGACTCGTGTCCCGTGCTCCCGAGACGATCACCGCGGCCGCATGGGTCAAGCGGACCTTGTCCAACTCGCTCTCCTTGGTTGGATCGCCCTGGACCCAAAGGAAATCCGGGGGCAAATTCCGCGGTCGCTCCACGTCATCGAAGATCACGACACGGGTTTCTGTCAGATCGAGCTCGTTGGTGAGGGCCTCCAAGAGCATATGAGTGCTCTGATCGTGGCCGCACAGGACGACGTGATTGACGTAGTCGCTCATACGAAATTGCTCCTCCCGGATGCTAAGCATGCCGGAAACCAGGCTGGACCCGACGATGCCGGCGAACAGGGCCAGTGTGAACATCCCCGCGATCATCATCACGGCACCGACGATGCGTCCGAGCAGCGTCACCGGTGTGATGTCTCCGAAACCGACGGTGGTGATCGTGACCAGGGACCACCACATGCCGTCCAGCAGGCTGTTGATCTCCGGATTGATCCGACCCTCGACGAGATAGGCGCTGACCCCACCGAGCATCGTGGTCACGCCGAAAACGCTGAACGCGAAAGCGAAGAGCAGCCCGTTCTCCTCGAACGTCTGCAACACGATCGCGAAGGGATTGCGATATTGAAAGACTCGCGACGTGCGAAGCAGTCGCAGCAGCCGCAACGCGCGAAGGCCGCGCAGTTCCGGGAAGAGGGCCAGAACAGCCAGCATGTCCACCAGGACCATCGGACGCAATGCGAAACCCAGGCGCGCGAGCAAGTGGGTGCGGAGTCGTCCGATGGGTGGGCGGCGGAACACACCGAGCGCAGGGGGCGTGTAGCTGCTCACCCGCAAGACGATCTCCACGGCAAAGATTGTCAGTACCGCAATGTCCACGTATCGCAGAAGCGGCATCAAACGACTGTCTGCGGGCAGAAGACCTTCGACCACGAGAAACACGATGGAGAGGAGGATCAGGGTCCATACGGTTCCCTGAACCACTCGGTAGACGCGCGTGCGCGGCTCGTGGAAGGCGGCGTGCAGGCCTGCGGATAACACGCTCATCGATTCAGTTCGACCTCGAAAATAGCCTGAAGCGTTGGGAAAGATACGGATCTGAACATGAAAGGTCGCCCTCTTTCTATTTCGGGGACGGAGGCATGATTATTTTGCTATGATCCGAAATCATTCCGTAGCCACAACTTTAGCGGTCAAGGGTCTGAATTACGCCTCCGTCCCTTTGGTATCTTAGAATATAGGGCCAACAAATGAGTGAAGATCGCATCACCAATGTCGAAAAGAGGGTCGATCGGCTCGAAAAAGCCTTTCGGCTAACGCCGTTCGCGCTGCTTGCAGCCCTGGCGGTTGCGGCAATCGTGATCGTTGTCTTTCGCTAGGGCTTCGTGGGGGCATGGTTTCTTGCCTGGCGGGTGGCCAGGGACGGCCACCCCGACACGCAGTTCTGGACATTCGCTCATTAATCTCGAGGAATTCTTGAATCTACCACTCACACATATCTGGCAGCCTGCGCGTACGCCTCGAAAGCAGCTCGTAGTTGTGCTGCATGGACGCGGCGACTCGGCAGAAGGCTTTCTCTGGCTACAGCAGACACTTGCTATCGATTCGCTGGACTTCCTGCTTCTCAACGCACCAAACCCCTACGTCATCGGATTCAGCTGGTACGATCTGCCACCGAATCAGCTTCCGGGTATCGTCGGGGCCCGGCGGCTGCTCGGCGACGTGTTTCAGCAAACCGAGCAGGACGGGTATCCGCCGGAACAAACATTCCTTTTCGGGTTCTCACAGGGCTGTCTGATGACTCTCGAATTTGGAGCGCGGCACGCACATCGATTGGCAGGCTATATCGGGGTGAGTGGTTACGTGTACGACCCGGCAACGCTACTCGGAGACCTCAACCCTGACGTGAATCAGGGAGACTGGCCGATCACGCACGGGACCGAAGACGAGATGCTACCTGTGGCAAAGACCCGTCAGCAGATCCAGCAACTCAACGCCGGGGGTTTCGGAATAGATTACCGGGAATACACGAAGTCCCATACGATCGACATTGCGAGAGAACTGCCGGAGATCCGTGAGTGGATGCGGTCCAGGTGCGAAGAATAGCAGCCTGGACCACGACATATTGCCGTCACGCTCAAGAACGCGTGTCGGGGCGGCCGGCCCTGGCCGCCCGCGGGCATAGTGAACAGTAGCCAGGAACCCGCCTCGCTCGTGGTCAAGTGCGGGGCTTCCCTCGGGTCAGGAACCCGCCTCGCTTCGTGGTCAGTTGCGGGCTTCCCGCGGGTGGCCAGGGACGGCCACCCCGACACGCTGCCCCTTACATTTCGCTCCCAGCAACCTGGAAAGGACGTTGTGATTGTGCAGATTGTGGCGCGACCAGGGTTTCATTTCGGCTAAGCTGACATCGTGATCACCACTACGAACCACGACACAGTCAATACAGAAGTGAGCCCTCGCGGGACTCTTGAAGTGCTGTCCCAGAGCGAGGTCGAGCGACTGCGCCTTGCGTCCGGACCCGAGGACGGTTCCGGGCTCTTCGAACTGCTTCGGCGCTGCGCCCTCGCCGTGATGAACACGGGCAGCCAGGAAGACGATGCCGCCGCGATATTCGATCGTTATCGTGATTTCTCCATCGAAATAGTCCAACGCACCCGCGGGGTCAAGCTCAGGATCGAGAATGCTCCGGCACGGGCGTTTGTCGACGGCAAGATCATCGAGGGGATTCGCCAGCACCTGTTCGCCGTGTTGCGAGATCTGATCTACGTCGGCACCGAGATCGAACGGAACGAGCGGTTCGATCTCGACCGGAAAGACAGCATCACGGATGCCGTCTTTCACATCCTGAAACACGCCGGGGTCCTCGATCCGGGTCTCCGGCCCAACCTCGTCGTGTGCTGGGGCGGGCACGCCATCTCACGCACCGAGTACGATTACTCCAAAGGGGTCGGCTATCACCTGGGTTTGCGCGGCCTGGATATCTGCACAGGCTGTGGACAGGGTGCTATGAAGGGCCCGATGAAGGGAGCTGCCATCGGCCATGCGAAGCAGCGCCTGGATGGAGCCCGTCATGTGGGTTTGACCGAACCGGGGATCATCGCGGCCGAACCGCCGAATCCGATAGTCAACCACCTCGTCGTTCTGCCGGATATCGAAAAGCGCCTGGAAGCGTTCCTGCGCGTCGGTCATGGAGTCATTGTTTTTCCAGGCGGCGCGGGGACGGCCGAGGAAATTCTCTACCTGCTGGGTGTGCTGATGGACCCGGCCAACGCCGATCACTATCTGCCTGTCGTCTTCACCGGCCCTCGGGAGAGCCGTGAATACTTCGAGCAGATCGACCGTTTCATCACCGTCACGTTGGGAGAGGCGGCGCGCGACCGCTATCGCATTATCATCGACGACGAGCAGGAGGTGGCGCGGCACATGAATCGAAGGATCCGCCGGGTTCGCGCCCAGAGGCGCAAGAGCGGCGATGCCTTCTACTTCAACTGGCTGTTGAAGGTTCCCGACGACTATCAGCACCCGTTCGAGGTCAGCCACGACACGGTCCGAGACCTGGTGCTACATCGCGACCTGCCGACTCACGAGCTGGCATCGAATCTCCGGCGCGCCTTTTCGGCCATCGTGACAGGAAACGTCAAGGAGAACGGGATTCGACTGATACAAAAGAATGGACCGTTCGAGATACGCGGGGACCGGGCCGTGATGGATCTGCTGGACACGTTGCTTGGGAGCTTCGTCGCTCAGGGCCGCATGAAACTTGCCTCCGAGTCCTACGAACCCTGCTATCGAGTCGTCTCGTCGTAATCCAGGTCAGTGAAGGCAGCGCGATTGACTTTCCCGTCCCCCTCCTTTGGCAGTCGCCTTTCCGGCAGATGGCCAGGGACGGCCACCCGTACACACTTGCCTGCTACATTCTTCAAAGCCATCGGTGGGTGTTCGAAGACGTGCCAACCGAATCGCCCCAGGCGAATCAGTAATACGTAACTTGTTCGTAAACCGGGAGTATTCAATCTGAGATGCCGGGAAGGGGTGAGTGACGCCCGGCCGGAGGTGATGAGTGTTCGCAAAGGAAATCCGTTACGCCGTCCGTGTGCTCCGGGCAAAGCCGACGTTCACTGTTCTGGCGATTGCCATGCTGGCACTGGGGATCGGAGCCTCGACCGCGATCTTTACCGTCGTGAACAGTGTCCTGCTCGAGTCGCTGCCTTACGGGGAGCCGGACAGGATTGTTCAGCTCTGGGAGGTATCCGAAGAGGGCAACCGGATGTCTCTCCCGGAGGCAAACTTCGTCGACTGGAAGGCGGAAGCGGATAGTTTCGAATCGATGTCGATGTTTGGCTACAGGGATTCCACCGTCGTCGGTGGACTGGAGCCTTTTCGGGCCTCCATCGTGACTGCTTCAGAGGGATTCTTCGATGTCATCGGTGTCGAACCGGTCATGGGGTCCGGATTCCTGCCTGAACATCAGCGCACCGGCGCCAGCCCGGTAGCCATCGTCAGCCACCGTTTCTGGCGGGACATTCTCGGATCACCCGATAGTCTCGACGGCGTCCGCCTGACCTTTTCAAACCGTATCCACCCGGTCGTTGGGGTTGTGCCGGAAGGACTTGAGTTCCCCGTCGGCACGGATGTCTGGACTAACCAGGAAGGGATGGGTGTTGTGCTGAATCCAAGCCGGAGTGCGCACAACTGGAGGGCAATCGGTCGTTTAAAGCCGGGCACGACCGCAGCCCAGGCGTCCAGGCAACTGGAAACGATAGCGGGCCGCATTCGCAGCGAATACACCGACGTTACCGCAGTCGGCGGGGTGGCCGTGCCGCTCAATGAACAGTTGACCGGTGGGGTTCGGACGCCGCTGATCGTCCTGATGGCGGCGGTGGTCATTCTGCTGCTGATCGCGTGCATGAACGTGACGAGCTTGTTGCTGGCGCACATGGAGGCACGCCAACGGGAATTTGCCGTACGCACGGCGATCGGGGCGACGCCACACCAGTTGTCGCGCGGATCCCTGGCTGAAACGCTGATTCTCGCCTCGATCGGCGGGGTGGCCGGTGTGATCCTGGCGCGTTGGGGGGTGGCGACAATGCTGGCAACCGTCGGAGGTAACCTGCCCCGGGCGGCAGAGATCGGACCCGACTGGACGGTCTACACGTTCGCTGCACTTCTGGTACTGACGATTTCGGTTCTGGTTGGCATGCTGCCGGCGGTGCGCTTCTGGAAGGGCAACCTGGTGGACTCTCTGAAGGCAGGAGGCCGTGGTCAGGCCGGCTCGAACAGTCGGGCAAGGAGCGTTCTGGTTACGGTTCAGGTCGCCATGACAATCGTGCTGCTGGTCGGGGGAAGCCTTCTGGCCCGGAGCCTGGGCCAGATGCTCGATGTTGATCTCGGGTTCGAAACCACGAATCGTCTGGCGATCGAACTGGTCCAGCCGTTCCCCCAGGGCGAAGACGAGACGAATCGGTTGGGGGCGTTCCAGCAAGCCTTCGTGGAAAGAGTCACGGCACTGCCGGGCGTCGTGGGCGGAGGCGGCATCAATGCGTCACCGCTGACGCGGTCGGGCAGCAACGGACGGTTCAAGATCGAGGACGCCGGTGACAGTGGAGACTACTGGCCGAACTATCGCGTTGCCAGTCCGGGTTACTTCAGGGCGCTGGGAATTCCGCTACTCCGGGGACGGCTCTTCGATGGGAACGATGGCCGAGTGGCACCGGGCGTTGCTGTGATCAGTGAATCCGTGGCGAACAAGGTCTGGCCCGGCGAAGACCCGATCGGCCGACGCATAGACCGGAGTAACATGGACGGCGTAGACCAGTTGATGACGATCGTCGGTGTCGTCGGAGATGCACGGTATTACGGGCCCGACAGCGATTTGCAGGGAGAGATCTACTTCAATTACACCCAGCGTGCGGCGATGACCGCCAGGTTTACCTGGATCATCGAAACCACAGGTGATCCGGCCGCGATCGGGCCTGCCGTCATGACCCAGGTGAAGGAAATGAATCCGAAGGTGCCTATCCGAGTACGGACAATGGATTCGATGTTGTACGTGATGCTCTCCGGCCAGCTGTTCAACCTGTCCCTGCTCGGCGTATTTGCGGCCGTGGCCCTGACACTGGCCGTGATGGGGATCTACGGGCTGATTGCCTACACGGTAGCCCACCGTACGGCGGAGATCGGCGTGCGAACAGCCCTCGGGGCGCGGCCCGGCCAGGTTGTGTGGCTGTTCATGCGGCAGAGCGCCGTCCTGATCAGCCTGGGCGTCGTCATCGGAGTGGTTGGAGCTCTTGCAACATCCCGCGTACTGGAGAGCTTGCTGTTTGAGATCGAAGCGACTGACCCAGCTGCCTACGGACTCGGCGTAGTGGCGCTCGTCGTTCCCGCACTGCTGGCCGGTTACGTGTCGGCGCGGCGCGCCGCAAAGGTCGACCCGGTACGCGCGATTCAGGCCGAGTGATTAATCAAGAAAGGGTGTGATCAGGGGGGGCTGTTCAGAATAGTCTATGCTGAACGATGTCCCCAATCGAAAAACGAACGTTCGACGGATCCCCTGATTCACCCATTTGACAGTTCCCAGAGTCAGTTCAGGAGTGGAGGCATGTCAGAACGACGTGGACTTGCTGCTTTCTGACGTCGGTCGGGTTGGAACCGGCCGGAGGAGCGCCTCGGAGCGTGCGACAATTTCCGAAGGTCTCGGCGCCCGCAACTCCCGAACAATTCCGAACAGACTCAAAATCTTCAAGACGTAGTACGAGATGTCAATCTCCCACCATCGCAAACCCTGCCGGGCGCTGGACATGAACTGGTGGTGATTGTTGTGCCAGCCTTCTCCAGTGTGATGACGGCGAGGACGAAATTGTTCCGACTCTGGTCTCCCGTCGGGTAGCGCTGGGATCCCCAGACATGCGCGAGGGAGTTAATCGTAAACGTGCCGTGCCACAGCAAAACAGTCGAAACGACAAATCCCCAGACGAAGGCGGGAAAGCCTCCCGCCGCAAAGATCGCAGCGCCAAACACGATAGCGGGTACCCTGTGAAATTTGTCCAGCAGCCTGAGTTCGGGAAACTTTTCAAAATCCTGCATGAGGCGACTGTCATACCTTCTGGACTCGCCGTCCAAAAGCCATCCCATATGCGACCACCAGAGGCTCTTGATCACCGGCGAATGAATGTCTTTGTCGGTATCCGAGTAGCGATGGTGCGTCCGATGATGCGCCGACCACCACAAGACGCCCATCTGTGCGCTGGTCTGGGCGAGAAAGGCTAAGAGAAACTGAGAAAAGCGATCGAGCTTAAAGGAGCGATGGCTGAAGTAACGATGATAGCCGGCTGTGACCCCGAACATTCGAATGCCATAGGTGATGACGAGCAACCCGAGGTAGGACCACTTGAACGGTGTCCACAACAAGAGCAGGCACGCGGCATGCACCGGCACGAAGGCAACAATCGTGCTGAAATTCAATCGTCCGGATGGAGTCATATCAAAGGCTCAACTGGGAACAGCGTACCCGCCCGCTGTCAGGAGTGAACCATAAGATACTGCGCGTTTCCGTTGATCTCGCCGTCGCAACTCGCAAAGTTGGCCACGAACCACATCAGGTAGAACCGCCAGATACGGCGGAACTTGGCCGGATCAATTCCATAATCGAGACCCTTGACATCGGGATAGCTGTTGTCAAAGTTCTCCAGCCATTGGGCCAGCGTTCTGGAATAGTTCATGCCGTTGAGATACCAGCGGTCCACTGTTCTGAAGTCCCTGTCAAAGGCCGGAATCGAATCGAAACTCCAGTAGCGGCCGTGAGGGAAGATGTACTTGTGGGTGAAAGCGCTGGAGATGTTATTGGGCGTGCGCACGCTAATGATGTGAAGGAAAAATTTTCCGCCTGGTTTCAGGAAAGAAGCAAGTTTCCTGAAGGACTCGGTCACGTTCCCCACATGGCAAAAAACTCCGACGGA
>CAZOZZ010000018.1:0-7640 GCA_964584435.1 uncultured Solibacteraceae bacterium | reverse complement strand
TCGGTCTCGTTGAGATCTCCCTCAACAAGCTTGAATCGACCCGAGCTGAGATGGCTCTTGGGATCCTGCATCTTCTTGCGCATGTATTCGCATTGCTGATGGCTCAGGTTCAGTCCCGTGAACGTGCAATTGGGAAACCTGGACAGGATGTAGTTCGGCACGCAACCCCAGCCACAGCCAAAATCCAGGATGTTGTCACCATCCTGGATCTCGAGTTTTTCGATCATGTCGTCAATCATGTGCACCTGAGATTGGTCCAGATTGGCGGCTCCGTTCTCCCACAACCCCATGCTGTATTTGGGGTAGATCGGTTCCCCGTCGCCCAGCATCCGATTCAGCATGCCCTGCGGAAGGTCGTACTGGGTCTTCATCAAGTCCTTGGAGCCTTCCGCCATGTGGGGCGTTTCTTCCAGTACCCACTCGTAAGGGGTCAGGAGCGCGGGGAAATGCTTGAAGATGATCGGCATGCTGGCATTGAAAATTCTTCGCATCACCGGGTCGGGAAGCTCCATTCCATGGACGTAAGCTTCCGCAAAAGCCATCTGCACAAGGTTCGTCAACCGGACGGCACCCCGAGTTGCCTGATACGCCAGGGGACTCTTGTTATGGATATCTCCAACAACGGGGATATGGTACTGAATGCCCTTTCTGGCAGGCGTGGAAGTCTTGACTACTTTTGGTCTCGAGACGGTGCGGGTGCCGGGAGTGGAACTCATTTCGGTCTCCTATGATTGCAAGGATGTACGTGACAGCTTATCTCAGACTGCATGCACCCTGTCAACTTTACGAAACCAGGCCAGCGTGAGCGTGAGCCGCCTGACTAAGGGACGGAACCGCCTAATTAGCTCCAGACTCAAACGGTCTTCTGACCCGGCGGACTTCGATGACTGCTGGACACTCTGTCCGTGGGTTTGCCCAGGTTCTCCGCACTCGTGCTGATCTGACGAAAGCTGGCGGTCGGCCTGCCCTGGGACGGCCGCAAATCATTGAAACAGCGGCACCTTTTTTGGTGGGTCGATTGCTGTATTTAAGTTGTTAGTCCCGCTGTGTAATGGCGGAACGGGAGGTAAATCATGTTCGGTACCCACGTTTCCCACGTCAATCATCATCCGTACATGTGGGCAGTTGGAATCGTCGGCGTCGGCGGTGTTGTCGCAGCAGCCTCCACCGGCGTCCTCGGGAAGGCGATGACGCACTTGAAGCATCACGCGGAGAACTGTCCCTGCATGAAAAGGTTCGGACGTGCGAAGAAGAAAACCTCTGCGCTGAAGTTCTGGGCAAACTAGAATGTAGACTTGCCGGCTGCGCCGGTTGGGGATCGCCTAGAGCATGACCGTGTCGAAAGGGACGACAACCCCTGGGGTGAGACTACGCCTGGGCGACCGGCAAACAACCACGGAGTGGCCGGCCCTGGCCACCCGCGGGAAAGCGATACCAATATCAGGAAGAGGTCACTGAAAAAGATGGGAAAGGCTCGGCCTCGCGAAGCCTATTTTTCGGCGATGCCTTTCAGTAGCTTCTCGGGTGTGATCGGCAGGTCCTTACAGCAGTATCCCGTGGCATCCATCACGCTGTGGGCGATGGCGGGGGCGGTGGGGCAGGCCAGGCCTTCGCCGGCTTCCTTGGCGCCGAAGGGACCGTTGCCCTCGAAGCTTTCGACCGTCCGGGAGACCGACGGTGGCATGTCCTCGGCGGCCGGGATCTTATAGTCGAGAAACGTCGAATTGAGTGTCTTCCCTTCGATGGTCAGCAGGTCCTCCGAGAGCGCATAGCCCAGGCTCATCTGGATCGAACCCTCCAGTTGGCCCTCGACCGCCATCGGATTCAGCTCTGTGCCACAGTCGTGCACGGTGTACATGCCGCGTACTTCCACCAATCCAGTGTCCATGTCGACCTTGGTGTCGGCCACCTGCGCTCCGAAAGAGAACGCCGGAGAGACCAGGCCGCAGTCGCGGGGCGTGTAATAACCCGTGGCCTTCAGCGGCTCGCCGCGGTTGGCGCGCTGGGCCATGGAGACCACCTCGCCTAACGGGATGCCCCGCGCGGGCTTACTCTTGGCGTAGACATGACCGTTGCCACACTCGAGCTCGTGGATCACGTTCAGGTCGAATTTCAGCGAAACGATGTCGAAGAGCTTCTTCTTGAGCTCCTGTGCCGCCGAACGCACGGCATTGCCGGCCATCAGCGTCACGCGACTGCCCCAGGTACCAAGATCGGATTGCGGGCAAGCGGCCGTGTCGCCGGTCACCATTCTTACGTCCTCGATGCCCAGACCCAGTTCCTCGGCCAGGATCTGCATCAGGATCACGTCCGAGCCCTGCCCGATGTCGGCCGCCAGTGTGGACAGCTGCACGGTCCCGTCGTCGAAAAGCTTCACCTCGGCGCTGGAGAAGGGATACTTGGTGTTGAACCAGTTGAACACGCCGCCGGAAATAAAACTGTAGCAGGCGATGCCCAACCCCTCGCCCGGTTTGGCATTGGCCCGACGCTGATCCCAGTCGCTGAGTTCGCGCACCTCCTCAAGGCATTCACGGAAGCCGCAGCTTCCGATCGTCGCGACGCCCGGAATTTCATCGCCTGGCTGCATCGCGTTCTTCAACCTGAGTTCGATCGGGTCGATTCCCAGATCGCGCGCCGCCAGGTTCATCTGCAACTCGCCCGCGAACAGGGCTTGCGGCGCGCCGAAGCCGCGCATCGCTCCACCCGGAGGATTGTTCGTGTAGACGTAGATGCCGTTGTAGCGGTAGGCCGGGAACCGATAGAGCATCGCGCCGAAGTTGCCGATCAGGAACGTCGCGGTCGGACCCATGCCGTTGTAGGCCCCGCCGTCCAGGCGCGCGGTGACCTCCTTGGCCAGAATCGTGCCGTCCTTCTTGAAAGCGATCTTGGATGTGATCTTGACCGGGTGCCGTCGGCGGCCGGTGGTCAGTTCTTCCGAACGCGTCAGCGTGATCTTGACCGGCCGCCCGGTCTCGCGTGCCATCCAGGCTGCAGCGAAGTCCCACGGACGCAGTTCCATCTTTCCACCAAAGCCACCGCCCACGAAGGGCTTGATGACGCGCACGTCGTTCTCGCGAAGACCCATCGTGCGAGCCAGAAGGCACTGGACGTAATAAGGCGTCTGGGTCGACGTCCAAATCGTGATGCGGCCGTCAGAATCGGCACGCGCGAGCGCCGAGCAGGGCTCCATGTAGGCATGGCTGACCGGGTGCGTCGTGAACGTGTCTTCGCGTACGTACTCCGCTTCGGCAAAGACGCGGTCCGGGTCACCGTAATCGATGTTGCGATTGAGGCTGACGTTGTCGGGGTGCTCGTCATGTACAACAGGTGCGCCTTCTGCCTGAGCGTCGTCGACGTTGAAGACGGCAGGCAGTTCCTCGTACTCGACGTCGATCAGCCCCAGCGCGCGCTCGGCCGTGTCCCTGTCTACGGCAGCCACCGCCGCCACTTCGTCGCCGATGAAGCGCACCTTATCGGTCGCCAGAGCCGTCTCGTCCTGGAGTTCGGGCACCAGTCGCCAGTTGCCGTAGCGAACCGGGGGCACGTCCTCGCCGGTGATCACGCACTTGACACCGGTGAGCGCCCTGGCGCGTGAAGCGTCGATGCTCTTGATGCGGGCGTGTGCCACCGGGCTGCGCAGCATGGCGCCATACAGCATCCCGGGCAGGTGCAGGTCGTCGGTGTATTCGGCCGCGCCGGTTACCTTGGCGCGCGCGTCGGGGCGCGGCAGGCTGGCACCGATCAGGGTCTTCCTCTCGTGCTTCATTTCGTCACCGCCACGTGTTTCAAGGCGCGCTCAACGAGCACTCCAACCATGTGCCGCTTATATCCCGCAGTGGCGCGGAAGTCGGTGATCGGCCGGCATTCGCCGCGCGCCGCAGCCACCGCTTCGGCGATGACCTCGGACGTCAGCTTGCTTCCCAGCAGGACTTTCTCGGTCTCTACGGCGCGCATCGGCGTGGGAGCCACCGTTCCGAGGAACAGGTTGACGGTCTTCAGAACCTCACCCTCGAATTCGACCCCCAGCGACAGGTTGACGGCCGCGATGTCTACTTTTGAGCGCGGCGAGAACTTGAGGAAACTGGTTCGCAGGTTGGCCGAGGGTGGCGGTAGGGAGATCGACTTGAGCAGCTCGCCCTTCTTGAGGGAGGTCCGGTTCGGCCCCGTGATGAAGGCCTCCAGACTCTCGTCACGACCACCATCCGGTCCGACGATATTTGCGGTAGCGCCAAAGACCATCAAGGGCGTTGCGGTGTCGGCACACGGGGAAGCGTTGCAGATGTTGCCGGCAACGGTCGCCTTGTTCCGCACCTGGGGCGTGGCCAGGACATCGATGGAGTCGGCAAGGATCCCGTAGTTCGCGCGCGTGGCTGGAAAATCGGCCACGTCGGAAAGAGGCACATGAGCTCCGATCTTGAGGCCCTTGGCATTGACAAAGGAGATCATGGCGAGTTCAGCGATCCCGCCCAGCGCCACTACATGGTCGCAGGAGCGCTTGCCGCTCTTCAACGACGGGAGAAGATCCGTGCCGCCGGCCATCAGTTTCGCATTCGGACCGAGGGTGACCATCAGTTCGACCGCTTCGGCAATCGTCGTTGGCTGGTGGTATTCGAAAGCAGGCAGCCTCACGCCTCGCCTCCTTCGCCCGGGTCGGCCACCGCCTTGATCGCGTCGACGATCTTGGTATACCCCGTGCATCGGCACAAGTTGCCTGCAAGGCCATGGCGAATCTGGTCCTCGGTGGGCTGCCCGTTCCGCTCCAGCATGTGAACGGAGGACACCACCATACCCGGTGTGCAGAAACCGCATTGCGAAGCGCCGTGCTCGACGAAGGCTTCCTGAACCGGATGCAATTGGGTTCCCGAAAGAGCAATACCCTCGACTGTCGTAATCTCGGCGCCGTCGGCCTCAAGGGCCAGCGTCAAGCAGGAGTTGACCGTCCTGCCATTCATGTTGACGGTGCACGCACCGCAATCGCCGGTTCCGCAACCGAGTTTCGTGCCCGTCAGGTGCAGCACGTCGCGCAGGAGTTCTACCAGCGTCAGGTGGGCCTGAACTGCGGTGCTATAGCGGTCTCCGTTGACCGTCAGATCAATTATGGCTTGTTTCATGGCTCTGGCAGCTCTCGGTGGTCGCGGCGGGACCTGGATTTGGCAGGCACTGCAACGGTCTCGGCCATCTTACAACGTACACGGCACCTCCATCACTACGCCTGGTCACATCGCGATGGTCGAGCGTCACAACCACAAGTTCTCTCCCTATGTACATCAGTCCATATTCCCCGATTTCTCGTTAAATAGAACTACTATTCGCCTCAAAATCGAAAAAATCTGTCCTCGATTCTCCACTTTCTCGCTACGATCCCTTCTGCCGCCCGAGGACACTAGCCTCGTTTCCGTTCGAATTCCTGCATGAAATCCACCAGTGCGTCCACGCCTTCTTCCGGAAACGCGTTGTAGATCGACGCACGCATCCCCCCGACGGAGCGATGCCCCTTGAGGCCCTCTAAACCGGCAGCTGCGGCCTCTCGAACGAAGGTCTTTTCGGCCGCCTCATCCCCCAGCCGAAACGTCACGTTCATCCGCGACCGGCTGTCTTTTACGGCCGTGCCCCGATAGAAACCGGTGCGATCGATTTCGGTGTAGAGCTTGGCCGCCTTCCTTTCGTTGACTTCAGCGATGCCGGAGAGGCCTCCCTGGGAGAGAAGCCACTTCATCGTCAGGCCCAGGATGTATACGCCAAAAGTGTTCGGCGTGTTGAAGTGGGAGTCGTTGTCCACGTGGGTGCGGTAGCTGAGCATGGTCGGCAGATCGTCCGAGGATCGCTCGATGAGATCCTCGCGGATGATCACCAGAGTGACGCCGGAAGGACCGAGGTTCTTCTGCGCCCCGGCATAGATCACACCGTACCTGGAAACGTCGATTGGACCGCTCAGTATGTGGGACGACGCATCGGTGACTATCGGACGGTCACCCACCTCCGGGAGAGCCGGCCACTCCGTCCCCGCAATAGTGTTGTTACCGGTAATGTGTACGTACCCCGCATCGGGTGTGAGATGAATCTCGTCGGCACCGGGAATCCGGTTGTAGTTGTCGTCCGCGGTAGAGGCGGCAACGTTGACGTTCCCGACGCGTCGGGCTTCCTTGATGGCCTTCTTCGACCAGGACCCCGTGTCTATATAGTCCGCAGTTGTTCCGGCCAGCAGCAGGTTCATCGGAACCATCGTGAACTGAAGACTGGCGCCACCCTGCAGCGCAAGAATCTTGTAATGGTCCGGCACACCCGCAACTTGCCGGACGGCGCCGATCGCATCGGCAAAGATGCTCTCGAAAGTATCGGACCGATGGCTTATCTCCAGTATGGACATACCAGCGCCGGGCAGCGCAATCAGATCGCGTTGCGCCTCCTCGAGAACGGGCAACGGCAGAACAGCGGGGCCGGCTGAGAAATTGAAGACGCGGGGGTTGTTGGTCATTTAATTCCTTGGACGATTGCAAATTTTCCTGCGATCCGACAGTGCTGCGCAGGGCGTAGGCTCCTGGAAACACCTCTCAATCGTAAACTTTTTCAAGGTTGGGGAACAGCCCCCTTCATTAGCTCCGGAGCAGGAAATCGATAAGCCGGCCCGGTTTCTGTCCCTCTTCGGTTGCTGTGTTCTCTCGGTACCGTGCTGTTTCAGGCCACCGGATCACGGACTGAGGCTTGTCAGGCGGTACGTTCCCCGTGAAACCGCTATCGCGTATCCCTCCTTGACCAGAACCTGGTTCCCCGCTCCAGCTTCTACACGCGACAAACCTGTGACACGCGCCAGCTCACCGGGCACCGTAAGTCCCGCGCCTTCGAGATAGCATCGCGCGACTTCCCGTACAGCCGCCAGCTTGCTCGTTCTCAGCGCGAGTTCTTCGGGAAAACGCTCCGTGGCCAACTCCCACAGGTAGGTGAACTTGGGTTGATAGATCGCTTCACTGGGGACGACGAGCATGGCTCTCTGAAGTTCATCCATTGCCTGTGTGAACGCTTTCCGGTCCGTCACGCCGGATGCAGAACGTAGATCCGCAGTGGCCATTTCCCACTCCCGGCGCAACACCGCCAGGATGGCCAGGGCCGCCCTGCCGAGACGCATTTTCTCCTGTCGCCTGGGAACGCCCCAGAGGGCCTTGAAATGCCGGATCATCCGCGGAGCCAGAAACATGGATCTGCCGCGGGAAAGCTTGGCGTAATAGACACGCCCGCGCCTCATGAGCTCGTCCTTCAACAGCCACGTGTGAGAGCTCTCCTCGTCTTTCTGGACATTCGGCGGCATGATGGCATCCCGCCTGCCGCAGACGGCGATGTAGAGAGACGGACCAGGCCGGCGCGAGTCCGTCAAACACCCGGCGAACCCGACCTGTTCGATAAAGCGCTCCGCTTGTTCGGCCGTGTTCACCGGCGCCGTCTCCAAACGCATCCAACGTCGGTCGCGGTAGTCTTCAATCTCATCGGGGAGCGGTTGTCGACGGGGCATGTCCGGAGTCTAAACCTAAAGACGGAAACGGTCGGGTCGAAAATCGGAGACGAGTTTCCCAACAGCGTGTAATAGCGGTGAAAATAGGGACAGGCACCTGGAGTGAACTGGAGTGAACCCCTAAAGTGAGACAGTC
>CAZOZZ010000017.1:35003-39684 GCA_964584435.1 uncultured Solibacteraceae bacterium | reverse complement strand
AAGTGTCTCTTAGTTTTTTAGGGATCTCTGTCTGAAATGTTCTGACGGGCTACAGGTTCAACGACAGAATCCGCGAATGCGGATGTCAAGTTCCGATGGTCAGGTCTCCGGTTCCGGTTCCGGTTTCAAGCCATCGACGATCTGTCCTAGCATGTCTTTGTCTGGAATCTGCGACTTAACGGCCGACACGTTCTCGTTCTTGATCGCCTCGTAAATCTCATAGCGATATATCGAGATATGAGAGGGAGCCTTGATTCCCAATCGGACGTTGTCCCGCCCGATCCTGAGCACCTGGATCTCAATCTCGTTCCCGATGATGAGCCGTTCGTCTTTCTTGCGAGTGACAACGAGCATCCTTGATCAGTAACCACCTGAAGCGGCAGTGTTTTCTGGTCACTGCCTGGATTCATCTACTCGCCGCATCATAATCCGAAAGACTCTTGGGGAGCAAGCCGTTCTTCTACAGCAACGGCTCGCGCACCGAGAATCCCGAGTCTGTCATGATGACCTGTTTGCCAACCATCTGCCGGTGATTGACAAGCAGCGGAGCCTGAAAATTTCCCGTGCTCTCCTCGGCCGTCGCACCGAGCACCACCGTGATGAACGCCAGGTAATCTGCCGGGTTTGTCACGCCGAGGGATTTCCATTCCCGAGACGGAATCAGCTGACAATAGTCCGGAATACGTGTTGTCGGGTCCAGGACGAGAAACCCGACATCGGGATCTTCAACGGCTCGCAACAACCGGAACGGAGCAAGGTAGTCGTTTTCGAGCAGGTTGAAGTTCTTGACGTCGGAGAAACCGATCAGCCCCTCTTCAAAATGGATGAGCGTTTTTTGATCCTGCCCTTCCGACTCACCAGTCAAATTCACGTTTTCAATTACTTTCATGGTTTTACCTACCTCAGATGATCGAGTAGTGTCAGTTGAGAAATCCTGGCCCCTACGGCGAGCGTGTTCTGTAGCGCACTCTCCAAAGTTCGGAATTCCGTCAGTGTCTTTGTCAAATCCGCTGATTCGATGTCGACCAGCGCTGTCTCCCGCGCTATCGAAAGCGCTGTAAGCTCACTCTTTGTCGACTGGGCCACATTCAACAAACCGCCAATCCGGCTCCGGCTGACCGACAGCCCGTCCCAGGCCGTCTGCAGGTTCGCCAGTTCGGCGTCGATAGCGCTCCTGTCGCCGGACTGCATCGCCTGACTGAGGCCTGTAATTACTGCAAAGATATCCGTCGAGCCGAAGAGCTCGCTTCCGGGTATCTGTGTGTCCAATTGCGCCGTGCGACCGACCTGGAGCTTCACTTTCTCGGTGTTGCCCTGATAGGACACGGCTCCGGAGGCGTCTTTCAGATACGGCTGCGTGTTCGTCTTGCTTCCCCCGAAGATGAAACGTCCTTGAAACGAACTGTTCATCGTGTTCAGGATCTGATCTCTCAAACCGTCGACTTCCGCAGTGAATACGTCGCCGTTCGTTGAATTTCCGATGGAAGTGAGACCCAGGAAACGCAATCGCTCCACCAGGGTCTCAACGTTGCTCAGAACGCCGTCGGTGAAATCCAGACGGGAACGACCGAACTCGACATTACGCTTGTACTGTTCTGATTCGGCCTTTTCGGCGTTGATCCTCAGAATGTCGGAAACGTCACTCGGGCCGTCCGACGGCTTCGTCGTGCCCTTTCCCGTCAGGACCTTATCCTGCGCCTCCAGCAGCTGGCTCTGGATGCTGGAAGCACTGTTAAGGAACGAGCGCAGGGCCATGCTTTCAGTAACTCTCATTCAACGCCCCCTCATCATCAACGTCCCATTGCAATCAGCGTTTCAAGCAGGCGGTCCACGACCTGGATCATTTTGGCCGACGCCTGATAGGAACGTTGAAATTGCAGGATCTTCATGGACTCTTCGTCCACGGAAACCCCCGCGAAAGAGTCGCGGCGGTTTTCAAGTTGGGTCAACAAAGCCGAGTGCTCGCTGACCTTGCCTTCGGTACTCAAAACGTCGTTGCCAAGTTTGAAGACCAGCTGTCTGTACTGATCTACCGGCGAGCCATTCGTGAAGCCGGAGGAATGAAGCAGGTTCCCGAGTGCGGTAGCCGCATCGTCAGGACCCTTTATGGGCGCAATCTGGAATCCTGCATCCGCCACCACCACGAACGGTTTGATGGTCAGGGACATCCCGATGGCCTGAAAGGCGACAAGATCCCGATCGAAGCCCGAATCATCCTTCTGGCAGACACGTTTGACGCCATGACGAGCAACCGTCCTTACCAACGAGCACTTTCAACGGAACAGTCGATGGATGAAATGAGAAAGTGCGCCGGAAAACAATTCGACCCGGAATTGGTGAACCTGATCGTCGATTGCGGCGACGCCCTCGAAGACGCTCGCTCCGGCCAGGCACAACCCTCCAAGTCGCTAGCCGATCTGGCCTGCGCCGTCTAGGCCGCTTGTAGAACGGGGTCAGTCTTGTTGTTGCGAGGGTACGCTTATGTAATAGCCGCCGCGGTGACGGACATTCGAACCAGGGTGGTCGAGTTCAACTTCGATTTCCCGCCAGCTCTGATCCATCGCACCGCTCGCCGGGTAGTAGCTCAGGGTGTATTGCTGGTGGAGTTCTTCGAGTAGCACCTCTGCAAGGCTTCTCAGCGCGTACCGCCTGCCGGTAAACAGACGAAACGCCCGCCCCCCGGTGACACCTGTCAACCGCGCCAGCATGTAATGGTAGATGTGGTACCGGGTGCGTCGTCGAACCTCGGGGTCGTCATCGTCGTCGTCGATGCCGATCGCGTACACGAGCACTTCGGCACGCTTCAAGAGCTCATCGATGTCATCGGCCTTGAGCTTGCTCTTCGTGTCGAAACCATCTGTGATCATCAACAGAATCTTCTTGTCGTGCTTGGCCGTCTCCATCATCTCCAGGCCGAGGCCAATCGCATCGAATGCGGCCGTTTCCCCACGGGAGCGCACACCCCTCAACGCCTGTTGGACCTGTGGGCCGTTTGGGCCAAAACGTTGCAACACCCGAACATCGTTGTCGAAACCGATGATGAAGACTTCGTCTTCACTGCCCAGGGCCATGGCAAGCTCCCGGGCGGTTTGCAACGATTGCTGCAGCTTGTGGCGCATGCTTCCGCTCGTGTCGATCAGGATTCCCATGCTGATCGGCACGCGCAGGTCGTGAGAGAAGAATGAGATCGTCTGCTCCACACCATCTTCGTAGATCTTGAAATCCATTTCCGTCAGGCCCTCAACGTACTTGCCTTCCAGATCCAGCACCGTGGCAGTGACATTGACCAACTCCACCTCGACCGAGAGACGAAACTGATCTGCCGGTTCCTGATCTTCCGCCGGTGGAGTACCCGCCGGCTGTTGGGGCGACGTGTTCTGGCCGGCAGTTAAAGTCCCAGCGCCCAGAAGGCACGCAACAACGGCAGCGAGGATCCAACGAAATTTATTTTTCATCATGGTGAGCCCATAGTTTTGGCCAGCGTCTGGATGAAGGTCAATAGAAAAGTCGTGCTAATTTGTGGAAGGCCACGGGCGGGCGCCAATCAGAACGAGATTCCGGGGATCAGTGAGCCTCTCTGGCGAGGTTCCGATTCCAGTCTGGAATCCACACGACCAGGTTGTGTGTGCCGTTGGCAACAGACTGACAACTGAGTCGACTGAAGGGGGTCAAGCCAGGCGCGAAGGAAAGCTGGTCTTCTTCGGCGTCGCTCATTTCCGATAGGGTCTCTTCTCCTTCCCGGACAACGGCGTGGCACGTCGAGCACGCACAAACTCCGCCACACGCATGGTCGATCTCGATTCCCGCAGCCAGGGCGATGTCCAGAATACTGCCGGGCAGACCGGTCTCTCCGTAAGGTATCTTCTCCGGATCGACCTCAACTGTGACGTTCATCGGAAGGAAAGTGATCGTGTACTTTTGGGAGGCCGACTCTACGGAAGCCAGCTCGTCAAAATACGGATTTCGTCCTCCCATTTCGTTCAAATATTACCATGGATGAAACTGCGGGCCTGAAATGACGTCTCCAGCAAGGCCACGAAAAAAAAGCGACCGAACCGGAAGGTTCGATCGCTTTCAAACAATCGTTTCGCTATTGAATTCCCTTGAGTTCCTGGAGAATCGTTGCCATTTCCGGACGGTCACCTGCACTCATTCCAATGTACTGCCATTTGATCGTACCTTCCTTGTCGATAACAAACACGGACGGGCGGGCAATCTGTTCCTGTGGGTGCAGCACATCGTATGCGCGGATGAAGTTGCGGTAAGAATCGGACAAGACCGGGAAAGTCAGCCCCAACTCGCGCGCTGTCTGCTGAGCCGTCACAGGCGGGTCGGCACTGACGGCGAGCAACTCGGCGCCGAGTGCCCTGATGTCATCGTAACCTTCTTGCAGCTCCCCGAGCTGCGCCTGGCAAAACGGTCAGTTGTGCATCCTGTAGAATACAATCAGGATGTTCTTTTCTCCCTTGTAGTATTCCAGGTTGACCGACGTCCCTTGAACCGCCATACCTGTGATATTAGGCGCGACGCGTTCCTGAGCAACGGCCGGCCCAGCCACCAGCAGGGCGAGAAGAACGACGAAAGCAATTCGATACGGTTTCATCTCTTACTACGCCTCCTCAATATTCGAAGTCATCGGTACAAATCGTACCGGAACCGTGTCTTTGATGTCTATCGCGAA
>CAZOZZ010000017.1:0-34993 GCA_964584435.1 uncultured Solibacteraceae bacterium | reverse complement strand
CCCGGTTGTTTTCGTGACCAGCCGTAAAACTTGTCCCTCGGTCACACTACCTACCGGGATGACCATTCGACTCCCCGCACGCATTTGCTCGACCAGTCGCGGCGGAACCTGTCTGGCCGCGGCAGTGACAATAATACGGTCAAAGGGCGCAAACTCGCCCCAGCCTTCATGACCGTCCCCAAGTCGAAAACGGATGTTGTCATACCCCAGGCCGTCCAGCCTTAGCCGGGCAGGAGTGAGCAACGGCTCTCGAATCTCCACGGTAAACACAGTTTCAGCCAGTTCTGCCAGAACGGCAGTCTGATACCCGCAACCGGTGCCGACTTCGAGAACCCTGTGTTTGGCCTCGATCTCGAGCAGCTCTGTCATGAGGCCAACGATGTAAGGCTGAGAAATGGTCTGACCTTCACCGATTCGGAGCGGCGAGTCGGCATGAGCATCCGAGAGGGACTCCCTGGGCACAAACACGTGACGGGCGACGTGCTCCATTGCCTTGAGAACCCGCTCGTCAAGTATGCCGCGGCGGCGGAGTTGAGTGTCCACCATTCTCCGGCGGGCACCCTGAAATCGGTCCGGGATCTCTTCTATCTCGTTCACGGCATTCAAAGTCCATCCTGTGTCGGCAACATCCATCGGAGATAGTGACCGTATTTCTGACTCAGGGCACTAGCCCAATCACTGAAAACATCCGGCCCGACCGACCACCCTCTCTCCTGTAAGAGTAGAACATGTCAGGCCGGCATTTCGTGCAGAGGGTCGAGACAAGAACGTGCTCCGGAGCCAGGCCGGCGCCAAGAAGTTGCCGGCGATTGGCTTCGGCCAGGTTCAGATGGGGTTTCCCCCAGCCAGCACGACGCTCGAAAACGTCGGAATCGGCGAACCAATTGAACACTTCCTCGCCAACCTCCAGGCAGCAGACCCCGATGTGGGGACCGACGGCGGCATGCAAATCACCGGGATCTACATTCAGCCCACTCACCATCGCGTCGATCGTCTTGCGGGCAACACCCTCAGAGGTTCCCCGCCAACCTGCATGTATAGCCCCGACACCTCGTCCGCCGGAGTCGGCCACGAGGATCGGAACGCAATCGGCGGTGACCACACCAAGCGCAAGTCCTCCCAACCCTGTGTAGGCGGCATCTCCTTCATTCTCATCGTTCGCTGCCTGGTTCTCCGAGACCGGATGAACGATGTTCGAATGTATCTGACGAAGCCGAACGACTGGCCAACCCGGAATACCGACAGCCGACAGGAACCGAACCCGGTTTTCGGCAACCCCGGTCCCCTTTGAGCCAAGCGTAAAATCATCCGAGTCGGCCCGCCGCGTCGAAAACGCATGAACCACTCCCGGAATCCGTTCCAGGGCTGGAGCCCGGAGAAAAGTAACCTTGGATTTCCTGTACGCCTGTAACATGTAAGAAGCAATGATAGCAGTGGTCAGTATGAGCGTGCAGCTTGCAGCGGGCAGCTTGCAGCTCGGGAGGAGGCAACTTTCTACGTGACTCAGGACACTAGCTGCTAGCTGCCTGCTGCTCGCTGCTCGCTATTATGCTGATTGGACTAGGAATAGACGTCATTCAGAACGAGAGAATCGCACAATCCTTAGAGCGATTCGGGGAGCGGTTCATTTCGCGTATCTTCACTGAGGGCGAAACCGCTTACTGTCAGGCTGCGGCCCGGCCTGCTATCCATTTTGCTGTGCGATTCGCTGCTAAGGAAGCGGCTTTCAAGGCGCTCGGAACAGGATGGGCCAAGGGTGTGCGCTGGAGAGATGTCGACATCCACAGACTGGCGTCCGGACAGCCCGAGTTACACCTCCATGGTGAAGCGTTGAATCGGGCAACCTCACTTGGAGCGAACCGATTCTTCGTTTCGCTGACACATGATCAGACGGTTTCTGCGGCGGTCGTAGTGCTGGAGTCTTCGGGGACCGAAGCCTCCGAATAGGGGGCGGTAGCCCGGAGCCCTGCCCCGTCGAAATCCGAGATGGTCAACCGGTGCCATCGATTGACTGTCAAGTGCGGCGGAACCCGTAGCTTGATGAAGTTGTCGCTAATTCCCGGTAGCCATCCATCTTCCGCTTCTTCGTCCAGAACCAAAACCGGAATCACTCTACTTATGAATTGTTTGCGGAAATGTGCATTTTTGCGCTCTATAAGCTGGCGCAATAATTTCGCGCGAGAGCGAGTGACATGGTCCGGAATCTGATCGGCAAGCGCGGCGGCGCGTGTCCCGGGACGTGAGGAATACGGGAAGACATGGAGATAGGTGAGCGGTGAGGATTCGATCAGCCTGTAAGTGTCGAGAAAGTCGTCGTCTGTCTCGCCCGGAAATCCAACCATCACGTCCGCTCCGATCGAGGCTTCCGGCACCCGACGACGAATCCCGTGAACCAGATCTTCATAATAATCAGGTAGATATGGACGATACATCGCTCTAAGAACGCGTGCAGAGCCACTTTGCAGGGGAACGTGAAAATGGCGTGCCATCCGAGGATCATTCTCGACCAGACCGATCAACCCGGGCGTCACCTCCAACGGTTCGATAGAACTCAGCCGCAATCGCTCAAGATCCCTCACGTGATCGAGCGTCATTGCGACCAACTCCTCGAAATTCAGTCCGGGGGATAAATCACGCCCGTACGAGCCGAGATGGATGCCGGAAAAGACAATTTCCTTGTAGCCCCTCCCAACCAGAGCCCGAACCTGGTCGATCACGGTTCGCGGGTGTAAGCTCCGTCCTCGGCCTCGGACCGACGGTATGATACAGAACGAACAGTTCGCATCACAGCCATCCTGCACCTTGACCGTGGCACGGGTGCGGCCTCCCGAACCCTGGAACGAGGTCCCTCCGAGCTCTCTCTCGAGAAAGATGTCACTGCAGTAGACTTCGGCGCGCCCATCTCGAAACGGCTCCGAAAGGGCTTTCCGCGCAAGGTCCGGGACCATTGGTTTATGCGAATTTCCGACAACATATCGTACGCTGGGCATCGCAGCGAGCTCGGCGGGGTTCCTTTGTGCATAGCAACCCGTGACGATGATTTCCGTCCCGGGACTGCGCCTGGCAACGCGTCGAATGAGGCGGCCCACATCACGATCCGCTTCGGCGGTAACAGTGCACGAATTGACAATCAGAACATCGGCATCAAACACAGAAGCAGAATCGGAGAAGTCCGAATCGCGTAGTTCTTCCTGGATGGCAGCTCCCTCCGACTGGGACGCTCGACAACCAAAATTCGCGACATGAAACTTCTTTTCCGCCATGTTTCAACCGTCGTTCAATTTCTGCTGAACCCGTGCATTCTTATCGGCCACACCACGGGCCAGCTTCTCTTTGTGATCAACCATTCGTGCGGCCAGGCCTTCGTCTGCCGTGGCCAGGATCTGAATGGCAAACAGCGCAGCGTTTGTCGCACCGGCACGGCCAACGGCCATCGTGGCCACTGGAACTCCGGGCGGCATCTGAACCGTGGCCAGCAGTGAATCAAAGCCCTTGAGAGGCGAGCTGTCTATCGGAACGCCTATCACGGGCAGCGTCGTCTCTGCGGCAATCACGCCCGCCAGATGTGCCGCACTACCCGCACCTGCAATGATGACCTGAAGGCCCCGCCCCTTCGCTTCTCTGGCGAATTCGGAGGTGCGTTCGGGCGAACGATGTGCACTGCTGACCTCCACTTCACATTCGACTCCGAATTCCTCAAGCACTTTCATGGCTTCCCGCATAATCGGCAGGTCCGAATCACTTCCCATCACAATCGCTACAGACGTTGTCATTGGTCTTTGCTCAATCCTTTCTGGCCTATGTCGTTCCGGTAATCCTTGCCCTCAAATTCTATCATTTCAGCGACAAAGTATGCTTTTTCAAGGGCTTCGGATAACGTGGCGGCGATGGCCGTCACATTAAGAATCCGGCCTCCCGCCGTGTAAACCCGGCCGTCTTCCCATCGGGTGCCCGCATGGAAGACCTTCACGTCGGAAACGCGCCGGACTTCCTCCAAACCCAAGATTTCCTTACCTTTCTCAACCTTTCCAGGGTAGCTGTCTGCAACCAGGACCACGGTTGCCGTGGCCGTGGGTTTCCACTTGAGTTCCAACTCCCCGAGCCGGTGGTCTCGCATCGCAAGAAACACCTCGGCGAGATCGGTTTCCAGGCGGGGCAGCATGACCTGGGTTTCGGGATCCCCCAGCCTCGCGTTGTACTCCACGAGCTTCGGACCACCTTGGGTTAACATCAAGCCGGCGTAGAGAATCCCGGAAAAGGTGCCCGAAGCCTGAAGTGTAGGACGTATGATGCGCTCGACAACCTCGGCATGCTGGGCCTCGGTCAGGATCGCGTCCAGCGAGTAAGCGCCCATTCCACCCGTGTTCGGGCCGGCATCGCCATCGAACCGGGGCTTGTGATCCTGAGAAGGCACCATCGGCTGAAAATCCGTCCCGTCGGCAAAAACGTGGAAGGACGCCTCTTCACCCTCCATGAAATCTTCGATCACCAGCCGGGTTCCGGCCTCGCCCAGGACCCGCGACTCCATCATTTGCTTGACCGCCTTTTGCGCCTCTTCGGCCGTTGCCGCGACGACCACGCCCTTGCCGGCGGCGAGCCCGTCGGCCTTGACGACGGTGGGATAACCAACGCGATCGAGGACGGCATAGGCCTCAGCGGCGGTGGTACATTCGGTGTACGCCGCGGTGGGGATGCCGTTCTCGGAGCACAAACGCTTCGTGAACGCTTTGCTGGATTCCAGGCGGGCGTCGGAGGCCGTTGGTCCGATGATGGGAAGATCCTTCCTCCGGAAATCGTCGACCACCCCGAGGCTCAAGGGGACTTCCGGGCCTACAACGGTCAGGTCGATCCCCGTCTTCTCGGCAAACGTGGCCAGTCCGGCGATGTCATTGGCCTGGATCGGGACCATTTCGGCTTTCTCCCGAATGCCTCCGTTTCCCGGAGCGGCGAATATTCTGGAAACCCTGGGACTGTTCGCCAGGGTTTCGACGATGGCATGCTCTCTCCCACCCGAACCGACGACTAGAATTTTCATTGTTCCTCGGAGTTCTCCGGCACCTCAATCTGCTCCAGCACTTCGTTCAAGGCACCCGTACGGTACCCCTCAACGTCCAGGGTGACGAACCGGAAGCCGATCGCCTTGAATCGGCCCGCAAGGCGATCGAACATTTCGAGGCTCAGGGCCTTTTCCAGTTCGTCCCTGGCGATCTCGATCCTCACAACCTCACCATGGTGGCGCACGCGGCTCTGGCGGAACCCGAACGATCGCAGAATCTCCTCTCCCTGATCTATCATCTTGAGCTTCTCCACGGTGACGGCGGACCCATACGGGATCCGGGACGACAGGCACGCAGATGCGGGCAAGTCCCATGTGGGCAATCCCTGCCTCCTGGACAACGTCCGGACCTCGGTCTTGCCGATACCTGCTTCGATGAGGGGACTGCGAACCTGCATTTCCGATCCGGCAAGGCGGCCCGGACGATAATCGCCCCTGTCGTCCATGTTGTTGCCATCGGCAACGAACCTCAAACCACATCGAAGCGCGATCGATCGCAGCTGGCCGTACAGTTCGTGTTTACAGAAGTAACATCGGTTGACGGGATTGCGAGAGTAGTTCTCATCCAGTAACTCGTCAGACTGCACGAATTCATGGCGGAAGCTGAATTGTTCGACGAGGCGAATCGTCTGCCTTTTTTGGCTTTCGGGATAGCTGGGGCTCTCGGCAGTGACCGCCAACGCTTTTTCGCCAAGTTCCTGGTGGGCCACCAGGGCCAGGTATGCACTGTCGACACCGCCGCTCAGGGCCACGACACAGGATCCCATATCCGCAAAGATACTTCGCAGTCGGGACTCTTTCGGCGGAAGTTCGGACATGGGCAATAGTGGTGGTCAGTGGTCAGTTGCATCCCGGACGGTTCGTGACCGACCGGTCGATTCCAAGAAGTTCATTGTAACCTAAGCAGCAGATTAGGTGGCGAAGACCGAGTGAAGTAGTTCCGGGCGGCTCAAACCCAATATCTATAAGGATTTGGGCGAGAGAAGCCACTACAAAGGCCTTGACAAAGGGCGGGCAGCCCTTAAGAATTTTGTTAACTGGTTATCCCGGACGACTGGACTGTCCGAAGAAATGGTCCGGCCGGTGGAGGACAGCTGATCGAATGCAAGCGACACTATTGCTGAACGCTTCTTACGAACCTCTCCGCATCATCTCGTGGAAGAAAGCGGTGACCTTGCTCTTTGCGGGCAAGGTGGAAGTGATCGACGAGTATGAAAATGAAATCCGTAGCGTGACCTTTTCGGTAAAGCTTCCGTCCATCTGCCGGTTGGTCAAGTACGTCCGCGTCAAGAGCCGCAACCGCGTGAAGTTTTCCAGGGCGAATATCTACACCAGGGACGATTACAAGTGTCAGTACTGCGGTAAGAGGTTCCCCACCGAGGACCTGACCTTCGATCATGTTGTTCCGGTCGCTATCGGCGGGAAAAAGAAGTGGGACAACATCGTGACCGCGTGCTTCCGTTGTAATCACCAGAAGGGAGGTCGAACCCCCACACAGGCCCGGATGGAATTGATACGGCAACCGACCGAGCCCCGCTGGCTACCGGCATACCACATCACGTTCAGGATCAAGTCACCACCCGACACCTGGCGTGACTACCTATACTGGAACATTGAACTGGACGTGTAGCATGAGTTTGTCCGGGGACAGCTTGACACCGGTCCGTGGATGACGGAGAACATGCAAGAAGTCACCAGTGATATTCCGGACGTCGGCCTCGACGAACTCAAGGTGTTCGATTCATCGCTGGAATCCAGCTTGGCGCAAGCCGTGGAGCCAGAGACGCCGAGCGGAAAGAGCAAGCTGAGAGAATGGACCGAAAGCCTGGCTTTCACTGTTGTGTTCGTTCTGGTCTTTACCAGCTATGTTGCGCAAGCAACGCGGGTTCCAACAGAGTCGATGAAACCGACGATTATGGTCGGAGACCACTTCTTTCTGGACAAGCTGGGCTTCCAGGCAAACTACCCGGAAGCCATCCGGGGGTACCTGCCTGATCGGTCCGTGGATCGAGGGGACATCGTCGCTTTTGTCTCACCGACACTCGGGGAGATCCCTTTCGTGAAGCGTTTGATCGGCCTGCCCGGTGACGTCATTGAAATCAGCGACAAGCAACTTTTTGTCAACGGCGTCGGACTCGACGAGCCGTACAAAATCCACGTCGATGAGTCGGTCTACCGTACCGATCCGTGGACGCCGGAAGAACTCCAGGTCCGGGATAGTTATGGGCCCGTCACGCTGCCTGCAGATTCCTATTTCGTGATGGGAGACAATCGCGACAACAGCAACGACAGCCGTTTCTGGGGGTTCGTTCGTAAAGAAGAAATAATAGGAAAGCCGCTTTTCATTTACTGGTCTTATCAGAGCGATCCCTATATCCCGGGACGGCGGTCGATTATGGAGTCGCTAAGCGGGTATTGGTCGATAGCCACGCACTTTTTTACTCGGACGCGGTGGTTCCGGATCGGTAAGATGATCGATTGATCCCTCCCGATTGTCACATTTCGGGGCACAACCCTTCAGGAGAAGAAATTAGATGGCAGACACGGAACGAGAAGCAATCCATTACCGCTGGGATGAAATCGAGCTCGAACACTTGAGCGAGCACATTTCCAGAAGGCTGGTTACGGCGGACCGCATGATGCTGGCTCACGTCATCCTGAAGGCCGGCAGCATGGTTCCGGCACACAGTCATGAAAACGAACAAGTGACCTACATCCTGAAAGGGGCATTGAAATTCGATATCAACGGTAAGGAAGTCATTGTTCGTGAGGGCGAGGTGCTGCACATCCCGTCTCACGTCGTGCATGGTGCCGAAGCCCTGGAAGACACTCTGGATCTGGACGTATTTTCGCCGATCCGACAGGATTGGCTCGACAAAACGGACGACTACTTGAGGAACACCTGATGGATCTAGGATTGAGGGGAAAGGTGGCGCTGGTGGCCGCATCCAGCAAGGGCCTTGGACGAGCGGTTGCCGAGGAGCTCGCAGCCGAAGGCGCCCAGCTCGGCATCTGCTCCAGAAACGAAGCCCTTATCAACGAAGTGGCAACTGCGATCGCCGGCAAGACGGGAAGCCAGGTTTTCGGCTTCCGGGCCGACGTGTCGAAGATCGACGAAATAAAGCGTCTGGTTTCCGACGTCGTCGAGCGATTTGGAACGATCGATATTCTGGTCACGAACGCCGGAGGACCTCCGGCAGGCACGTTCCAGACTCTGGACGAAGAGGCCTGGGCCGGAGCTTTCCAGATGAACCTGGTCAGCGTTGTCGAGTTGTGTCGTGCAGCGATTCCTTATATGAAAACGAAGAAGTGGGGCCGAATCATCAACATCACGTCCATCTCGGTAAAGCAACCTGTCGACGGCCTGATGCTGTCCAACAGCCTCCGGGCCGGTGTGATCGGCTTTGCCAAGACGCTGTCGCAGGAACTGGCCCCGGACAACATCCTCGTCAACAATGTTTGCCCCGGATTCACTATGACCGAAAGGGTGGAACAACTTGCCGACGCGATGGCCGAGAGCAAGGGCGTGTCTCGCCAGGAGATCCTCCGGGAATGGGAAGCCACCATCCCACTCAACCGAATCGGTACAACGCCCGAGTTTGCCGCATTGGTTGCCTTTCTGGCTTCCGAGCGCGCAAGCTACATCACCGGGACGACGATTCCGATCGACGGAGGGGCTGTCAAAGGTCTTCTCTGAACGATTCAGAGAATATGAAGGTTGTCTATTCCGACAACTACTTCCTGAACTTCGGAAGCACACACGTCTTTCCGATCGAGAAATATCGCCTGGTCTATGACGAAGTCTCAAGGTTCGTCGATCCCACTCAGTTCGTTGAACCCCGGCCTGCGAGCGACGAAGAAATCCTCCTGGTTCACGATTTCAATTACATTCAGAAGTTGAAGAGCGGCAGGCTCTCTGATGCCGAAGTCATGGCCGCCGAGATCCCGTTTTCCCCGGAGCTGGTGGACGCATTCCGGATGGCTACCGGCGGGACGGTGCTGGCCGGCGACCTGGCGGTCGCCGAAGGCCGGGCTCTCAGCCTGAACGGTGGATTCCACCACGCGTTCCCTGATCATGCCGAAGGATTCTGCCTGATCAATGACGTGGCCGTGGCTGTCCGGACGCTTCAGGAAAGGGAACGGATCGCCCGGGCGATGATCATCGACTGCGACGTGCACCATGGCAACGGCACTGCTTTTGTCTTCGCCTCCGACCCGGACGTCTTCACGATTTCTCTCCATCAGCGGAACAACTATCCCGCAGTCAAGCCACCCAGCAACATCGATGTCAACCTCGCCGACGGTTGCCGGGATGACGAATATATTCGAGAGCTCGAAGGGGCGCTGGCCGCCGGCTTCGAGGCTTTCTCTCCCGATATCGCTTTCTATCTCGCCGGCGCGGACCCGTACCAGGGGGACCTACTGGGAGGTCTCAGTCTTACACTGAAAGGACTCGGTCGAAGAGATCGGATCGTGTTCGGTGCGTGCGCCGCACGGAGCACACCATGCGCTGTTGTTCTGGCCGGGGGTTATGCCAGAGATACGGGCGATACGGTGACGATCCATGCGAACACAGTCCGAATCGCGATGGAGTAAGCGTAGCAGCCCTTGAAATGAAAGAGTCGAGACGATACAAGTAAGATTGCATTTTCGTTGGAGTAACTTTTGACGCACAACACCGCAGATTCAGCAAACGCGATGCAGATTCGAAAAGCTGTCTTCCCGGCCGCCGGGCTGGGAACGAGGTTCCTTCCTGCAACGAAAGCCCAGCCGAAAGAAATGCTGCCGCTCGTCGATAAGCCCCTGATCCAATACGTCATCGAAGAAGCGGTCCAGGCCGGAATCCAGAATGTCACTATCGTCACCGGCCGAGGAAAAAACGCGATTGAGGACCATTTCGACGTGTCCTACGAACTCGAACATGTTCTCGAGGAGAGGGGAAAGGTCGAGGAGTTGGCCGAAATGCGGCACATTTCGAGCATGATCAGCGTTTCCTACGTAAGGCAAAAGGAAGCGCTGGGACTGGGACACGCGATCATGATGGCACGCGACGCTGTCGGAAACGAGCCGTTCGCTGTCGTCCTTGGCGATGACATCATCGATTCCCGCGTGCCCTGTCTGAAGCAGATGATGGATCTCTTCGAGAAGCTGCAGTCGTCCATGATTGCCACCTGCAAGGTGCCCGACGAGGACGTGTCCCACTATGGAATAATCCGGGGTTACCCGCTCGAAGACTACGGCGGCCGGGTGTACCGGATTCAGGATGTCGTCGAAAAACCCAGCACCAGCGACACCCCATCCAACCTGGCCATAATCGGTAGATACATCCTCACGCCCGAAATCTTTCCCGCCCTCAAGAAGACCGGCGTCGGCCGGGGAAACGAAATTCAACTGACCGATGCGATCCGTCTTCTGCTGGAACAGCAACCGGTTTACGCCTACATGTTCGAAGGCACCCGCTACGACGCCGGCGACAAGCTGGGTTTCTTGAAGGCCAACGTCGAGTTTGCGTTGAAGAGAGAAGGCCTGGGCGCAGAATTCCGTGCTTACCTGAAATCGTTGGACCTTTAGCTTTGGCGGGAAGGGAGTAGCGGGTAGCGAGTTGCGGGCAGCGGGTAGCGGGTAGCTGGCAGCGAGGAGCTGGCAGCGAGCTGCCGGTCGGAGGCTACACGCTGCTCGCTACCAGCTCCACGCTCAGATCGGAAGCTCCACACCCATAAGAGTGGATGCCCCGGTTCTATTGAACCGGGGCTAATTAATGTGAGGATATGATATTGAAGTATAGCTAGCGGGACTGCTTTTATTTGTAAACAGTGGCTGTTATTGGTGAGGCATTATGGTGAGTGTCTTAGAACTTGATAAACCTTAGATTTCTTCTATTTCCTGGTTGCGCCAACAAACCCTCGTGGCACATAGGAACCAGCCATTTTACCGATTGGCATAGCCTAGTCAATAAAAAAGTAGTTTTATTTGAAGATGTCGACAGGAACGCTCTACGTCATCGCAACTCCGATCGGTAATCTCGACGACCTCTCTTTGAGGGCAGTGGCCCTGCTGAAGCAGATGGATCTGATCGTTTGCGAGGACACCCGTCGATCGATAAAACTGCTGAACCATTACGGAGTCCAACGTCGATTGGAGAGCTACCACGAATTCAATGAAACGGAAAAGGCGGAGCAACTCGCGCAAAAACTCCAATCGGGCATTCGTGTGGCACTCATCTCCGACGCCGGCACACCTACCATTTCCGACCCTGGATACCGATTGATCAGAGAATGCCGGCAGCGGGGAATCCCGGTTCTTCCGGTCCCCGGTCCATCGGCGGCTATGGCCGCCCTCTCGGCGTCCGGCCTCCCCACCGACGAATTTCTGTTTGTCGGGTTCCTGCCGGCGCGGGGGAAGGCACGGCGCAAGAAATTGGAATCGCTGAAGAGCATGACCCCCACGATCGTGTTCTATGAGACAGCCCGCAGGGTTCGATCAGCGTTGGCCGACATACTGGAAATCTTCGGCAATCGTGAAGTCCTGGTCGCAAGAGAGATGACGAAGCTGCACGAAACCCATCTGTTCGGGAAAATCGCCGAGGTCCTTCCTGATGTCACCGAACGTGGCGAGTTCGTATTAGTCGTCAACGGCGCGGAAGAAGAGATCGAAGAAAGCACCGATGTTTCCAAGCTCTCGCGGCAGGACCTGCTCAAACTGGCGGCCGGACGTCTGGGGATTGGAAAAAGGCAACTGTACGACCTTCTCTACAAGAAACCATCAACCAACGACGAATGAATCCCCCACGAAGACACGCAGTTCCGAAGACCTGATCTTTCTCCTCCTAACCTTTGTTAACTTCGTGGCTTCGCGGTGAAAGTCCCCTCGGCCCTGTGTCGGCTGGTACCGCACGTCCGCCACTCGCTACAGCAAGGAATCATCGATAGGATGTGGAGCCACTTTCGGTTCCACACTTCGAACCGCCCCGTGCTCACCGCCCAGGTACGAGCGGAGTCGTTGGCGCGACCCCCCGAAGAAACTCTCCAACAACCCTTCGACCGCCTCGGATCGGACTTCGGAACTCGTTATTGTGGCCTCGTAGACATGCGCCCGCGAGCGCTTTTCGCGTCGCAGGGTGCCTTTCTTGAACAGGCGATCCATGACAGTCATTACGGTCGTATAAGCGAGACGCCGCTCGGGGAGCAGGTCCGCCTGAACTTCTCGAACCGTCGCCGATCCCCGGTGCCAGATCGAGTTCATGATCGTCAGTTCCAAGGGTGTAAGCATCGTCAGGGATCAGCTTGCAGGGAATGGTTTTCCAGGATCTCGATCATGTCCCGGGCGTCTGCCTTGCCTGGAGCACGAGCAGGAATCGAGTCGACCCGAAACTTCATGTGCCGACGGGCCAGCTGGAGTACGACGATGTCGTCAACCTGAAGGTTTCTGCCGGCACGAGCTACCTGGTCATTTACAGTGACGCGCCCAGCATCACATGTGGCCTTGGCCATTGTTCGCCTTGGAATTACGCGACTCCATTTAAGGAATAAATCTAAGCGCACTTTCCCGAATCGAAAATGAAGGGAGTTGCTGACCCCCACGCGCATGGAAGAGGCCGTGGTAAAAGTGGGGTTTTACGCAAGCAGCTTCCACAGTCGTCGGCTAGGAGCCTAGCGGATCCCTCCGGAATCGGATCCCGTGGTGGTCGCGGCCACGGCGCCCGAATCGTTGTACCCTTCCCGAACCTCAATGAAACCCTCTAATCGCAACCGGTCCAGGTACTCCCGGATCCGCCCCGAGATGCGACTCCTCCAGATCGAATCCTGGATGTCCTCCTGCGCCAACTCGAACGGAAGGATGCCGCCATCGTGCTTGTCCTCCAGCTTGAGGATCACCAGGGCATCGGACTGGCGAATGATGTCGCTGACCTGCCTGCGCTCCAGCGAGTCTGCGGCTTCTTCGTAATCTCTCTGAAGAGTGCCCTTCTCGAAAAACCCCAGGTCGCCGCCGCTACCGGCCGTCGACACTTCAGACAGCTCGGATGCGACTTCTCTAAAGTCGTCACCTCCGCGTACGCGATCCAGGGCTTCCTGGATCTTCTGCTCGGCTTCCTCTATCTCTTCGGTCGTCTTTCCTTCCGTCAGAATCACGATCTCCAGCAAGCGAACGCCTTCGGGACGGTCGAACTCGGCTTCGTTCGTGTCGTAATAGGTTCGGATGTCTTCCGTCGTGATGATGATCTTCGGATAGACCTCGCGTTGGAGAATCTGCTGGGATAGATACTGACTGGCAATCGATTCCTTGAAGTCGTCAATATTCTGGCCCTGCTGGGCAATGGCCGACTCCAGAGCCTCGAGACTGGAGAAGTTGTACTCCTGGCGCATGCGCTCCATGGTCGTGATCACTTCGAGGTCTGCGTTGATGTCGAACTCCGCCGCCTTCTGCGCGAGAAGCTTCTTGTCGATCAGGTCTCGCAAGGCGTGGGTCTCCGCGTCGGCCACCGCCTCCTCAAGTTGCGGACCCTGGTACTGTTGCGCCAATTCCGCTTCGACGACTCGGATGGTGTCCTCATATTCGGATCTGAGGATGATGTCGCTGTTGACCCTGGCAACGATCTCATCAAGCGTTTTCCTCGTCTGGTCCTGGCCGACAGCCAGGCCACTGAACACCAGCAGCCCGAGAACGGGGAATACCAACCTTCGAAACATAAACAACCTCTTCACGTAGATTTCGTTCGAGCCTGTCTCATCGATTTCGACGGCCCGTACCTAAAAGCATATATCAAGATAGTTCTCGCAGCACGTTTTGAATGCTTTCAAAAAGCTCTCGCCTGCCGCCTGCCGTCTTGATCCGCAGCGTGGCCGGTGGGGCGAAAGTCACCTCCCATCCCGCCTCCACCAGTTGGACGATGCGAGTGGGGTCAACGCGAGCTTTTTCGTCAAAAATAACGTCAATGAAATCTCTTTTCCGATCGATGGAGTGAACCCCGATCGCCCTGCCCAACAACCTGAGCCGTGCGTACTCGAGCAGGTTCTGGACGGGTAGCGGCAAATCTCCAAACCGATCCTCCAGATCCCGATACTGATGCTCGATCTCATCCTCTGTCCTCGCCGAAGCGATGCTCTTGTACATGCGCAGTCGCAACGCCTCATCGGATACGAAGCTCGTGGGCACCCTCAGGTCGGCCTTGAGGTTAATTGCTGTTTCGACGTCCGGCGGCGCCTCACCTGTACGCAATTCCTCCATGGTTCGTTCCAACATCTGGCAGTACAGGTCGAACCCGATCGCTTCGATGTGGCCATGCTGCTGGCCTCCGAGCAGGTTCCCCGCCCCTCGCAATTCAAGATCCAGCGCGGCAATGCGAAAACCGGCGCCCAACTCGCTGAACTCTCGGATAGCAGCGAGCCTGCGACGTGCGATGGATGTCAAGCTCTCGTCGGATGGGATCAGCAGGTAGGCGTAGGCACGGCGGTTGGACCGGCCCACACGACCCCGGAGTTGATAAAGCTGAGACAAACCGAACTTGTCGGCCCGGTTGATGACGATCGTGTTGGCGGCCGCTATGTCCAGGCCGTTTTCGATGATGGTGGTACTGACCAGGACATCGAACTCATGGTGCATGAATCGAAGCATGATCCGTTCCAGTTCCTTTTCGCTCATCTGGCCATGCCCGACACCCACCCGGGCCCGGGGACAGATGCGCCCGACGAAGCTGGCCAGGGAATAGATCGACTGGACCCGATTGTGGACAAAATAGACCTGGCCGCCCCGGTCCAGCTCGAAATCAATGGCGTTCTGAATGACGTTCTGGTTGAACTTGACGACGGCGGTGTTGATCGCCAGGCGATCACGGGGCGCCGTCTCGATCACGGACATGTCTCGCAGTCCGGTCAGTGCCATGTGCAACGTTCGAGGGATCGGCGTCGCCGTCATCGTCACGACATCAACCTGCTTCTTGAGCTGCTTGAGGCGTTCTTTGTGCGCCACACCGAAACGCTGCTCTTCATCGACGATCAACAGTCCAAGATCAAAAAATTGAACGTCTTTCGACAACAACCGGTGGGTCCCGACCACGATGTCTACCTTTCCGGAATCGAGATCCCGAACGACCTGTTTGATCTCTTTGGGCGGGACGAAGCGGCTCAGCATTGCGATCGTCACGGGGAAAGCGGCGAATCGCTCCTTCAACGTCTCGTAATGCTGAAAACACAGGATGGTCGTCGGGGCAAGCATCGCCACCTGCTTCCCGTCGTTGACGGCCTTGAAGACCGCCCGCATGCCTACCTCGGTCTTTCCGTAGCCCACGTCCCCACAAACGAGCCGATCCATCGGAACCTGGGCTTCCATGTCGCGCTTGATATCCTTGATCGCCGTGATCTGGTCGGGTGTCTCTTCAAACTGGAACGCTTCTTCGAATTCCTTCTGCCATTCGGTATCCGGCGAAAAAGAATGGCCCAGAGCTACCTTGCGCTCGGCATACAACCCCAGTAACTCCGCTGCCATGTCCCGGATAGCTCTCTTGACGCGGGCTTTTCGCGCAACCCAGGTAGTCCCTCCCAGCTTGTCTAGGTTGGGGGCGGAACCTTCCGTCGCAGAGTATCTCTGAATCAGATCGAGTCGTTCGAGAGGAACGTAGAGACGATCACCGGCGTGATAGGAAAGAATCATGCATTCCCGGCCGTGGATCGTAGTCAGCCCACCGTAAAGACCGATGCCATGATCCACGTGAACAACATAATTGCCGGGCTTCAGATCCTGAAGGTCGGAAAGAAATGTCGAAACCTTCCGACGGCGACGAGGCGGGGCAAAGTGTTCGGTTTCATCGAGGATGTCTGTTTCGGCATAAACCTCAAGTCCGACATCCGGTAATCGAAACCCTGCTGAAATGCGCCCGATTCCAACGACCGGAGCGTTGCCTTCGGGTGGCGACTTGACCGGTTGCTCGCCAAAACCGGCCCTGAACGGCAGTTCGTACTCGTGAAGAATGTCGCGAAGCCGCTCGGCCATGCCGAGGGTACTCCCCAGAAGGACAACCTGACGCCCTTCGTCGTAGGTCTGACGGATGGTCTCGGCCATTTCCCGAATACGGCCATGAAAACGGCGGGCCGGCTGTCCAACGACAAGAAACTCCGATCCGTCCGAACCGAGTTCCTCCAGGTTCAGGGTCGGGTAACGTGCCATCGATGTTCCGAAATCGTCGAGGGAGAGAAAGAGACTCTCGGGCACAAGGGCAACAGCGCCCGCATCGACGGCTTGTTCATGTCGGAGCTTCAGAACACCGAAGTACTCGTCGTAGTGCTTCAGGATCAGTTCGGGTTCATCAAACACGAGGACGGCATCGTCAACGTAATCCAGCAAAGTGGACTCCAGCGGATAGAGTCCCGGCAAGAGGAACACAGACCCGGGAAAGGGCTCACCGTCGTCGGCAAAAACCAGCTTTTCATTCAGGTCACCTTCGTGTCGTTCGTCCCTCCAGCGCTCTCTGGCGGCTCCCGCCCATTTCCTGAACATCTCACGGGTGACGACGTTTTCCTGCATCGGCAGGATCGTTATGCGTCCGACCGGATTCCGTGATCTCTGATCGTCCAGATCGAACTCCCGGATGGAGTCCACCGTGTCGCCGAAGAACTCGATTCGCGCGGGGTTGGGCATCAACGGCGAGAAGACGTCGACGATCCCGCCCCGCACGGAAAACTCGCCGACCGATCCGACCGGTTCCTGCCGAAGGTAGCCAGCCATCGACAGGTGTTCGAGCATCAGCTCCTGCGAGACTTCGTCGCCGAGCTTGATGTGGAGGCCGTAGGCGTCGAAGCCGCCCGGACTTCGCAAACGCCCGCCCAGAGCCCTTGCGGACGTAACAACGATGTCCGCCTCGCCGGAGCGCAATTGCCACAACGTTGTCGCCCTGGCCTGAAGAACGTCGGCATGCGGGGACAGCCCCGAATACGGATCCGTTTCCCACGCCGGAAAGTGACATACCCGGCCAGACGCTTTTTCATTCAGTTCTGAATGGAAATAACCGATGTCGACAGCGAGGTTCTCGGCCGCCGCGTCGACCGCGGTCACAAGAAAAATCGGGCGTTTGAGGCTTTTCCACAACGCGGCCGTCAGCAACCCGCGGGCCGAACCGCCGAGACCGGACACAACAACCCGCGCATCCCCTTTCAGCGTTTCGGCCGCAATCCGGGAGACATCAGCCAGGTCCAGTATCCGGGAGAAAAGTTCTTGAATACGGCTTTCTGTGAGTTCCATTAGTCGTCTGGACGCGCCAGGGAAACGATGCGGTCGATGATACCCGACGTCGATCGGCCTTCTACCAGACGGATGGGAACGACCTGGCCTCCCCAGGCTTCAACCTCTTCCTGGCCCACAATACCCTTCTCTTCCCAGTCGGCGCCCTTCACCAGAACATCCGGACGAATCTCGAGGATCGTCCGGAGAGGTGTGTCTTCGCCAAAGATGGTAACGAAATCGACCATCTCCAGAGCCGACAGTATCTCAGACCGTTCGTCTTCATTGAAGATCGGACGCTTTTCGCCCTTGATCCGATGAACGGATCGATCGCTGTTGATTGCGACGACCAGCGCATCTCCGAGTCGTCTCGCGCTCCGAAACAGTTCGATGTGACCCGAATGAAGGATATCGAAACAACCGTTGGTGAAGACAATCCGTTTGCCTTCGGACCTCAGCCGACGAACGTTCGAAGAGAGAGCTTCGATCGAGGTTATCTTGCTGGTGGACATAACGTTAGATGGGATGCGAACGGGACTCTTTGCACTCCCGGCATCAAAATAGTATAGCATCGCCGGTTGTGCGGCTTTGGGTCAGCTTGTTGTGTCTCGGTACGTTCCTGATCGGATTGTGGCAACTTGATCGGGCAAGCCCGACCGCCAGCACCGGCGTCCTGCCGATCGAACCGCCGACACCCTATATTCGCTTTCAGCCTGCGTCCGAACCTGTGGCAGAGGTCGTTCTGGTGCATGGACTCAACAGCAACAAAGAGCTCATGCGAACGCTCGGAATGGCGCTTGCCGACGGAGGCTTTGATACCTATGCGATCGACTTTCCCGGACACGGGGATTCGGACGCCCCGTTCAGCGCAATCGGCAGCAGCCGGACGATCGAAGCGGTTCTGGATCACCTCGGGTCGGCCCCCATCGTCGTGGGTCACTCCCTGGGAGGGGGCCTTCTTGTCGACCTTGCTCCGATTCGATCGTTTCGAAAAATCGTTCTCCTGTCTCCCGCGCCGGTCCCTCTCGAAGACCTCGGTGCCGACCACGTCCTGATCGTTACCGGAGACCTGGACGCTCCGCGAATCAACGATTTCGTTCCAAGACTGATCGGCGCAGCCGGACCTGCGGGCGAATGGTGGCGGTTCGAGTATGCGGCACATTCGAGCGCGCTCTTCAATCCCGCTACACTTCGGTTGATCTCCGGCTGGATGGGCGGCAGGCCGGACTCGGACAGGACACTCGAGCGATTTGGGTGGCTCACGTTGATGGCTCTGGCCGGCATCGTGGCAGCTTTGGCACTGCTTCCGGCAGCTGCGGACAGGTCGGAACTACGGGCTCTCGACAGCCCGGATGTGCCCCACACTCTCGTTTCGGTCGTCGCGGCATCCGGGGCGTCACTCCTCGTTCTGCGCTTTGTCGTACCGCTCGGGTGGATCCATCTGTTCGCAACCGACTACCTGATGAGCTTCGTGCTCCTGACCGGACTCCTGCTCTGGCGTGGAAACTGGCTTCGAACGAGCCGTCACCGTCTTGTGATCGGCCTGGTCTCCGCGGCCTATGTCGTCGGCGTGTTCGCCGTGGGTGTCGGGTCCCACCTTGTTCATCTGATACCGTCGGGCGGACAATGGCTGCTTTTCCCTATTCTTGTAGCGGTAAGCTTTCCGCTTTTCATGTTCGACGAGCTCGAGGTGCGATCGATTCGGTCCGGCTGGATGCGAGCCCTCACTTTCGTCACGACACGGATCATCTTGTGGGCGGCAGTCATCACCGGTATATTGCTGCTCAATTCGGAAAGTTCCTTCCTCGTCTTGATCACACATCTGGTGGTATTGTTCTGGCTTGTGCTCTGGTGGATGGCCGGTTTCGTCCGAAGGGCAACGGCCGATCCCGTAGCGACCGCATTGTTCGCAGCACTGGTACAAGGTTGGGCCTTCGCCTCCGTGTTTGTTAGGATTTGATGAAGGCAGTGGCCAGTGGTCAGTTGTCGGAGATGAACAGGGACCCGGTGGGACGACGGAGTACTGGCGACCGGGCACTGAAGACTTTTCAAGTAACCCGACGCCAGGAAAAACGGAGATAAGATTATGCGGTTTGTTGCCGGCTCGATCCTGCTCGCTCTGATCGCTCTGCCCTTGGCGGCACCGAGCTACGCCCAGTCCTCCGAGGGTCTTTCGATGCCCACGCCTCTGGCTTACGGAGAGGACAAGCTGGAAAACGGCCTGACTGTCATCACACACGAAGATCACTCCACCCCGGTGATCAACCTCCAGCTCTGGTACCACGTCGGATCCAAGAACGAGAAAGTGGGCCGCACGGGATTCGCCCACCTGTTCGAGCACCTCATGTTCAAAGGTTCGGCCAACATCGAGCCGGAGGAATTCGACAGTCGGATCACGGGTGTAGGCGGAGTCATCAACGCCTACACGACCGACGACGTTACGGTCTACTGGGAAACTTTTCCGTCGAACTACCTGGAAATGATTCTGTGGATGGAAGCAGACCGGCTGAAATCACTCGACGTGTCGGAAGAGAATTTCCAGGCTGAGAGAGAAGTCGTCAAGGAGGAGCGGCGCGTCCGTGTCGAAAGCCCGCCCTACGGAGACCTGTTTGAGACGCTATACAGCAACGCCTTCGATGTCCACCCATACAAACACATACCGATCGGGAGCATGGAAGACCTGGACAACGCAACGATCGAAGATGTGGTGGAGTTCTACCAGAAGTATTACGTTCCCGGAAACGCATACCTGGTCATCGCCGGCGATTTCGATACCGAGCAGGCACTGGACTGGACGAGGGAGTATTTCGGCGATATTCCGGAAGGCGAAGAAACAATCGAACGCGTGGTGGCCCGGGAACCGGCCCACACCGAAGAGCGGCGGATTCCGCGAACCAAGGCCGTTCCTCTCCCCGCGTACGTGGCCGGCTATTACATTCCCGAGGACGGCCATCCCGATTCGTATCCGCTCGTGATCGCGTCGTCCATTCTCTCGGGCGGCCGTAGCTCTCGTGTCTATCAATCTCTGGTGTACGAGACGCAATTGGCCATCCAGGTCGATGCCAGCAGCGGCTTCCGGCAGGATCCGAACCTGTTCTTTGCCATCCTCATAATGAACCGGGGTGCACCCCTGGATGAAGGCGAGCGAGTCCTGAATGCGGAATTCGAGCGAATGATGAACGAGCCGGTCACGGATTCGGAGCTGGAAAAGGCAAAGACGCAGATCCGGGCCGACTACATCCTCAGGCGCCAGTCTGTCCAGGAGAAGGCCGATGCGCTCGGCCACGCAGCCGTGATCCACCTGGACACTGCGTCGGCAAACGATGAACTGGATCTCTTCATGGACGTGACGAAAGAGGACATCATGCGGGTCGTGAAGAAGTATCTGGATCCCCAGAACCGAACTGTCGTTACGGTGACGCCGGGTGCACCTGGGAACTGAGGGTTAAACAAACATTATGCGAACTCAAATGGCTCTAACGGCGCTCCTGGCAATCACGTTGGCTGCCGGGCCGGTGGTGGCACAGAATCAGAACCCGCCAAGCCCTCAGCTACTCGACAAGGTCGACTTCCCCCCGTATGAGTCACGCACTCTGGATAACGGCCTCCGCATCTTTGCGCTCGAACATCCCGAACAGCCCGTTCTGTCTATCCAACTCATCATCGGAGCGGGCGGGGTCAACGACCCGGCGGATATGCCAGGCCTGGCAACTTTCACGACCGATTTGCTCGACACAGGAACCACGACACGTTCCGCTCAGGAAATCGCCGAAGCCATCGACGCGGCGGGCGGTTCGATTTCAACCGGCGCCGCACGCGAGGGAATCATCGTTACGGCATCGGTACTCAAGGACAGCACGGACCTGGCCTTCCGGCTCATGACCGACATCGTCATGAACCCCGCGTTTGCGCCCGACGAGATCGAACGCATGCGACAACAGGCCGGATCCGGCATGATGGCCAACCTTCAAGACCCTGATTTCCTGGCGGATTCAACCTTTATTCGAGCACTCTACGGCGCTCACCCCTACGCCCATCCGGCGGACGGCACGATGGAGTCGATCGGAGAGATCAGCCGCGAAGACATCGTCCGATACCATCAGACGTATTTCGCCCCGAACACCTCGGCACTGGCAATCGCCGGGGACGTCACGCACGAAGAGGCTTTCGATCTGGCAACCCGGTGGTTCGGTGAGTGGGAGAAAAGGGACGTGCCCGGCGTAGACCTCAGAAATCCCCCGGCTGTGGAAGGACGACGCATCGTCGTGATCGACAACCCAGACAGCGTTCAGACAGAGATACGAATCGGACAGACAACGGTCGCACGGAAGGACGCGGACTATTTCCCGATACTGGTTGCAAGCTACATCCTGGGTGGCCAGTCGGGCCGTCTCATGGACAGCCTGCGCGTGGAGAGGGGGCTGACCTATGGCGCCTATGAAACGATCATTCCCAGGAAGGGGCCTGGGGCGCTGTATGCCGTAACCGAGACGCGCACCGAAAAGACCGTCGAAGCAGTTCAACTGATTCTCGACGAGATCGACCTGCTTCAATCCGTTCAAGTCCCTGAGGATGAGCTGGAGCGGGTGAAGGCGTTCCTGGTCGGCAGCTTTCCCCTCACGATCGAAACACCCGGGGACCTGGGAGCTCGCCTGGCGAACCTGGCCGTATACGACCTGGGCGCCGAATACCTTGCGACTTACCGGAACAAGCTGGCATCGGTTTCGGCCGAAGACGTGGCCCGGGTCGCCGAGAACATCCGCACGAATGACATCGTCATTGTCCTTGTTGGCCGGGCGGAAGAGTTCGTCGAAGATCTCAGCTCAATCGGGTCGGTGGAAGTCATCCCGCTCCAGATGCTCGACCTGAACTCGCCGAGCCTTCGAAATCCGGGACAATAACAGCGAGCCTCGAACCAATCCGTTGAAATTACAGACATTCGCCACGTCGGCTTCTTCTCCCCGGAACCAGAAAGCTCTACTGGAAATAGCTGTCTAACACAGAGCCAGGCATCCATCGCATAAGGGCCAATAGGGCATGACAATACTCGACACCATCGGAAAGACGAGGCTGATTCCACTTCGACGGACGGTCCCGGAGACGAGCGCCCGGGTCTTGATCAAGCTGGAATACGAAAACCCGACCGGGAGCATGAAGGACCGGATGGCGCTCGCGATGGTTGAGGCGGCCGAGGCGGATGGACGCCTGCGGTCGGGTGGTTCGGTAGTCGAGTACACGGGCGGGAGCACGGGCGTGTCTCTAGCCTTCGTCTGTGCGGCGAAGGGCATCGCTTTGCAGATCGTGACATCGGATGCCTTCAGCGAGGAAAAGAGGGCCCACATGAAAGCGTTGGGCGCCAAGCTCACAATCGTCGCGAGCCAGCAGGGTTGGATGACAAAGGCTCTGACTCTTGAGATGATCGAGACTGCAAAAGGACTCGCATCCGCTCCCGGGAGCTGCTTGATGGATCAGTTGAACAACACGGATCAGCTACCCAGCTACGATCGGATGGGCGAGGAAATCTGGGAACAAACCGAAGGGAAGGTGAATGCCTTCGTCCAGAGCATCGGCACTGGCGGGTCCCTGCGGGGAATCGCTACATGCCTTCGAGTACATGACGACACTCTCGACGTCATTGCCGTAGAACCCGAGGAATCGGCCGTGTTGTCGGGAGGGCCGAGCGGATCTCACAAGATCGAAGGTGTCGGCGCCGGCTTCGTAGTCCCGCTATGGACCGAAGGACTCGCCGACGAGGTCCAGACGGTGTCGACCGAAGAGGCGATGGCAACCGCCCGCAGCCTCGCTCTTGAGGAGGGTATCTTTGCGGGCACTTCAATGGGTGGAAACGTGGCGGTGGCGTTGCGGATCGCCGATCGTCTGGGACCTGGCCGAACAGTGGTTACACTCGCGGTTGATTCGGGGCAGAAGTACCTCAGCACCGCGTTATACTCCGACACATGAGACCCGGACAGGCTCCGCTGACGGAGGCTTCCGGACAACAACGATACAGGCGGAACTGGAGGTGCAGATGTTTTGTCCTGAATGCAAGGCGGAATACCGAGTCGGCTTCACGAGCTGCAGTGATTGCGACGTTGAGTTAGTCGATGCCCTGATTGAGCCGGTGCCACCACCGGAACCAGAGCCTCGGCCAGAGCGGGTTGATGCCGAATCCAGGGGATTCGTTAGCCTCGATGACCCGGTTGAAATCGAGCGTTTTCTCCACATGCCTCAGGCGGAATTCGCAGCTTCGGTGCTTGATGGCAGTGGCATCAAAGCCTGCATCGATCAAGAATTCACCGGAAACATTGCACCCCATTTCGTGCTGATGTCAGGTGGCATTCGACTTCTTGTTGCCGGGCAAGATGCCGAGCGTGCAATCGAAGTCCTTCAATCGTCGGAAGAGTTGAGTCAAGACGAGTTGGCGGACGAGGGTAACGATCTGTAGGGATGGGCATGATCGACAAAATCGTCTCCGGCGCACAAACGGGTGCAGATCGCGCGGCACTTGATGTCGCGATCCGTCTTGGCTACAACTTTGGTGGGTGGGTTCCGAAAGGTCGCCTCGACGAAAACGGCGCCATTCCCGACAGCTACCCGAATCTTGTGGAAACAGAAGATGCACGCCCGGAAACCCGGACTGCACTCAACGTCCGGGACTCAGACGCGACGATTATCCTCTCGCACGGCCCACTCCATGCTGGCTCCCAATACACGAAATCCAGGGCCGACGAACTGGGCAGGCCCAACCTCCACATTGACCTTGCGAAGGTAACTGTGCCTGACGCAGTGCAGGAACTTCGCGAGTGGCTTGCTCGGATTCGCCCGCGAGTACTGAATGTTGCTGGCCCGCGCGCGCGCGACGACCCTGGAATCTATAGGAAGACCCGCCTCATTCTTGAGTCGCTTCTAGTGAACAAGACATCTTCCACCTAGGAACCTGCCGCACAGGCTCCTAGCGCAGGTGCTCGTTGAAGAAATCGATGGTCCGTTGCCAGGCCAGCTTCGCGCCGGCTTCGTCATAACGGGGTGTCGTATCGTTATGGAAGCCGTGGTTTATGTCGTCGTACATGTGAGCGGTATAGGTCTTGCCGTTTGCCTTCAACGCAGCTTCGTAGTCCGGCCACCCGGCATTGATACGCTGATCTAAGCCGGCATAGTGCAGCAGGAGCGGGGCGTTGATCTTCGGAACATCTTCGGCGGCCGGCTGGTTGCCATAGAAGGGAACAGCAGCCCCGAGATCGGAGACGCGGAAAGCCAGCGTGTTGGCAATACCGCCACCGTAGCAGAAACCCACAGCGCCGATCCTGCCACTACACTCGGGATGCGCTTTCAGGTGGGCGACCGCAGCGACGAAGTCCTCTGTCGATTTTGCGCGATCGAGCTGCCCGAAAAGCTGCCGGCCATCGTCATCGTTGCCCGGATAACCTCCAAGCGGTGTAAGGGCATCCGGCGCCAGTGCAAGGAAACCCTCCAGGCCTGCGCGGCGGGCAACGTCCTCAATATGGGGATTCAGGCCCCGGTTCTCGTGAACAACCACCAGGCCGGGGAGGTTGCCATTCGAATCCGCTGGACGCGCCAGCAGCCCTCGAACGGTCCCGCTACCGTCCGGAGACGGGTACTCGACATACTCGGCCCTGAGCCGGCGGTCATTGGGTGAAACCTGTTGCGCCTCCGCATATTTCGGGAGGAGGCTGTCGACGAGCGCCGCTGCCGACACACCGCCCACTGCAAACTTCGCCGCTCCGTCGAAAAAGTCACGACGGCTTATCATGCCGTGAGCATAACGATCGTAAAGGTTGAGTAGTCCTTGATCGAAGTCGCTCGCCTTCTTTCGCTCCATACCGTTACTCCTTAATGGGGGAATTCTCAATGACGCCTGGATTCCTGGGCCGAAGGATACCATGCTCCAGGAAGCCTCGAAATCGAGGTTTCGCTGGTCCGGCATGATCCGAGCTTCCATATCCGCCCAAACGATGATAGGAGTGGGCCAATTAATGCCCGACGCTTCAGCGTTTCCTGAAGCTTCCGTCCAATCCTGGTGACGGGAGGTTACTGCCCCTCAGCGCAAAGCGCTGATAGCGGCGACGTTCGGCTGGGTGCTCGACAGCATGGACGTCCCGCTTTATGCCATCGTCCTGGTCGGCGTGGCACCGGTCCCATATACAGCGCCACGCGGGATCCGATGGCCCTGCTCTTGATTGGGCCTCTGATCGGGTTTTTCGGAGCCGGCCACTTTTCGGGATTCGGAATCATCACGGGCGAGCTTTTTCCGACTCGAATTCGCGCAACCGCACAGGGATTCACGTACAATATCGGCCGTGGCATCAGCGCGCTGGCGCCATACACGATCGGTAAGCTCGCCGATATGTACGGATTCTCGGCTGCCTTCCAGGTAACAGCCGTCATGTACCTGCTGACTGGAGTCTGCGTGTTTCTTCTTCCGGAAACCCGTGGACGGAGTAATCAATAGCGTTTTCCCTAAGTCCCGTCCGGACCAACCGTCATGACGAGATCCGATCTTTCCAGAAGCGATCCGAAGAGCATCTTCGGGTGGTGCATGTATGACTGGGCAAACTCGGCATACATAACGACGGTGTCTGTCGGACTGCTTCCCATCTACTTCACGAGCGTCGTTGTTCCGGCCGAGGGTGTCACGATCCTGGGGACCCAGTTCGAGGCGGCTTCGCTCCTGCCTTTCGCAATTGGCTTTTCCGCGGCGTTGACCTTTCTGTTTGCCCCCGTCCTCGGGGCTATTTCCGATTTCTCGGCGGCCAAGAAGAAGTTCCTCTTGTTCTTCGCATACATGGGATCGCTGGCAACGCTGCTGCTCTATTTCTCCCGGGCAGGCGACGTCGTTCAGACGTTGTTTCTTTTCATCCTCGCTCAAACGGCTTTCGTGGCGGCAAACGTCTTCTACGACGCGTTTCTCCCCGAGCTCGTCGCGAAAGACGAGATGGATACCGTGTCCGCCAAGGGGTACTCGTACGGATACGTCGGGGGCGGGTTGCAGTTTGCGATTGCCATGCTGATCGTTCTTGCCGCCGATCCCCTCGGGATAAGTGAGGAAACGGCGGCACGGATCGGTATCGTGATGGCAGCCATCTGGTGGGCTGGTTTCAGCCTCATGACGGTCAAATACTTGCGTGAATCGGGCCAGCCGACTCCCCTGCCCAGTCAGTTCCAAACACTGCCGCGAGTTCTGGCGCTTGCCGCTGTCGGCGTCTCGCGGACCATCGCTACAACGCGCCGGATCGGGCGCTTCCGGCACCTGGTGTTGTTTCTGGTCGCATTCATGTTCTACAACGACGGTATACAGGCCGTCATCGCGATGGCCACGCTCTACGGCAAGGATGAGTTGGGACTTTCCAACGGAACTTTGATGGGTACGCTGCTCGTGATCCAGTTCGTGGCAACCGCTGGGGCACTGATATTCTCCCGGGTGGCCCGGAGTGTCGGAACAAAGCAGGCCGTGATGATCACGCTGGTAATCTGGTCAGGGGTCGTCATATACGCGTACTTCATCGAAACGGCATCGGAGTACTTCGCCCTGGGCGGTCTTGTTGGAATCGTCATGGGAGGTTCTCAGGCACTGAGCAGGTCTTTCTATGGATCGATGGTTCCGGCCGAGGCAAGCGCGGAGTTTTACGGGTTCTATTCGGTCTTCTCCAAGTTCTCAGCCATATGGGGACCCTTCCTATTTGGTGCCGTCAACCTGGTGACCGGTTCTTCCCGATCCGCGATCGTAAGCCTGATCATATTCTTCATTGTCGGGCTCGTGCTGCTGTACTTCGTGGACGAAGAAAAGGCGCGGCTGGCAGGCGCCGAAGGTGCGTTCTGAGGTCAAGAGGGTTTGCTATAATTTGGTGCTCACTCTTGTGGGAATAAGTGGCGATTCGACTCGCGTTACGGAAGCCTCATCCCGGACACGCCCCAGGATCTCTACCACCGATAGCCTACGCGCAGGATCGATGACGTCGGGCGCAATTTCCGCAAGAGGTTCCAACACGAAACGGCGGCCCGTGTAACGGGGATGCGGGATGGTTACGAACTCGCTGTTGATGAGGCGGTCGTCGAAGAGGATGATGTCGATGTCGAGAGTTCTCGGCCCGTTCGGTACTCCCCGCGTACGGGAGCGGCCACTCTCGATGTCGAGGCAGACGCGCATCAGTTGTTCCGGTTCGAGATCAGTGTAGGCTTCGGCGACGGTGTTCAGGAACCAGGGCTGGTCGCGGATGACCGTGGGCTCGGTCGAGTAGATGGAAGCGGTTCGAAGGACGCGAACGTCACGGCGATCCAACTCGACAACAGCCGAAACGAGATGCGCATGGCGATCTCCGACGTTCGAACCGAGCGCCAGAAAACATCGGGACATGGATCCTATTTAAACACGTCGTACAACTTTCACTCGTGAGGCTTGCTCCAACCATGATCCGAGCCATTTGCACATTGGGCCTCGTTCTCCTTGCAGGCTGCGAGGCGACCACACCGCGGCCACCAGTCCGAACACCCGCCGGTATCCTCGAAGGGATTGCTGACGGAAGAACAGAAGTGGTCGACTTGACGCACGCGCTCAGTTCCGCCAACCCACACTGGCCCGGACCGGGTTACGAGCCCTTCGCGTACGAAATCTTCGCTACGATCGAAGACGACGGCGTTCTCTCGGGCCGCTTCACCATGGCCGAACACACCGGCACCCATATAGATGCCCCGAGCCATTTCACGGAGGGCCAGATTCCGGTTGACGGAATACCGCTGGATCAATTGATCGTCCAGGCCGTCGTGATTGACGCACGGGCACAGGTGCGCGAAGACCCGGATTACCTGTTGACGCCCGAAGACGTTCTGGGCTGGGAAGACATCAATGGCCTCATCCCCCCCAACACCCTCGTCTTCATGTACACAGGCTGGGACGAGCGGTGGAGTGACTTCGACAGTTACAAAAACGCAGACCAGGAGGGAAAACTCCATTTTCCCGGGTTCTCCCCCGAATCGGCGGAGTTGCTTACCGGGGAACGGGATGTCGCGGGCCTGGGCATCGACACACTGAGCGTGGATTACGGATTGTCGGAAGATTTCCAGGTGCATCACGTCAGTCACGGGCGAGCCAAGTATCATCTGGAAAACGTTGCCAACCTGGGAGAGCTTCCCGCAACCGGCACACAGGTGATCGTTGCTCCGATCAAGATCGCAGAAGGAACCGGTGGCCCGGCAAGAATCTTTGCTCTCGTCCAGGATGATTCCAATTGATGTTACGAGCCGGTATTCTTTCGTTGCTCGTGGCGGTCTGTTCCTGCCTGGTGACGGCAAGCACGGCGGCCCGGGCAGATTTGCGGCTCACCTACGAGCTGACGATCAGACCTAATGCACGGGAGATCCCCGTATCACTTCAGGTTGATGGCTTGTCCACCGATACGCTGGCACTCGAACTCACGGCCGATTACGGCGCGATTCCGAATTACCACCGAATGATACTGGACTTGCGCGCCGACGGGGAACCGGTCGAGCGCAACGACCGCTGGGTCACCCCTGTTGCGACGGCCGGCCGGGACTCGCTCACGATTTCCTACCGCCTTAACCTCGAAGGATACGATCGGTCCAGAGGTACGACGTTGCCGATTATCGACGACCGGCATGCCTTCATCCCGGGAGCCTCCACATTTGTCTTCCCTTCAGAAGCACCGGTTGGAGAGGTCCGGGTGCGGGTCGTCAAGCCGGCGGAATGGAATATCGCGACAAGCTGGGGAATCGACCGGGACGAGTATCGTTTTGACGGGACGGACGCGGACGAGCTGGTCTATTCGTTTGTCGTTTCCGGAGACTACAGGGTCGGGACGATCGGGTTCGACGGAGCAAACGTCCATACAGCCTTTCGTGGACGGGGTGCGACGTCCGACGACGAGGTCCAGGATTTCCTCCTTCGAGTCCTCGCCAGCCATCGCGATACGTTTCAGACGATACCCTTCGAGCGGCTTCTGGCTGTTGGAGACTTTGTCTACGAACGGGGCGTGACATCGGGCAGCGCGTTCCACAACAGCATCAACCTGTTGATGCCGAAAGACAGGCAATTGTCTGACGATGTCGGTTTCAGAAACCTCATCTCTCATGAGTCCTTTCACCTCTGGAACGGTGGCGATGGTGTGCTCGCCTATGCGGACTACGACGTCTTATGGTTCAGCGAAGGGATCACGGACTTCTATGCCCAGAAGAATCTACTGCGGGCCCAATTGATCACGGAAGATGAGATGCTTGAGGAGATCGCCGAAAAATACCTGCGGTTGAACTTGAGTTTCCTGCGCGATGTCCCGTTGCCGGCAGTCGGCAACCAGTACTTCGAGGATCCGCGAGCCCGGAGCCTGGTCTACACGAAAGGCGCGCTGGCAGGTTTCCTGATCGACACCTACCTCGACGATACGACCGGGGGCCAACGGTCCCTGGACGACGTCTTGCGCGCCCTGGCGGAGAGTCACAACAACGCCGAGCGTGGGGAAATGTATCGAAACGATGACGTTCTGGTAACCCTCGATGCGGTCGGTGGCGCCGAACTGGTCCGCCTCTTCCAACGCTTTTCAAGCGGTGACTACCGGCAAACGTTTGAGAGTGTCATGGACCACGCTGGGTATCGTATGGACCGCATTGACGAGCCTGGATTCACGCTCGGCATCTACGATCTGGGAGGCCGCCGTCAACCGGCTGCCGTGCGGGCGCTGGACCGTGAGGGAGCAGCCTACGACGCCGGGGTCCGCGAAAACGATGTCATCCTCGAACTGGACGGACGGCCGACACGAGACCGGGGAATGCTCGAGAAAGAAATGAAAGCGATCACGGAAGGGGCCGGTGAGCCGATAACGGTCCTCATAGAGCGCGGAGCCGATCGTCTGCGGTTGACGATAGAACCTGAGCGCTTTTACAAGATTCGCTTTACGAAGCCCCCGAGATAGGGGGTAGACCGCCTCAAACAAAGGACTAATTCCGGACTATGAAGACGCACCTGATCAAGACGCCGCTCGAGGACCTAGTCCTCATCGATATCGACTATTTTCAAGATGAACGAGGATTCTTCATCGAATCGTGGCATCAGCGTGACTTTGCCGCCGCAGGGCTCGACCTGACCTTTGTCCAGGAGGGCCATTCCCGCTCGGACCGAGGTGTCCTGCGCGGATTGCACTACCAGGATACGACGGCGCCCATGGGCAAGTTGCTGCGCTGCACGGTGGGAACGATTTTCGATGTCGCCGTCGACCTCCGAATGAAATCACCAACGTTCGGCCAGTGGTTCGGCGTAGAACTGAGTGGGGAAAACAAGAAACAGATTTATGTTCCTGTGGGCTTCGCGCACGGTTTCGCAACACTTTCAGAGGTGGCCGAAGTCCAGTACAAGCAGACAGGGTTCTACACCCCCCCAGCGGAAGGCGGCATCACCTGGAACGACCCGGATGTGGGCGTGGAATGGCCGATCGAGAAGCCTACGCTTTCCAAACGAGATCAGAACAACATGAGTCTGGCAGAATACAAAGAGAACCCCGCCTTCTAATTCGGGGACGGAGGCACAATTATCTGCTGCGTCGATATGCGGCAACCGCCCTGTTGTGCTCGGCCAGTGTCCGGGAAAACGTGTGGCGGCCACCATCTGTTCGGACAAAAAATACAAAGTCTGTTTCGGCGGGGGAGAGGGCGGCCAGTAGAGACTGGTATCCGGGATTGGCGATGGGTCCGGGTGGAAGTTCCGGGTAGCGATAGGTGTTGTAGGGCGAGTCGAAATCCAAATCCTCGCGCAACAGACGGCCGCGGTAACTCCCATCCAACCGTAGCGCATAGACCACGGTTGGGTCGCATTCGAGCAACATGCCCCTGCGCAGGCGGTTGTGAAAGACCGACGAGATAATGACGCGTTCGTCCGCCACTGCGGCCTCGCTTTCGATCAAGGAAGCCAGAATCAGCGCATCCCTCAAATCCAGCGGCCATTCATCCAGGACCAGGTCGGTCTCGAGTTGGCCGACCGCTGTCTGGAAACCGCGGACCATCGCCTCAACTGCTTCACTGGCCGTCACGTTCTTCCGGAACGAGTATGTTTCCGGAAAAAGGTAACCTTCCACCGAGACGGCTGCCTCATCTATCTGCTGGACACGCGGCAAGGCGGCTTCGGCCGCCTCGATGAACCCGGCGCGGTCCCCCAGGTTGGCTTCCTCCCACAGATCGGCGATTTCCTCCAGAATGAGCCCTTCCGGAACGGTAAAAGTATGGAGGCGGATGTCGCCGAGTGCCAGTTTCTGAAAGACGCTGTCGACGTTCATCGCCTCGTCAAAAACATACTCGCCAGCCTGCAGCTTACCCCGGTTCGAGCTGAAATAGAGGTAGGCGAGCGCCGGTGTGCGATGCTGGATAATTCCCTTCTCAATCAGAAGATCGGTGATCTCTTCCGATCCGAATCCAGGCGGGATTTCGACGATCACTTCACCCGTATACCCGCGGTAGGGTTGGTCGACAAGAAACCAGCCGTACCCTGCACCACCCGCCCCACCCACGATCAGGAAGATCGACAGAACCAGTAGGACCTTCCTCAAGACTGCCCTCCCTTGTAGTCTTCCAGAATGAGAATCGCGGCAACTTCGTCCACGTGCTTTCGACGGGCGCGCCAGTCAAACCCCAACTCCTCCAGGTGTTGCTCGGCCGCAAAGCTGGTCAAACGCTCATCCCACAGCACGACACGCACACCGATCGCATCGCGTAAACTTTCGACGAACTTTTCAACCTTCTGACTCTGCGGGCTGGAAGCGCCGTCCATATGCAGGGGATGGCCTACCACGACTTCCTCAACTTCCTCGTCCGCAACCACTTGGCGGATTTGCTCAATATCACTTTCCAGCGTGCGGCGCCTCAGCGTCGGACGGCCCTGGACGGTGATTCCCAATGCGTCCGTAATCGCCATACCGATTCTCTTGTCGCCCACGTCTAACGCCATAGTGCGCTTGGTTTGCACGTCTACATGATAACCCGTGCGGGAGAACCCGAAAAATCTCCTGGCACTCGCCCACGCCGTGCAAGCTATAATTGGTGAATTGGTGAACGGTTATTGCGCCATCATCGGGCGTGGGGAACCGGGCCGGCGACAGAGTTGCCGCAACCAGTTACAAGAGGGGATCGTCGCGTATGGGTTCGATTCCAACGCTTTCGAAACCGCGCGGGGACGGTGGGCCCGACGCTAAGAAGAGAGGTTTTGCTTGAACTCCAAGACCAAATACACGATTTTGCTGATCTCCTCGGTCCTGGTCGTCTACGCTGTCATCGGCGGAATGGTGGGTCCCACCAGCGCCCAGGGACCCTACCAGCAGCTCTCCATTTTCATGGAAGTGCTCCAACGGATCCAGAACGATTACGTTGACGATCCAACCATGGCCGACGTATTCGAAGGCGCGATACGCGGAATGGTCGAGCGAGTCGATCCCTACGGCGGTTATCTCGGTCCGGAAGTCCTGGCTTTCTACCAGGACTTCGACCCGCAGAAAACGGCCGGGATAGGCGTCAGACTGACAAAGAAATTCGATTATCCCATGATCGTTTCCACGGTGCCGGGAGGACCGGCCGCCGAGAAGGGATTCGGAACCGGAGATACGATCGAAGCGATCGACGGCGTTTCGCTGCGAGAATACAACCTGGTCGAAGTCAATCGCTTGCTCGCCGGAACCGCCGGAAGTGAAGTCTCGCTGTCGATCATACGGCGCCGTCAGCCCGCCCCCGAAATCGTCACCCTGGAGCGCGCCGTGGTCCAGGCTCCTCCGGTGGAAGCGCGGATGCTCGACGAGGGTGTGGCCTACCTCAAGATTCCAGTGCTGGCTCCCGGCAAGGCCCTCGAAGCAAAGCGGCATCTGGGCACCCTGACGGCGCAGGGCGCCACGCATATCGTTCTTGATTTGCGGAACTCCGCCGGCGGTGCGCCGCAGGAAGCGATCGAGCTCGCTAACCTGTTCATTGAATCCGGAACCCTGGGCTATCTGGAAGGCCAGACAGTCCCGAAGGAGACGTTTACGGCTAAGGCAAGCGCTGCGGTAACGGAACTGCCGTTGGCCGTGCTCATCGACCAGGGTACAGCCGATGCGGCCGAGATCGCGGCCGGAGCGATCGGCGGCAACAGTCGCGGTGAGCTTGTCGGCCTGAAGACGTTTGGTATCGGCTCGGTCCAGAAGTTGCTTCCGGTCGACGACACCTTCACACTGTTGCTTTCGGTGGCAAAGTACTACACACCGGACGGCGTGGAGATTCAGGAAAACGGCATCACGCCGACGGTCGAAGTAACGGCAACGGTCCTGGATCCGCTGGCAGTACCTGATGAAGAAGACCAACAAAAAGACCGTCAGCTGGATCGAGCCATTGAAGTATTGCTCAACCCCGAAGCGGCCGCCGACAAGGCGGCGTAGAAGCCTTGATGGGTGATGATGCCGGGTGATGCCGCCGCTCCGGAGCATCACCCATCATCTGCACCCTGATCCCTTCCGATGCTCGTCCGTTTTCAAGACGTTTCAAAGGCTTTCGGCGCGTTCAACGTCGTCAGCGACGTCTCATTCCAGATTCAACCGGGACAAAAGATCGGCCTGATCGGTCCGAACGGCGCCGGCAAGACAACCCTGCTGAATCTGATCTCGGCACCAGGCGAAGCCGACCAGGGAACCATCACTTTTGCTTCCGGGATTCGAATCGGCAGACTCGAGCAGATTCCGAACTTCGCCGGCGACACCAGCCTGGTGGGAGAGGCCCTGCGGGCGTTCCAGCATCTCCAGAAACAGGAGAACCAATTACGGGAAATGGAGGTTGCCATGTCGGACGCTCCCAATCCCGAATTGCTGGAACGATATTCCCAACTCCAACATGAGTTCGAGTTCGGGGGCGGATACAGCTATCGTGCCCGAACCGAGGGGGCATTGCTTGGCGTCGGATTCAGGCAGAGTCAGTTTTCTCAGTCGGCCGATACACTGTCCGGAGGAGAAAAGAACCGGCTGGCACTCGCCAAGTTGCTGCTTTCCGACGTCAATTTCCTGCTTCTGGACGAGCCGACGAACCACCTGGACATCCGATCGATCGAATGGCTGGAACATTATCTGAAGGAAACCGACAAAGCGATCCTGGTCGTCTCGCACGACCGGTTCTTTTTGGATCGCATCGTGACGAGAATTCTGGACCTGGAGGAAGGGCACATCGCCGACTATCCGGGCAATTATCAGGCTTACCTCCGCCAGCACGCCCTTCGCATGGATCTGCGCCGGAAGGAGTGGCAGCGCCAACAGGAATGGATCGCCCGGACCGAAGACTACGTCCGCCGCAATATTGCCGGCCAGAAGACCCGGCAGGCTCAGTCCCGAAGAAAGGCACTGGCCCGCATCAAGCGGATTGAAAAACCTCCGACAGCACCGGAGCTGGCACGGTTTCGATTCCTGCCCGCCACAAAGACCGGACGCTACGTGCTCACGGCCAGAGAGTTGTCTGTTGGCTATTCCGGAAACCCGATCCTGGAAGATTTGAACGCCGACATCGAAAGAGGTGAACGCTGGGCGCTGGTGGGACCCAACGGGTCGGGAAAAACTACCCTGCTGCGATCCTTGATCGGTCAACTGCCTCATCTGGGCGGTGAGTTGTCCTGGGACGATCGACTGGAAGTCGGGTATTACGACCAGCAATTGGAGGATCTGGACTCATCGGCATCGGTCCTGGAGGAAATTCGATCCATGGACTTCCAGC
>CAZOZZ010000016.1:0-40520 GCA_964584435.1 uncultured Solibacteraceae bacterium | reverse complement strand
TTTAAGAGAAAGGATACCCTGCACAATGACGACTGCAACCAGAATCAGCGCAAATTTTGCAAGGGTCCGGGGAGCGCTGTAACGGCTTATCGTGTCCATATCAAATGCTCGGCAGTTACGGAGATGGCGGCCGGTTGATGAGGTCTTCGATCAACTCCGTCGATACTGGAGTTTCGATCAGACACATCACTTCCTCCAATCGTCCGAGGTCCACCGCCGGCTGGATCCGGGCGGTTCCTGTCAGGTCTTCAGCCGGGCCGATGGTCGCGATCGTTCCCACTCGAAGGCCTTTTGGATAGATCTGGTCGGTACCGGAGGTCAGGAGTTCGTTACCCGGAGCCAGGATCGAATCATCGTCGATGTGGTCAAGCAGGAGTTGGTTGCTTCCATCACCCCTGACGATCCCCTGAACCCGGCTTCCTCTCACGACAACACCCACACCGCTTTCGGCATCGGAAAGCAGTTGGACGATCGAGGAGAAGTGCCCGGTATGAATCACCCGGCCGACCACGCCGTCCGGTGTCATAACTGGCGAATCGGCGAACAACCCGTGGGTCCGACCCTTGTCGATAGTGATGGTGCGCCGAAACAGGCTCGTGTCGCTTCCCATCACCCGCGCCACCACACGCCTTCCTGGACCGGTCGGATCGAGATCCAGCAACCGCCTGAGCCGTTCGGCCTCCCTCACATCTTCCCGATTCTTACCCATCTCCATCCGCAGTTCTGCTATCTCGGCTCGCAGACGCTCGTTCTCCTGGTGGGTATCGATGAGACCGACGTAGCCGTTCCACACCGAGGCGGCACCGTGGACCGTCGCGTCGAACAGTTTTTCGATCGGGGTGAGGACGTCAAGAAGGATCGTACGGACGAGACCGGTTCGTGAAGGGTCACCGGCGGGAAAGGCCATCAGCATCGTGTGGACGAACAAAACAGTCATGAGCACTACCCATGTCGCTCTGTTCGATCCCAGGATCATGACGGTACCTGAAGGGACGGCCGAAAAGCCGCCAGACTCTAACTTAGAGCGATCTTTCGCAGCAGCACAAAGTCGCTCAACATTTTCGACGTGCCCATGACTACGCAGGAGAGAGGGTTTTCAGCCAGAGTGACTGGCAACCCGGTTTCCTCACGAATACGTTGGTCAAGGTTCTGGATCAACCCGCCGCCACCGGCCAGCACGATACCCCGGTCGGCAATGTCGGATGAGAGTTCCGGCGGGGTCCGTTCCAGGACGACGCGGATGGAGTTGATGAGTACATTGATACACTCATCCAGAGCCTCGCGAATTTCTTCGTCTGAAATCATGATGCTCTTGGGCACCCCTTCCATCAAGTCCCTTCCCTTGATCTCCATCGTTCGGCCCTCCGCCAGAGGGTGTGCGGACCCAATCTCCATCTTGATGCGCTCCGCCGTGCGTTCGCCGATGAGCAGGTTGTGTTTACGCTTGATGTACTGGGTGATCGCCTCGTCCATCTCGTTTCCGGCCACTTTGTCGGAACGACTGTGGACGATGCCTGACAGCGAGATCACGGCGATCTCGGTCGTGCCGCCGCCGATATCGACAATCATGTTGCCGGACGGTTCGGTGACGGGCAACCCGGAGCCGATCGCCGCTGCCATGGCCTGTTCGACAAGATGGACTTCACTGGCCTTGGCTCGATATGCAGAATCCTGCACCGCACGTTTCTCAACCTGCGTGATACCTGCGGGGACCCCAATCACGATTCGTGGATGTACCAGTACCTTCCGGCCGTGGGCCTTCTGGATGAAGTAGGTCAGCATCTTTTCGGTGATCGTGAAGTCGGCGATGACACCGTCCTTCATCGGGCGGATCGCAATGATGTTGCCGGGGGTCCGGCCCAGCATTTCCTTGGCTCCCTTACCCACCGCTTCGACCTGGTTTGTCACCTTGTTTATCGCTACGATCGACGGCTCGTTAACCACGATGCCGCGACCTTTTGCATAGACCAGCGTGTTCGCGGTTCCAAGATCAATAGCCAGGTCACTGGAGAAGAAGCTGAACAGCGGGCGGAAATTCATAGATTCTCTTTCGGTTCCTCAACCGCGCATAAATTGCGTTTCATTCGAGCAAACGGCCACTAAGAAGAGCGATATCCAGAGTTCCCTGGACGGCAGGACCGACCTGGGAAGTGGACCTATCATAGTGAAAATGAACCGGTAATTGCCAGCTCGTTTACTAAAGTACAGGAAAGACGGCAGAAGAGGGCCGTCCAGGACCACGACTTCATTATTTGCGTATGCCGGTCAGATTAAGGTCGAACTGACGGGAAATCGCCCCATGATCGGATAAATCGGTGCAACGCCGTGGGTCGTTTTGATAGCATTAGTGTTTGTATTTTGAGGTGGAGGGGCATCTATGCTGAGTTTCTTCCGGCGGCAGAAGTCAAGTCTTCGGTGGGTCTGGTACATCGTCATTTTCGTTTTCAGCGCCTCGCTTGTCGTGGCCTTCATACCTGGTCTCACTGACCCGGGCGCCGTTGCTCTCACCAGCGACGTCGCAGGGGTGGGCAGCGAAGTCGTCACCGGAAATGAGTTTCGGGCGGCCTATCTCAGTACTGTGGACCAGGTACGCAGCCAGAACCAGCTGACAACGGAAATGCTGCGGGCGTTCCGGTTTGAGAATCAGGTTCTCGAAGAGCTGATCAACCAGTACGTGATGATCGCCGAGGCCAAGCGACTGGGGTTGAACGTTTCGGCCGCGGAGATCCAACGGACGATCCTTGAGAATCCTATCTTCCAGGAGGCCGGAGCGTTCATCGGTCTCACCCGCTATGAAAGCCTGCTCGCTCAGAACAGCCTGAGCGTTGCGGATTTCGAAGGCAGCGTCAGGAATCAGATCATGATTGAGAAGCTGTACAGCTTCCTGACCGCAGCCACAACGATTTCAGACGTCGAGGTGGAAACGGAATACAGAAACCGGAACGAGAAGGTCCAGTTGGACTATTTGATCATGGACGGTCCAACGTTTGAAGACGACATCGAAATGAGCGAGGCAGATCAGCGCGAATACCACGAGAAGAATCTCGCCAGGTACAACGTCTCCGAAAAGAGACGCTCGCGTTACATTTTCATCGACACGATCAAGATCCGAACCGAGATGGAAGTCAGCGAAGCCGAACTTCTAGAGTACTTCGCAGATCACGAAGTGGAGTACCAGTTGCCGGCTCGTGTGAAGGCGCAGCACATCCTCTGGAGGACTCAGGAAAAAACGCCTGAAGAAATAGAAGCGATCCGGGAGACAGCAGCCGCGGTTCTGACGCGGGCCAAGGGCGGAGAGGACTTCAGTGAACTGGCCAGGGAGTACTCTGAGGACACATCGGCATCGGTCGGCGGGGACCTGGGCTACTTCGGGCCGGGACAGATGGTTCCTGAATTCGAGAATGTGGCCTTCAGCCTCGGTGTGGACGCCACGAGCGACCTGGTCGAAACAGAGTTCGGAATACACATCATAAGGGTCAACGAGAAGGAAGAGGCCCGAATACGACCTTTCGAGGAAGTCCGTGTCGGCATCGACTCGATCGTGAAGTTTCGAAAGGCTGCCGACCAGGCTTCGGATCTTGCCCAAAGCGCGGCGGTGGCACTCGTCGGCAACCCGGATCTCGAAAGCGTCGCCGGGACGTTTGATGCGGAAGTTCGTGAAACCCAACTCCTGGGTCGCGGCGATGCGTTCGCACAGCTCGAAGAGACCGTGGAGTTCGAAACCCAGGTCTTCTCGATGGATTTAAACGCCATCGGGACTTCAGTTCCGGTCAAGGATGGATACGCGATTCCAACCGTCACAGAGATTGCCGAAGCCCACCCCGCATCTTTCGAAGAAGCGACAGAGCAGGTCCAGGAGGACCTGCGCGCTGAGAAGGCACGTGAGTTGGCCCAGGACAAATCGTCCGAAGCGGAGGAGCTCCTCGAAGCCGGATCCAGCCTGGCGACGGTGGCCGCGGCCCTCGGTGTGGAGGTTCAAGCCAGTGAAATGCTGACGCGCGAAGGATTCATAGCTGATTTCGGATCGACGACCGAACTTGATGACCAGCTGTTCAGCCTGGACCTGGATATTCCCGGAACGCCGGTAACGGTTGCCGGCAAGACAATCGCTTTCTCCGTGGCGGACAAAGAAGAAGTCGATCCCGAAGCAATGCAGAACGAATCAGACACCCTTCGGTCTGAACTTCTCGATCTGAAACGAAATCGGTTATTCCTCTCCTACATCGGCGAGGTGCGTGAGAAGATGGGCCAGAATGGAGAGATCTGGACGGTTGACGACCAGATGTTGCAACAGATCGCACAAAGCATCATCTGATTTTTAGATGCGATCCCTCACGGAAGGCGTGGTTAACACCACGCCTTTATTTTTTTACGATCATTTCCCACCGGCACGGAGAACTGAAAGTGGACCTCGAACTGAAGTACGGATGCAATCCTCATCAAATTCCGGCACGCCTCGTCTTGCCGGATCCTTCGCCGCTCAGGGTCTTGAACGGGAACCCCAGCTACATCAATGTTCTCGATGCGCTGGGAGCCTGGCAACTGGCCGACGAGCTTCGGCTGGCCACCGGACGGTGCTCTGCAGCGTCATTCAAACACACCAGCCCTGCCGGTGCGGCAATCGCCCGTCCCATTTCCGACGCCCTGAGGGCATCTCAATTCCTCCCGGACCACGATCTGTCTGAAGTTGCAACAGCCTATGTGCGGGCTCGAGGCGGGGATCGGATGAGCTCGTTTGGAGATGTCGCAGCCGTCAGTGACAGGGTCGACAGACTTCTGGCAGAGGTATTGAAACGCGAAGTCTCCGATCTCATCATCGCACCCGACTTTGAACCCGATGCCCTCGCCATACTCAAGAGCAAGAAGAAAGGGGGCTATCTCATCTTCCAGATCGACCCTGACTACGAACCGCCGGAAATCGAACGCCGCGAGTTCTTCGGATTTCAGCTTGAACAAAAGCGCAACAACATGAAGATCGGTCCCTCTCTCTTCGAAAACGTCGTCACTTCCTCGACGTCAATTCCCACCGAAGTACTCGAAACGCTGACCGTGGCAACGATTGCCGTCAAGTACACCCAATCCAACTCCGTATGCATCGCCTTTGACGGGCAAGTCATCGGCGTCGGCGCAGGACAGCAGTCACGAATTCACTGCACCCGTCTGGCCTGTGACAAGGCCGACAAGTGGTTTCTCCAGCAACACCCCAAGACGCTGGCCCTCAAGTTCGATGAACAAGTCAACAGGACCACACGTGCCAACGTCATCGATCAGTACTTACTCTGGGAGCAACTTTCCGAGCCTGAGCGAGAGGCCATGGTGAGTGGGTTCATCGAGCCGCCCGACCCGATAAGCAAGCAGGAACGCAAGGAGTGGATAGGAACGTTTAGAGACGTCTGCCTGTCATCGGACGCCTTCATCCCGTTCAGCGACAACATCGACCGGGCAAACGGCAGCAATGTTAAGTACATCGCACAAGCCGGTCAATCGTTGCGGGACCAGGAGGTGACCGAGGCTGCCGAACGATACGGAATGACGATGGTTCACACCGGTCTCAGGTGTTTCCTGCATTAAGCATCCAGGCGGGAGAATGTGCCGGGCCCCAAACTGTAGGTGCAGTCTATGACCGCACATTTTGGGGAATCGAAGACATGCGCTCACAGAGCGCACCTACATCCGGCGTTCCGTCGGAGTCGTTGTGGATCGGTCTTGAGGCGTCGATGTAGGTGCGGTCTATGACCGCACATCGTAAGCCAAGTCGCCTCGGGGCAGGCCCCTCTCTACGACCTCACTGCGCCTTCCAGAAAGAAATGCCGGAAGCCTGTTTGCCCACTTCCACGCTGCCGACGAGCTTCAGTGTCTCCAGATCCAGGACATCTACCGAACCGGGCTCCCCACCGATGCCTTCCACGGAAACAAACGCGTATCGGGAGTCGGGAGTGATGACAACGCCGTGGCTGACCTTCCTTGAATTCCGGACCTTGGCAAGCTCTTCGCCCCTTCCCAGGTCCCATATCCCGGTTGAGCCGTCACTCTTGTAGCTCACAACGAGCAAATTGCCATCCGGGGTCACGTCCAGGTTGTAGGGTCCGGCAGCAGTCTTGAAGGTTCTGGCAATCTCCCACTTCTCGATGTCGATTTCCATGACCTGATTGCTGCCGTTACACGCCACGTAGAGGAACTTTCCGTTCGGACCCGGCTGGGACCATGTCGGTTTGGCGGTCGCCATCATCGACATGTCCATCCCGGACACCTCGGCGGCATCCGTGCCGGCCATGTCTTCCATCTCACCGCCGCCGGCAGCCATCCCGGGCATGTCGGCCATGTCACGGGATTCCATGTCCCCCCCGGACATTTCCGCCGCCCGACGCCGGGCAAAGTCGGAAAGTGGAAGCCGACGGCGGACCTGGAACTTGAACGCGTCCATCTCCACCACTTCGTCACTCATCATCATGGCCGAATACTGGCGGTCGCCCGCTCTATTCAATCGGGAACTGTGCGGCATGATCCCAACCTCGACCTGTGCCACCTCCAGCATGCTTCGCGTTTCAACGACGGAGATCGTGCCGGGTTTCATCTCTCCATGGAGGTCGAAGTTGACGACGTACAGGAGACCTGTTGAACCTGCAATATCCAGCGTCGCCGGAAACATTCCAACCTCGACCGTCTCCACGAGCTCATCGGTACCCGTACGGTACTTGTAAATTGATCCGAAGGGATTCCCGTGGGCCAGGGACATGTACCAGTAGTTGCCGTCCGGCGACACTTTCACACCATGCGGGCCTTCGACCTCAGTCGGCCAGATTCCGACCTGGATCGTCTTCTCAACGGTCGTACCACCCGGGCCGAAACGCACGACGGCAACTTCGTCTTCCGATTCCGACGCCACATAAACCCAGTAGGTCTTCGTCGGGCCCTGGGCCCACACGGCGGTCGAAACCACCGTGAGTGCCAGAAGCAACAGGATCAGGTTACGTCTCATTGTTGTGAGCCCGACTCCTCATCGCCGGACGTTAGGCGAACGGCCCAGAGACCGCTGTTGTGATCCGCCAGGTAAACCAGGCCCTTGTACGGCTGGGCTCCCCAGACCATCGGAGCGTTCTTTACGATGCTGTCTTTGTCGTAAGGCATGAACCAGGCAATTTCACGACCCTGACGATAGAGATCTCCCACAAGGTCGCCGGAAATGTCGACGACTCGCAAGCCACCGTTGTAGTAGCCGATGTAGAGCACATCGTCCTCAACCCACAGGTTGTGAGTACCCGCTTCGGGAACCTCGTACCGGGCAACTTCAATCGGATTCTCGGGATCCGTAAAGTCGACGAAGTGCATGTAGCCGGCAGCTCTGTCCGGATCGTCGTCCCCAATGATGTCGCGATAGGGAAAGATCTCATCACCCATGATCACGAAGTTCTTGCCAGTCGATTCGCTCTTGAAAGGAAACGCTGCGTGGTTCCGACCCTGCGGGTCCGCGTAGCGACCGATCTCCACTGGTTTGTCCGGAGTGCCGCCCTTGATTCCGTTTCCAACATCGACAATAACGACACCGTCTCTCCAATTGGAAGAGTAGGCAATGCCGTCCTCCACCCACACGTCGTGAATCGAATGCCCGGGCGTGTCCAGTTCGAAACGCCCGACGCGGAAAGGCAGCTTGGGTTCGGCGATGTTGATGATGTCGTACCGACGACCGTTGCTCAACGCGTACACATGGTTGTCGTAGACGAACACATTGTGAACGCCGCCGGTCATTTCTTCGTCGTAGGTTGAGATCGTCTTCACCTCGGCGGGATTGCTCACGTCGAGGATCACGATACCGTTCTTGCGATCCGACGCACCTTCACGGGAGATCACCGCAATCCGGCCGTCCTCGGAGACCTTCACGTCGTTTACCGTCCGGGCATCCACATTGATCGTGTCGATCAGCTTGATGTTCCCTGCGTCGGTCACGTCCCAGAAATACGCATGCCCGGCAGCACTCCAGGTTCCGGTAATCGCGTAATCACGTCCGTCGACACCTTCCCAGACCCACAGGTCCGACGTGTGACGATCGTTGACCTTGCCGCGGCCGACAACCTCGACAGCCTTCTGAACGTTTCGTTCCGAGATCTCAACAGTCGTCGTCGCCGACAGGTTACCGGCCAGCGCCATCACCGTGTACTGGCCAGGCTGTTCGGACACGAAACGGCCGTCGTCCAGGATCTGTGCCCGCGCGGCGGCTCCCGGATTCACATCCACTCCGTGCGCCTGGACGGCATAACGGATTGGGTAGCCCTCAATCGCATTTCCCGACGCGTCCTTTGCCACTCCCCTCATCGGAATCACATCACCGGTCCGGGCATCGGTCGTCGTCGGATTGAGCTCAAGCGAACGGATCGTAGTGGCGACCACTTCCACATCGATTTCGTTGGTTATCGATTCTATCGAGGCCGCCAGCTTGAAGCTGCCGGTACCCGTTGCCCGCACCTGGCCGAAGCGATCGACGGTTGCGTTGTCCCCCACGACCGAGAGCGTCGCTTCCAGATCACGCCGGATCGAGTCGGTCACGTCAAACACATCGGCCTTGACGCGGATCGTTGTACCTTCGTACATCCTGTCCGGCAGACCCGTAACGACGACGCGATCCAAAGCAGGTTGCGGCACGGTCACGGTTATCTCGGCACGGACACCATCCTGGTTCGCATTGCGGGGGTTGAAATCCTCACCCTGCGGGACGATCGCTACGATCGTGTACTCACCTGCCCGGTAGGCTTCGACTTCACCCGTAGCCTGAACGCCGACGTTGCGGCGAGAGCGTGAAATGAAGATGACCGGTGCGGGGATTTCGTTGCCATCCGCATCCAGCACCGTTGCTTCGAGTTTGGTCTTGTCACCGACCTCCATTGTCAACGAAGCCGGCTCCACCCGTACCGACGCAGCCCGGTCGACAATCGACGGCTCGGTCGCGGCAGGATCCTGCGCATGTGCGGTGCTCCTGACGGCAACAACTGCAACAAGCACAAACAAAGTCAGAAAAATCGATTTCTTGAGATTACTCATTTCTTGTTAATCCTCTGTTGATCAGCGAGAACCGCCTTCTTCCGGATCCACGAGTCGGACCGCCCAAAGGCCGCTGTTGAAGTCGGAGAAATAAACCAGGTCTTTGTAAGGTTGGGCTCCCCAGACCATGGTTGCATTCTTGACGTACCCTTCCGGATCGTTCGAATGGAACCAGCCGATCTCGCGTCCCTGCTTATAGAGGTCGCCCATCAACTCGCCCGAAACATCGACGATACGCACACCACCGTTGTAGAAACCCATGTAAAGGACGTCGTTCTCAATCCAGAGGTTGTGAGTACCGGCTTCGGGAACTTCGTACCGGGCGACTTCAACCGGATTCTGCGGATCGGTAAAATCGACGATGTGCATATAGCCGCCAGCCACAGATCGCTCGGTATCATTCAAGCCGTATGGGAAGACTTCATCACCCATGATCACGTAGGACTTCCCCGTCGACTGGCTCTTAAACGGAAACGCCGCGTGGTTCCGTCCTTTCGGATCTGCATAGCTACCGATCTTGACCGGTTTGTCGGGAGTTCCGCCGGCCACGCCGTTTCCGACGTCCACGAGGACAACGCCATCCCTCCAGTTGGATGAGTAGGCAATACCGTCGTCAACCCAGACGTCATGAATCGAATGTCCCGGAGTGTCCAGTTCAAAGCGCGCGACGCGGAAGGGGATCTTCGGTTCGGCGATGTTGATGATGTCATACCGCCGACCGTTGTTCACGGCATAGACGTGGTTGTCGGAGATGAAGACATTGTGCACGCCACCGGTGAGTTCTTCATCGAACTCCGAGATCTTCGTCACCTCGGCCGGGTTCGAAACGTCCAGAATGACGATACCGTTGCGCCGGTTCGACGCTCCCTCACGGCTGATCACGGCGGTCTTGCCGTCCTCGGACACCTTGACATCGTTGACCGTGCGGGCATCGACACGAATGGTGTCAATCATCTTCATGTTCGCCGGATCGCTGACGTCCCACACATAGGCGTGGCCGTCGGCACCCCACGTACCCGTGATCGCGTAATCCTTACCGTCGGCGCCTTCCCAAACCCACAGATCGGAGGTGTGCCTGTCTCTGACGGGAGCCTGTCCTACAACTTCGACCCTCTTGGCGACGTTCCGCGGTTCGATGTCCAGGATCGCTGTGGCAAACGATCCCGCCGAATTCGCGATGACCGTGTATTGCCCCGGCTGCTCGGCAACGAAACGACCATCCTGTGCCACCTGGCCCGAGGCGGAAGCACCAGGATTCATGTAGTCGGGATGGGCCTGAACCGAGTACATCACCGGGAGGTCTCCGATGATGTTTCCCTGACTGTCCCTGGCCACAGCCTTCAAATGAATGACGTCACCTGTACGGGCTTCCGTCTGGTCCGCAGTCAACTCCATCGAAACGACAGGATTCTCCACGACCTCGACAGACAGTTCCTCGGTCACGAACCCCGCCGTTAGCGTCAGCGTGGCAGTTCCGACGGCCAGAGGGGTCACCTGACCATACCGATCGACCCTGACCACCGTGGAGTCGCTGCTTCGAAATTCAACAGCTTCGTCGGGACGCATCGTGTCGCTCGTGTCGTAGACTTCCACGGTCCCACGGACGAGGCTCCCGGCATAGAGTTTCCCGGGAATGCCTTTCACGGTGATTCTGTCGAGTGGGGGCTTGGGTATCGTGATGCGTACCTCGGCACTCAACTCTCCGGGCCGGGCGCCTCGACGCCGGCCTCCCTCCTCACCGCTGGGAACGATGGCAACGACTGTGAACTCACCCGGGCTGTAGGCCTCGACTTCACCCGTGGCAGTCACTCCCACGTCCCTGCGGGCGCGCGTGATGAAGATCACCGGGGCGGGGACTTCATTCCCATCCTCATCCTTGACCGTCGCCGTCAGGGTCGCCTTCTCTCCCACGCCCAGCGTCAATTCAGAGGGCTCGACCTCGATCGCTTTTGCCCTGTCCAGTATCGACTCTTGTTCCTGCGCCACAACCGGGATCGCAATGGTTGCGACCAGCGCGGTCAACAGGATCGTCTTCACCCTAAGCGAGAGTCCTTGCATCGTCATTTCTCCTTCACGTCCATAGTCACAGACAATCGATCAACAAAGTCCGAGGTCCGAAGTCCGAGGTCGGGTCGGAACCTTCGATCCGAAAGCTGCCCGCTGCCCGCTGAAAGCTAATAGCTAACAACTAATCGCCAACAGCCAATTGCCCCACATCAAACGCCAATCACTTCCGCCAGTTCCTTTACGGCCGCGGCGGACTTTTGAACAGCAGCCCGCTCCTCCAGCGTCAATTCGATCTGGATGATCTCCTCGACCCCGTTCTGGCCGAGCTTGACCGGAACACCTACATATAGTCCATTGACCCCGTATTCTCCATCGAGATAGGCCGCACAAGGAAGGATTTTCTTTCGGTCATTTAGTATGGCGTCAACCATCTCTACAATCGACGCCCCCGGGGCGTACCAGGCGCTGGTACCGAGGAGGCCTACGATTTCCGCCCCGCCCTTTCTGGTCCGGTCCACCAGGCGCTCGATCGTGTCTGCGGGAAGCAGGTCCGTGATCGGAATACCGGAGACGGTCGAGTACCGGGGAAGCGGAACCATCGTGTCTCCGTGGCCTCCCAGGACGAAAGCATGTACGTTCTCGACAGACACGTCCAGTTCCATCGCGATAAACGACCTGAAGCGGGCCGAGTCGAGAACGCCGGCCATACCGAGAACGCGGCCCTTCGGGAAATTGCTCGAGCGAAACGCCGTCTGAACCATAGCGTCCAGGGGATTGCTGACAACAATCAGAATGGAATCCGGCGACCGCTGGGCCACCTGCTCGGTGACACTCTTGACAATGTTGTAGTTGGTCTTGAGGAGGTCGTCGCGGCTCATCCCCGGCTTTCGCGGAATGCCGGCAGTAATCACGACGATGTCGGAGTCGGCGGTTTCATCGTAACCGTTCGTGCCGGTAATCCGGGAATCGTAGCCCATGACAGGCCCGGTTTCCATAAGGTCCAGAGCCTTGCCCTGGGGCACACCTTCGACGATGTCCACAAGGACAACGTCTCCCAATTGTTTTTCAGCTGCCAATTGCGCGGCTGTCGCTCCGACGTTTCCAGCACCCACCACGGTAATCTTCTTTCTTCCCATTACATATTCTCCACGATCGCCCGAGCGAATTCAGAGGTCTTCAGTTTCGTCGCACCTTCCATCAGGCGCTCCAGATCATAAGTCACACGCTTCTGCCCAATGGTCTCCCCAAACGCCCGCTCGATGGTTCGAGCGACCTCTTTCCATCCCATGAAATCGAACATCATGCATCCGGACAGGATGACGCTTCCAGGGTTGATAACGTCCTTGTCGGCATACTTTGGTGCCGTTCCGTGGGTCGCCTCGAAGATCGCATAGTCATCGCCGATGTTGGCACCAGGAGCGATGCCCAACCCTCCCACCTGGGCCGCACAGGCATCCGACAGGTAATCTCCGTTCAGGTTCGGCGTTGCCACGACCTCATACTCAGCCGGGCGTGTCAGCACCTGCTGCAACATGGAGTCGGCGATTCTATCCTTGATGACGATCTTGCCTGCCGGAGGCGTCCCATCGTGTTTGGACCAGACCTCGTCCTCGGATATCGTCTGGTCGGCAAACTCTTCACGTGCCAGATCGTACCCCCAATCCCTGAACGCACCTTCGGTGAACTTCATGATGTTGCCCTTGTGCACCAGGGTCACAGATTTCCGGTCGCGGTCTATTGCGTACTGAATCGCACGACGAACGAGGTTCTTGGTTCGGGTAGCCGACATCGGTTTGATGCCGATACCGGAATCCGGACGGATCGACTTCCCCATCTCCTCTTCGAGAAACCGAATGATCTTCTTCGCTTCCGCGCTACGCTCCGCCCACTCAATGCCGGCGTAAACATCCTCGGTGTTCTCCCGGAAGATAACGATGTTCATGTTCTCCGGATGCCGGACCGGGCTGGGCACACCGTCGAAATAGCGCACAGGTCGCACACATGCATAGAGATCCAGGAGTTGCCGCAAGGTCACATTAAGACTGCGAATTCCGCCGCCGATGGGTGTAGTTAATGGACCCTTGATCGCCACACGCAGGTGCTTGATCGCGGCGAGGGTATCATCAGGGAGCCAGCTTTCGAACTGATTGAATGCCTTCTCACCCGCGAACACTTCGTACCAGACGACCTTTCTGTCTCCGCCGTAAGCTTTCTCGACTGCGGCGTCAAAGACCATACGGGAAGCCTTCCAGATGTCTCGTCCCGTTCCGTCCCCCTCTATGAATGGAATGACCGGCTTGTCGGGAATGACAAAGCCATCCCCTTCCTTTGTGATGATCCCGCCGTGGTCGGGAACTTCGACTCCGTTAAACTTCAATTAGACCTCCAGGAAAATAATGGCTGCTCGACAGACGCATGCATGTTAATCGACCCTGACGCGAAACTCATAATTGTGCCAGAACTCGATGCCAATTGACACCCCGGAGTGTTTCTGCTAACGTCCGATGGTTTGCTCTCGAAGTCGTTCGGTGTGTTGTATTTCGGGGCGGTTGCGGCTCCAGCAATCTTTGATCTGGCGGGGGTTATGCCGGGTGTTTGTAGCCAAGAAGATATTCCTCACCAAAGGTGTCGGTCGACACCGGGAGAAATTACCCAGTTTCGAAATGGCCCTGCGAGACGCGGGTCTGGCTCCCTTTAACCTCGTCCACGTCTCAAGTATCTTTCCTCCGAAGTGCAAACTGGTCTCCAGGGCCCAGGGGTTGAAGTACCTGTATCCTGGTCAGATCGTTTTTTCCGTCATTAGTTCGAATGCGACGAAAGAGCCCCATCGCCTCGTCGCGGCTTCCATCGGAGTGGCCATACCGGCGGACCCCAATTCCTACGGATACCTCTCCGAACATAGCTCTTTCGGAGAGAAGGAGGGCGTTTCCGGCGATTATGCGGAGGATCTGGCCGCGGAAATGCTGGCAACGACTCTGGGCGTGGAATTCGATCCCGACCGAAGCTGGGATGAGAAAAGAGAAATCTGGAAGATCTCGAACAGAATCGTGAAGAGCACGAACGTCACAAAGACTGCGGTCGGTCACAAGAACGGACTCTGGACCACGGTTGTTGCAGGAGCTATCTTCATACCCGAACCCGTCTACATCCCCGAATGAAGCGCCGGTCCTCCCAGTTCCTCGAAGTCCCCGAACAATTCTCCGAGTACGCCCGGAGCCGCGTCGTCGTGTGGCCCCTGCCCTACGAGAGGACAACGACCTGGGGCAAGGGAACCTCCCGGGGCCCCCGCGCCATCCTCGATGCTTCAGCCTACGTCGAGTATTACGACGATGAACTGGATTGGGAGCCCTTCCACGTCGGCATTCATACCCTGCCGGAAACCGATGTCTCCGATGCGACCGAGCAGGCCGGTCTGGATCAATTGTACGAAAACGCCGGCAGGTACTTCTCGGATGGAAAGTTCATTCTGGCTCTCGGAGGTGAGCATTCCCTGTCAACGCCGATCATCCGGGCCGCAAAGGACAAGTACCCCGACCTGTCTGTTCTCCAGATCGATGCTCACGCCGACCTGCGAGACACCTACGAAGGCACTCCGCACAGCCATGCGAGTGTAATGCGACGAGTCGTCGAAATCTGTCCGGCAGTCCAGGTGGGCATCCGGTCGATCTCAAGAGAGGAACGGGATGCCGTGTCGGGCCTGCCGTCGGAGATTTTCTATGCCCGGGACATAGTCGGCAACACGGATTGGATCGAACGTGCTGTCGGTGCCTTGACCGATTGTGTCTACCTGACCATCGATGTCGACGGCTTTGACCCGGCGATCATGCCGGCTACCGGCACACCAGAGCCGGGCGGATTGGCATGGTACGAGGTACTGACGCTCATTCGGCACCTCGCACAGACCAGGAAGATCGTCGGTGCGGACATTGTGGAATTGATGCCCCTCGAAGGACAGCATGCGTCGGACTTCCTCTGCGCCAAACTTGCGTACAAGATCGTTTCGTATGTTTTTGGGGGAGGCGAGTCCAAAGTCCAAGGTCCAGAGTCCGAGGTCGGGAGGCGGTAACGCACGGTCCGAAGCTGCTCGCTGCCCGCTGCCTGCTAACAGCTCAAAAGAAAGGGGCGCTCAAAAAGAGCGCCCCTTTTTTTGGATAAACCTAATCGCCTCCGGCAGCTTCGGGCACCGAAATCATCTCGGGGCCTTTCCGGAACCGCAGGACGGCTTCGATCACCAGCCACACACTCAGGACGAAGATGCAGCTCGCAACGAACGTCAGAAGGAACTGACCGCCGTTGAAGTACAGCCAGAGGTTGTAGACCATGGCCGTAATCGTCACACCCAACATGAAAACCATCGGCACGAACGTATACCAGTAGTTCCACCCTTTCTGCCGCAGGTAAACCGTGACCGTCAACAGCGTCAGACCGGCAAGCACCTGGTTCGTACTGCCGAACAGGGCCCAGAGCGCCAGACCGGCGGGTTGGCCGTTGATCTTGTAGAACGCGAAGAACGCGATCAGGACAACGGCAATGCTCGATGCGGTGTAGCGATTGGCAAGCTGCGGGATGCCGATAGACTGACCGATCTCGCCAATGTTGTAGCGCAGCAGCCGCGTGCCCGAGTCGAGCGACGTCAATGCGAAGGAGACCGCGACCAGGGCGATGAATGCCTGAGCCACAGCCATCGGCACTCCCAGTGTGGTGACGAACACGGCCGATCCATCGATGAACGCCTCCATCTTCGGAGCCAGGCCGTTAGCGACGTTCCAACTTGAATAGTGTTCACTCCATGCCTCGGTTGAGCGGAAACCGGCGGTTGTGGCGAGCACGGCCAGAAGGCCGAGCAGGGACTCGCCCACCATTCCGCCATATCCGATTGCAACCGCATCGGTTTCCTTGCTGATCTGTTTCGAGGTCGTACCGGAGGAAACCAGCCCGTGGAAACCCGACGCTGCACCACAGGCGATCACAATGAAGACAAACGGAAATATCGGTGGGGCATCCACAGGCGCCATGTCCAAAGCCGGGGCTGCAAACTGCGGGCGCATCAGGAAGAAACCGATATACGCCGCGCCAAGACCCAGGTACAGAAGCAGAGAGTTCAGGTAATCCCTCGGCTGCAAGAGCGCCCAGACCGGAAGAACCGAAGCCGCGAACGCATACACGAGCAAGATCATGATCCATGTTTCGCGTCCAAGGTCCGGCCGTGCGATATTCAGCGCCACAACGATCGAAAGGATCATGAGGGTAAAACCGACCGCAGTGGTCTTCGAGACGCTCGCGCCACGTTTATATACGAGCCAACCGATCACCATGGCCACTCCCATCAGGAAGAACGTCGGGAAAACGGCCTCCGGATAGAAAGCGGTGGTAAACAGGTCGGCTACAACACCGACGAAAACGCCCATAACGAGGCAAATCAGAAACAGAATGATCAGGAGGAAGAGCGACTTGGCACGCTTACCGATGAGGTCTTCAGCAACCTTTCCAATACTCATGCCCTTGTTCCGCATGGAAATGACCAGGGCGCTGAAATCGTGAACCGCACCGACCAGAAGCGTCCCGAGGACGACCCACACCATTCCGGGCAGCCATCCCCAGATAACGGCGATGGCGGGCCCCAGCATTGGAGCCAGCCCTGCTATCGACGCGTAGTGGTGCCCGAAAAGCACGTCCTTCCTGGCAGGCACGTAGTCCACTCCGTCGTTCATCGCGTGCGCAGGGGTAACTGCATTCGGATCCAGCTTGAAGATCCGGGAGCCCAGATGGTGGGCATAGAACTTATAGAACAGCACATACGTGACGAAACACAGCGCCGCTGCTAGCACAGGTGGCATAACAAACTTCCTCCTTACGGGCTTACATCTACCAAGATTACGGGAAAGATAGTCTTACCTTTTACACTCCGCTGTCATCAGTGTCAACATTTTCGCCGTTTCCCGGAGCGCCATAACCACCGTGGGCAGAAAGCGATACACGCCCCTCCTGAAACTCTACCGGAATATCAGCAGAACAACAGTGGGGATGACGATGATCGCGACGACATCAACGATCAGCCCATACTTGATCATCGTGGTGATCGGCACCCGGCCCGAAGAGTAAACAATGGCGTTCGGCGGCGTCGACACGGGCAACATGACGGCAACCGAGGCGGCCAGGCTGGCGGCAATCACTGGAGGAATCGGATTCACACCGGCAGCCTGAGCAATCGAGATGATGATCGGGATCATCACGTTCGCGGCTGCAGTGTTGGACATCGTCTCGGTAAAAAACACCAGAAATCCGGCCGAGACGAACGTCAGGCCGACGACCGAAGAGACCGGGAACAGACCTGTAATCCCGTTCCCCAGCACTTCCGCCAGACCCGTCGAAAAGGTCAGTTGACCCAGGGCCAGGCCGCCACCGAACAGAAGGATAGTTCCCCAGTCGATCTGGGAGGCCTGTTTCCAGGTAATCGTTGTACGTTCGGTCTTGCTCAGCGGCAACACGAACAGGAGGACGACGCCGATCATGGCCGCGACGGCAATCGGCACCGACGAAGCAAAGCGTGCGGCAAAGGGGTGGCCGGTACCCAGGAACAACGGCAGGAGCCCGGGCACGACCCAAAGCGTCACCGTTGTTCCGAACGCAATCAGAACGTTGAGTTCGCCCCGGCTCATCGGGCCCAGAGCCTTTCTTCTCGCCTTGATGATTTCGTCCGCACCGGGAATTTCTCGAATGCCCGCTCCGCCCACCCAGAGAAGGTAGGCAAACAGGAAGAGCAACATGGTCAGGGACACCGGGACGGCAAACGTCATCCACTGGAAGAACGAAATCTCAACGCCGAGATATTGATCGAGCATGCCTACGGCAATCACGTTGGGTGGTGTCCCAACGATCGTGGCCAGGCCACCGAGCGAGCAACCGTACGCAGTGGACAGCAACAACACCGAACCGAACTTCGGGTTGATGTCGGCTTCCGATTCCATGAACGCGAGAAGCGACATCCCGATTGGCAGCAGCATGGCGGCGGTCGCCGTGTTGCTCATCCAACCCGAGATCACCGCCCCTATCGCACCGTAGGCAATCAATATTCGCGTCGGCCGTGCACCGACGATTTTCCACGACATGGCGCCGTAGGCAATGCGTTCGTTCAGCCGATGAACAAAGATCGCCTGGGCCAGCATGAAACTCCCTATAAAGAGGAAGATCAGCGGGTTGGCAAAAGGTGCGAAAGCTTCCGAAACGGGAGCCACTCCCATTATGACTGCGAGGGTAGGCCCCAGCAGAGCGGCCACTGGAAGCGGGATTGCTTCGGTCACCCACAAGATCACGACAAGGGTGAATACGGCCGCGAGCCGGTGAGCGGAAGGTGTGAGACTGGGAAACGGCAGGACAAGGATCGCCAGAAAAACAGCGGGCGCCAAAACCAGCCCAACCTTTCGCCGTAGCTCGTCGAACCGGGCCTCGCCCTCGCTTATGAGTTCGCGAACTCCTCCCCCATCACCTGTCGGAGATGTCATGGCGTTCGGGTTTATCACAAGATACGGTGCAGCGTCTATAGCCCACACGTGTAGGTGCGCTCTATGAGCGCATGATCTGTGCGGTCACAGACCGCACTTACACGTAGGCGGGTCTTCTTCCAGAAACATGTGTGCTCATAGAGCGCTACAGGCCGACCATCTTCGAGTAGAGGGACCGGGCGACCGAAGCCTCTTCGGTTCCTTTGATGATGGCTCGGCCATCCCGGAACAACGTCAGCTCGTAGGGTGGGTTCGCACATTTGATGAGGAAATCGTTCGACTGGACTGGACCAAATGCCTCGAGCGCTTTGCCCATGGCTCCCAGGTCCAGGTCGGCCCGGACACTGGGAATGAGCTGGACCGAGTTGCGCCCGCACAGACTGATCGTCCGGAGCGGAGCCGAATCGAGATAATCGAAGCGGCCCTCTGAGCACAGCGGGCAGCGGGCCCGCGCGTCGGGTGGAATCTCGAGCGAATAGAACCGCCGCGTCCAGACATCGAAAGAGACGAGCCGAATGTCATCGAGGGCGAGTTGTCCAGTCAGGAAACGGAATGCCTCTGTAACCTGGATGGAAGCGATAACGTTGGTGATTGGTGCGATGACCCCGGCAGTATCGCAGGTCGGAGACGAGCCGGGAGCGGGAAGTTTTTCCACGACACATCGCAGGCAAACCGATTCGGGGACGATCGGCAGGACCAGACCGTAGCTTCCTACCGCAGCCGCGTAAATCCAAGCCTGGTGAGATTTTCGACAAGCGTCGTTTAAAACGAAGCGAGTTTCGAAGTTGTCCACGGCGTCGAGGACGAGGTCTGCTCCCTGGATATGCTCTTCGACATTCGCGGGGTTCAGGTCGTCGACCACGGCCTCTATCTCAACCGTGGAATTGATGCGCCGGAGCTTGCTCTGGGCGGCAACTGCTTTGGGCAGGCTCAAACGCGCGTCTTCCTCATCGTAAAGCGTCTGTCGCTGCAGATTGGAAAGCTCAACGAAATCCCGATCGATCAGCTTCATCCGCCCCACGCCGGCTCGAACGAGTTGATCCGCCACAACCGAGCCGAGCGCACCAAGGCCGACGACGGTAACCCACGAGCGGGATAGACGCTCCTGTCCGCCTTCGCCCATGGGAGCAAAGCGCACCTGGCGTGAATACCGTTCACTTCCCGACAAGTGCCAACTCCCTTCGCATGGACAAGTACATGGCCTTCACCAACGGTTCGGTCTGCATCGCTATCGCACCTTGGAGGACCTGATCGAATTCGCTCAGTTGCTCCCCAAGAAGGAAGAAGGGCGGGAGATGCGCCTCAAAGAGGAAATAATTGGCAAACAAGACGGCGGCAGTACGGTTTCCGAATTCGAAGGGCCAGATGTCGATGAGGCGGGTCAAGGCAAGCGCGGCTCTTTCCACCGGATGGATCTCGATGAAGCTGGGTGCCGTCAGCCAGCACACGAAGTTATCCAGTGACCGATCGATAAACTCGGGCTCGGGGCAATCCTGGCCTCGATAAGCCGCTCCGGTCAGCGTCTGTCTCAGCGAACCGGCACCGGCACGCCCCTCAAACAGCACGGAATGAGCGGTCTGGAGCAACTCCTTTGTCGGCGCATTCAGAGCTCGTCGTGCAAGAGCCACACCCCGTGCGCCGTCGCCGAGATCGAACAGTCGATCGAAACGCTCCCAGCAGGGAGCCAGATTCACCGACGCCAATCCTTCCAGATCGGAAAAAGGATGCGGACCCCGCCGCAACATGTCGGAATAGATTGGAAGGTTTTCAGACAATGGGGTGTTCCTTAGGGCCCACTCGAGAATAGCTCCTTAGCCACCGTCTAGCCGATCAACGCTCGCTGACCGCCTGTCGAGCTTCCTTGTCGATTGTCTTGCGACGCTCGGTTTCCCGTTTGTCGTAAGTCTTCTTGCCTTTCGCAAGGGCGATCTCACACTTAACCCGACCATTTTTGAGGTACATGCGAAGAGGCACGAGCGTCAGGCCGCGCTCGGTCGTCCGCCCGATCAGCCGCCGAATCTCAGTCCGTTTCAGAAGGAGTTTGCGTGCTCTGACTGGATCGTGGTTGGAGATATTTCCGTGCGAGAACGGGCTGATGTGGCACTTCATAAGCCAGACCTCTCCGGCCTTGACCAGTCCGTAAGCGTCCTTGAAATTGATGCGGCCGTCTTTGGCGGACTTGACCTCGGTTCCTGTCAGAACGAGCCCCGCCTCAAACTTTTCCAGGATTTCATAGTTATGGAAGGCTTGCCGGTTGACGGCCAGCGCGGAACTCACAGTTTGCCGGGGGGAGGAGGGCTTGGGCTCTTCTTGTTGAGGTCCAGTATCTTCGGCGATGTGTTTCCTAAAACGTTGGGCTGCCCGGAACCCGGCGTCGTCTGAGTTCCAGGACTAGTGGGCATGCCGGGACTTGTCACAGAAGGCGTCCCGGGTGACCCGGTTGTCGTTCCAAACGGGTAAGACGATTGGCCTGGCATCGCGAGAGGGCTTCCCGGCTGCTGCTGGGCATTCTGATTCGCACGGGGGTTCACCAGCGGCCCAAAGGGCGTCTGAATGATCGCGGGCTGCTGGGGAGCATTGCCGGGCACAGGGTTATTTGCCCTCGCTGCCGCATTCGCCTGGAAGGGTGTTGCTCGATTGATCGCACGCGCGTCTCTCTGTCCCTGGCTCTGGCTGACGAATGGTTGCGGGGAAGGGTTCGACGCTCCTGCCGGACTCGCGGGTGCGGCCTGCCCGGAAAGCGTCCCGGAAACTGCAGTGACCACAATCCGTGTATTTCCAAGAACGAAGTAGTCGAGCGGCAATCCTTCAAAAATCTTCTTCACGGCTCGATCCAGGTCCAAACCAGAGAACTGAACACTGACGTTGCGATTGATGAGTTGATCGGCAACCGTGGAGTTCGTTCCGGCGACCCGATCCAGCAGGCCGAGCAAACGACCAAGCGGAACCGCTTCGGCATGTATCGACACACGTCCGTCGATCACCGTGATTTCCAACGCATCCTGATCCGACGCCCCTACCGACTGGGCGAAAACAAGCATCAACGCCAACGCAGCAAACCGCTTCATGAAAGCAGTCCTCCCAGGATATTTTTCTCCGCTTTCATTATAACCCCGATAGGAACCGTATGGAAACCAGTTCGAACGTCACTCACCGCGCGCCCTTACCCATCAAAACAGCCGGAACAGTTTTGATCAAAATTTTCAAATCCAAAAGCAAAGACCAGTTGTCTATATAGGTTAGGTCGAGTTTCATCCACTCTTCGAAGCCGACCTGATTCCGGCCGCTGATCTGCCAAAGGCAGGTGATGCCGGGTTTCATACTCAGGCGGCGGCGCTGCCAGCGTTTGTATCGCTGGACCTCCTGAGGAAGCGGCGGGCGGGGCCCGACGAGGCTCATATCGCCCTTGAGGACGTTATAGAGTTGAGGCAATTCATCGATGCTGAACCGTCGCAGAAACTTCCCGACAGGCGTGACCCTGGGATCTCGGGAAGATTTGAATACCGGTCCGTCCATCTCGTTCAGCGACTCCAGTTCGTACCGCCGTTGCTCGGCGTCGTCGACCATGGAACGGAACTTGTACATTTCGAATCGTCGGCCATGAAGGCCGCATCTTTCCTGGGTGAAGAGTATTGGACCGCGGGAAGTCAGTTTGATCGCTATTCCCGCGACAGCCATGATCGGAGTCGCGGCCACCAGGAGTACACCGGAGAGGACTATGTCCAGTATGCGCCGGATGAACAAAACAACTTCGTCGGAAGGTGTAGGGCTGAAAGTCAGCAGCGGAAACCCTTCCAGTTCATGGAGTTCCATCCGGGAGATCGTGTGAGGAAACAGATCCAGCACGACGCGCGCGGTCACGCCGAGTTCTTCACACATCAGAAAGAGCTCTTCGCAAGAATCGAAGCGCTGGCGATCGACGACAAAGATTACCTCGTCAATGCCACCTCGCTCGAGAACTTCGCGGGCCTCGGCCTCGGGAAAGACACCTATCGGCCGGAGCCCCCATTCCCTGTGGGCCTCGATCGTGGCAACCAGTTCCTCAGCGGATTCCTGATCGCCGATAACCGCAACATGCCGGATCCAGGTCTGGCTGCGATTCCGGACTGCGAACAAGACCATCCGATACGAGACCAGCGCAGCATAGTTGATGACGAGCGTGAAGACTGCTATGAGGCGGCTCGTCGCCTCGTACCCGACAAAGAACATCCCTGCCGCCGTGACGACCCAGGCGAAACCAACGGCCTTGGAGAGCTGAACGAACTGGTTCTTCGGCGAAAGGAATCGCGAAGAATAGACTCCGAAGGCGGGAAGAAGAATAGCCCAGATCGGCAGCATCAGCCACAGCAGCCAGATGTAGATGCCGATAGGCATCACCGTGAAGCCATCGAGTGCGATCAGGCTTCGTACAAAGTAGGCGAGGAAGAAACTGCCCGCGGTCAACACCAAGTCGACCAGGAGCAGGATGAACGCCAGAATCTTTTTTCTCTGCTGGATCATACCGAAATATTCGGATTCAGCGATCGTAGTGGGCAACCCGACGGTACGAGGACGCGAGCGATTCTCGCCCGAGACCCGGAAGACGACCACACGACACTCAATTATTGAAAGCTACCATGAACAGACTGTCCATACTACGGGTTCTCGTCACCTTAACCATAACGGTCGCGATTCTGGCTGGGTGCGCTCCCGGCCGTGACGCATACAAGCTCGGTATCGAGGCCGAACTGGTCCGTGACTATGAAACAGCGATGACCCACTACGAGCAAGCCCTCGCTGAAAAGCCTGGCGATATCGAATACCGGCTGAAGTTCGAACACGCGCGCTTCGCCTCGGCCTTCGAACACTTCAAGAACGGCCGGCGGGCGCTCGAGGCCGGGATCCTGGAGGGCGCCAGAGACGAGTTCGCTCGTGCCCTCGAACTGGACCCGACTCACACCCTGGCCCAGTCGGAACTGGAACGCGTCGAGGAAATGATTCGTTCCGGCGACCCGGCTGAAGCTCAGATCGCGGCCGACTTCGACCTGCGGCGGGAGCGGGCTCAGGTGGACCCCACTATGGAAGCCCAGCTGCGGCCGACATTGACCGGACCGATTTCACTCCGTATCACCCAGGAAGCGGAGGCGATCTTTGAAACGATCGGTGAACTCGCCGGGCTGAACGTGATTTTCGATCCGGACTTCCGGTCGACCCGGATATCGGTGGAGTTGGACGATCTGACAGTTTTCGACGCGCTGGACATTCTGGCTCTTCAGACTCGTACTTTCTGGAAACCGATCAATCAGAGAACGATTATCGTCGCACCGGAAAATCAGCAGAAGCGGCGCGAATACGAGAAACACATACTCAAGACGATCTACCTGACCAATAGTGTCAACCCAACGGACATCACCGAGGCCATCACGGCAATCCGAACGCTTTTGAACATGCGCTTCATCGCTCAAAGCACGTCCATGAACGCCATAATCCTCCGCGACACCCCGGACAAGGTAGCGATCGCCGAAAAGATAATCGATGACATAGACAAGGGCAAAGCGGAAGTCCTTGTGGAAGCAACCGTTCTCGAAGTCGACCGGAATCAACTTCGGGAGTTGGGCGTCCTGCCGCCACAGGGAACCGTTCTCGGGTTCGACTCCGGTGCAGCCCCCGCGGGCGACGGCGCCGGGGGACAGGCAGGGGCCGGGAGAAACCAGATCGGCCTGCGGGATCTGGACGGGATCAATTCCGGAAGTTTCAACATCGTCATTCCCGATTCAGTGGCGCGATTTCTGGCAAGGTCCTCGAACACCCGGTTGGTGCAGAACCCGAGCGTTCGGGCCACCGACGGCAAACTCGCACAGATTCGGATCGGTTCCCGCGTCCCCGTCGCGTCTGGAAGTTTCCAGCCTGCATTCGTGGGTGCGACCGGCACCCCCGTCGTTCAGTTCCAATATATCGATGTCGGCGTCAACCTCGATATCACGCCCCGGGTGTTGCTGAGCGGAGAGGTCTCGATGACCGTTATCGTTCAAGTACAGGCTACGGCGGGAAACAGCATCATCGGCGGCGTCTCACTGCCGGTATTTACGAACCGTTCGATCCAGCACGAAATCCGCCTGCAAGAGGGTGAGACCAACATCCTGGGCGGCCTGATCACTGAGACCGAGACGACTGCGATGTCGGGCATTCCGGGGCTCTCCAGCATTCCGATCCTCAAGCACCTGTTCTCAACTGAGACCAGCCAGCGTGACCAAACCGAAATCATCATCATGTTGACACCCCACATACTGCGGATGCCCGACATCACCGACCGTAACCTGAACGGCATCCTGGTAGGAACGGAAGTCGATACGCGTTTGATGGGAATCTCAGGCAGTCTGGGAAGTCGCGACGTGGCACCCGAACCGGAACCGGAACCCCCGGCACCGGAACCTGCGAATCCCGAAGGCGAGGTGCCTGGTCCGGAGCCGTTGCCCACCTCCGACGCCGTGAGCTTCGATCCTTCACCACTCATACTTGAGGCAGGGGTGCCGACCGACGTCGAACTGAGGATCAACGTCGCCAGCATAACCGGCGCCGACCTGGTTCTGGAGTTCGACCCCGAACTGTTGGAGCTCGGCAATGTACTGGACGGTGGTTTTTTGAGCCGCGACGGTACGGGAGTGGCCGTGATTCAGAATATCGACACCGAGTTTGGAATAGCGCTGGTGTCGCTCGAACGGCCGGAACGAGCTGCTCCGATTTCCGGTGACGGCAGCGTCGTCAGACTGACCCTGACAGCTTTGAGAAGCGGCGAATCCGTCCTGCGCGTGTCGGAGTTCACAGTCCGAGCCGGCGGCAACCAGACGCGTATAGGGAAGGTTGCCGAAGTTCAGGTCACGGTGCCATAGAATAGAGACATGGGTTCCACTTATTCCCGGCGCGGTTTTTCACTGGTTGAGCTGATCATCACGGTGACCATCGTGGCGATTCTGGCCGGCCTTGCTCTCCCGCTGGCACGCAACTCGATAGTCCGTCAGCGAGAGGTCGAGTTGCGCCGGGCATTGCGTGAAATGCGCGTCGCCATCGACCGTTACAAAGAGGCTTCGGATCTAGGCTTGATCCAGGTCACGCTCGGCACCGAAGGATACCCCGAATCGCTCGAGGTACTTTCTGAGGGTGTCGATCAGATAGGTCAGGTCGATCGGAAGCTGAAGTTCCTCCGTCGGATTCCGATAGACCCCATGACGAATTCGACTGAGTGGGGTTTGAGAGCTTATCAGGACGATCCGGACTCGACGTCCTGGGGTGGAGAAAATATCTTCGATGTCTACACGAAATCGATCGGGGTGGCCCTGGATGGTACAGACTACAAGGATTGGTAGGAACGGCTTCACTCTGCTGGAGATGATGATTGTCCTGACGATCATTGCGATCCTGGCATCCATCTCCATCCCGATGTACCAGGCGATCGTCCTGCGTTCGAGAGAAGCCGTCCTCAAGAGCAACCTGCACTCGCTTCGCTCGGTCATCGACCAGTACACAGCCGACAAGAAGATCGCTCCGCAGTCCCTGGAAGACCTCGTAGACGCCGGCTATCTGAGAGAAGTACCGCAGGATCCGATTACCGATTCGAGCACGACCTGGCAGGTAGAGTTCGGCAGCACAGCCATCGTCGTGGACCAACTAGACACCGGGATCGTGGACGTGCGCAGCGGATCGAGCACAGTTTCGAGCGAAGGAACGCCCTACAGCGACTGGTAACGGCATCAGAATCCAAAGTTTTTACGCGGATTACGCAGATTACGCGGATGGGAGGTCCGAAGTCGGGGCGGTGACGCAGTTTCCGAAGCTGCTCGCTGCCCGCTACCCGCTGCAAGCTCTCGGGTAGCCCCGGGGGGCCAAGGTCTTTACGCACCCCCTAAATCCCCAGGGTTCGGAGAAGCTGCTCGTCATCCCGCCACTTCTTCTTCACCTTGACGTGCAAGTCCAAATGAACCCGGCTGTGGAGGAGGGATTCGATCTCCAGACGCGCTTCGGTTCCTACCCGCTTCAGTAGCTGCCCACCCTTCCCGATGACGATACCTTTCTGCGAGGACCGTTCCACGAAGATAGAGGCGTAGATTCGAATAATCGGTTCGCTTTCCTCGAAGCGTTCGATGTTGATCGCGGTCACGTAGGGGAGCTCTTCACGGGTCAGAAGGATCAGCTTCTCCCGGATAATTTCCGAAACCAGGAAGCGTTCAGGTTGGTCACTGAGTTGATCGGACGGGTAGTACATCGGACCCGGGGACAGGTAACCAAAGATGTCTTCTTTCAGCTTATCGACACCGTCCCCGGTCAGGGCCGACAGAGGAACAATCGCGTCAAAACTCGCCGCTTTTCCGTAGCGGTCGATCTGCGGGAGGAGCTCGCGTTTTGGAACCTTGTCGATCTTGTTCAACAACAGAAAACGGCGGGAAGACGCTTTCTTCACGAGGCCGAGCGCGAACTCGTCACCACGTCCGTAGGCGACGGACGCGTCGACCATCAGGATCACGACATCAATGTGCTCCAGTGATTCGGACATGAAGCGCATCATCCGTTCGTTCATGCGATGGACCGGCTTGTGGATTCCGGGGGTATCGAGAAAAACAATCTGTCCCCGATCATCCGAGATGATCCCACGTACGACGTTGCGGGTTGTCTGGGGCCGGTTCGTCACTATTGAAATCTTCTCGCCGACGAGTCTGTTCAGCAGGGTGGACTTCCCGGAATTCGGTCGGCCGATGATGGAGACGAACCCGGACTTGAATTGCTCGTCTGCCATCACTTCCTCTTCGGCGAAAGCAAACGAATTCGCAGGCGGCGGATCTTACGGCGGTCTGCCTCGACCACCTCGAAGGACAGGCCTTGATGCTCGATCTTCTCGCCTCGCGAAGGCAGGAACCCGAACAGTTCAACGGCAGCCCCTCCTACCGTCGTGCACTCGGTGTCGTCGACGACCGGCATTCCCAGACGGGACTCCATCGCATCGAGTTCGAACGTAGCCGGCACAAGGTAGCTCCCTGGACTTTCTTCGAGGATCTCGTCGCCTTCCGGCTCCGAATCGTCCCGAATATCACCGACGATCTCTTCGATCAAGTCTTCTATAGTGATCAGTCCTGAAATGCCTCCGTACTCATCCACAACGAGGACAACCTGTCGCCGATGGGTTTTCATTTCCTCGAGGAGGTCATCTATGGGCTTGGTTTCAGGTATGAAGTGAACAGGGTGCACGAGCGACCGGATGTTTTCGAGTTGCTCACCAGTTCGCCAGACTCGGAGCAGGTCCCGCTCGTGAACGATCCCTTCGATGTTGTCCAACTCGTCACGGTACACCGGGATCCTGGAGTGCTTCTTCGACACGATCAGCCCGACGAGCCTCTCGGCGCTCCAGGCCACGTCAGCAGCCACGATCTGCGTTCTGGGCGTCATCACTTCGAGCGCAACCTTGTCGCCGAACTGAACGATCGACTGGATCATCACGCCTTCATCCTGCTCGAGGATCCCTTCTTCCTGGCCCGCGTCGATAAAGGCCTGAATCTCTTCTTCCGACGCCTCTTCCTCCGCTTCCGGCTCGCTCTCCTCTTCCCATCGATGGAAGCGATTGAGCACGATCATGATCAGGCGCACCAGGGGACGAAAGATATAGTAAGGAACGCTCATCACCCGAACCAGGCGGCCAAGCGCCAGCTCCGGATTGCGCCTCGCCAGCGCTCTTGGTACGAGTTGCCTGAAAATCAGCACGATGACCAGGGTCGTTCCGGCTGCCACAGGGAGCGCAACAGCGAAGTGGAGAGGAGTACGCAGGAACGCGCCGGTCAAGAGAACCGCGATCGCAATCAGCAGAGCCTGAGTGCCGATGTGAACGGCCATCAACACTTCGCTTCGGTCCTCAAGGAGCGTCACCAGCAAGGGGCTTCGCCTCTGGTCGGGAGAGTCGTCGATGAGCCGTCGTAGGGCGATCTTGCTGATTCCGGCAAGCGCAAAGTCCAGAACCGACATGACCAGCAGAGCCACTACGAGTCCCGCGGCAATCAGGAATTCTACGGCGCTTAACATTTGAACCTGCGGCGCAATCGGCGCTCGATGGATCTCATTTCCCCGTCGTCGGTCTCGTGATCATAGCCCAGCAGATGCAGGAGCCCATGAAGTGCCAACCTCTTGAGATTCATATCAAGATCCAACGATTTTGATCGTAGAACCTGGGCGTATGCGGTTTCGGTGGAAATGAGGACGTCGCCCAGATAACCCGTATCACCGGGGAAGGACAGGACATCCGTGGACTTGTCCTGCATCCTGTACCTGTTGTTGTACCCGCGCATCACCGGATCGCTGATGAGCACGACCGAAAACGGATCGCCCACCCGCAGGTGGTCTGCGATTCGGTCCAGGAAGCCCGAAAGCTCGCGGCGATTGACGGGATGCTTCCTCTGACGGTTGAGGAGCAAGTATGGCTCAGGTTCTACTGGTTCCGTGGACCCTGACGAGGATTGGACCGGCCTGGAAGCGGCTTTCATCATGTCGCCTCGTTGGCATCCGGCGTTTTCTTGAACAGAAGTGCACGTTGATCGATGGAATTCTGTCTTGAATGTTTTTCGTATGCCCGAACGATGTCCTGCACCAGTTGATGACGCACGACGTCGCGGTCGTTAAAATTAACGAAACCGATCCCGCGGATATCCCGAAGCACATCCCGGGCTTCGATAAGGCCGGATGTCTTCCCGAACGGCAAATCGATCTGTGTCACATCACCATTGACGACCGCTTTGGAACTGAAGCCGATACGGGTCAAGAACATCTTCATCTGTTCCGAGGTGGTGTTCTGCGCCTCGTCCAGAATCACGAACGAGTCGTTCAGCGTCCGGCCACGCATGAAGGCAATCGGCGCAATTTCGATGATCCGCCGTTCCAGATACCGATCGACGCGGTCTGTATCCAGCATGTCGTGAAGAGCATCGTAGAGCGGGCGCAGATAGGGATCGATCTTCTCTTCGATAGTCCCAGGCAGAAAACCCAGCCGTTCGCCCGCTTCAACAGCCGGGCGGGTCAACACGATGCGGCTCACGCGTTTGCTCAGCAATTCCCGGATCGCCATGCCGACGGCGAGGTACGTCTTGCCGGTTCCGGCCGGACCGATACCGAAGACCATGTCGTGTCGGTCGATGGCTTCCATATACAACTTCTGGTTCAACGTCTTGGGCGCAACGCTACACTTACCGACCTGAAACTGACGGAGAGGCGACATGACCTGCCTCAACGTGACCGAATTATCTTCGGATACGATTCGGATGACCGACTTCAGATCGTCGTCCGACAGCTTGATGCCCTCGGAGCGTAACTGGGCGTAATCCTCCAGCAACTGTTCGACGAGAGTGACGTGCTGGTCCGGCCCTTCGACCGTAAGATTATTCTCATCAACGTGAACTTCGACGTGCAGGAGGGATTCGAGGTACTTGATGTTTCCGTCGTAGGTACCAAACAGGTCGGCGACGCCTTCGCCGATGGGGATGGTTTTCTTCATTCCTGAGCACGGGGATTATACCACGCTGGACCCGCGCTTAAGCGGCCGTTAGCCATCTGGGCGTTGGCGTCTGGTCCACCGCCGTCCGCCCCCCACCTTGGAGAGGCCTCAAAAACCGATGGGTCAAGAAAACAGTGACTCGGCTCAACTCTTCAGCCACCCGACAACGCTCTCGTTGAATTCGAAGGAAATCAGTGTACGGCGGTCCAGGATTCTTCGGCGGGCATTGACCCCCACCCGACGTACTTGTTAGTATTGTCGGTTCGAGGTAAACGTTTATGGCAAACCATGTATCCGCGATCAAGCGGAATCGACAAAACGAGAAGAAGCGGTTGATCAACCAGATGAACCGCAACAGGCTGAAGACGCAACTGAAGAAGCTGAAGGCGGCAATATCGGACGGCAAGGCCGACGAGGCCCAAGGCTTGCTGCCCGCCACGTTGAGCCTGATCGACAAGTCCGTTCAGAAGGGTGTCATCAAGTCGAATGCCGCAGGGCGGTACAAGTCGCACCTTGCCCGCAACGTGAACGGCATACCGGCGTAGCTGCCCGCCTCCTCATATCGGCGAAAACTCACTTTACAGTGTCGCAACCGTTTCTGACTGGCTGGAAGAAGTGGCCAGTTGTCAGTGGTCAGGTGGGGGCCGGGATGGCGAATTCGGCTGGCCACTACCCCAACTACGTTCCTGGCACCCTCTTTGTCTTCTCCTCAACTGACCACTGGCTACTGGCCACTGACCACTTCCCCACGAATTAACTTCCACAGCATGACGTCGAAGTAATACTCCGGGTTCGGTGCGGACGTCTTAAACGTCCGGTCCGCCTCGATCAATTCTTTGAAGCCCTTGACTACGCAAATCCAGTCGAAGCGGCGACACGACGACGCGAACTCACCAGCCTTCCAGTACGGGACCGACGCAGCGGCGGCAATGTCCTTCGCCGAGCCTCTTCCCTCCAGCACCTTCCCAACGAAGATCTGACGCCAGACCCGTGCGATTCGGGACAGGATGAGAATGGGTTGGACACCCTCTTCAATCATGGTGCCGACAACCCGAACGGCTTTTTCATAATCCCGGGCAAGCAGCGCGTCGTCCAGTTCAAAGGGTCCGAATCGCTCGGAGCGGAGTATCAGGACATCGACATCCGCCACCTCGACTGGCCTTTCGTCACGGACATAGGTCCGGAGCTTTTCCATCTCGCTCTGAAGTACATACAGTTCGGACCCCACGTTTTCGACGAGATGCCGGGCAACCTCCGGCGTCACCCCATATCGATCGCGGAGCCATCTGGCCGTGTCGGCCGGCCGCAACGCATCGATCTCAATCCGCGGAAAGCCTTTCATGCCGGCCTTCACGGAACGACGTGAAGCAATGCACAGAACGATCTTCAACGACGAAGCTTCTATTTCGACGATCCGTGCCAGATCCTCCAGCCTTTTCTTGGAGACTTTCTCCCCCTGGGTGACCAGCAGCGCACGATTCGACCCGAACAATGGCGGAGTCAGGGCGGAGCTCATCAAGTCCTTCGACTCAATGGATTCGAACTCCTTAACCGACAGCTTTTCGAAATCCCACCCGCCTCCAAAAACCCGGCCCCATACCTCCCTGGATTCCCCGACCAGAAAGTCGTCTTCGCAGACAAAACTATAGACATGGCTCGGTGGGGGAGAGTGTTTCTTGAATTCCGAAAACTTCATGGGCGGGTGTGGAAGAGCGAGGCCACCAAGGACGAAGCAAACCGGTCCGCGAGGCGTTCCATCGCCGCCGCATCCTCGGAGACAAACGTTTCCGAATCGTTCGAGAGCTCGAAGACTTCTCTGAAGACCCAGTTCTGGCCCTCGAACAGGACACTACCGTCGGTGCTGTCGGTCATTCTGACGTTGACCTCCACAGCCACGGTATAGGCGGTTCCCCGCCCCTGGTTGGTAAAAATGATCGGCGTCTGCGTCACACTGAGGACCTCGCCCGACAGGATGACATCGCCGGCCGAATCGGGCAGGACCTCATACCTCGTACGCTGGATCAGCTCGCGACGCACCGCTTCGGTCAGGCGTTGTTCAACCTTGTAATCGGTCGTTCGGTTCCCGAAAACGGGTACGGCCAGGGTTTGCCCGGTGCCAAGGTCGACGTCACCGCCGGCGAGCCGATAACCGCATCCGGCAAGCACGAGCATCAGGAACAACAGGGTCGTGACTCCGGTCTTGAATCTTGTCGGGATCATTTCAGTTGTCGCCACACATGCGAATCAAAACTAGGATAACATGCGAGGGTTGAGCATCAATTTTCTGCCAAGGGCTGCTGGAGCACGAATCAAAATGAGGGGCAAAGCGGTGAATCCATCCGAACAGATCTGGCGAAACGGGACCTTGATCCCATGGAGCGAAGCTAACATCCACGTTCTTTCACACGTCGTACACTATGGGTCATCCTGCTTCGAGGGCATCCGTTGTTACAAGACACCTGAAGGGTCGGTTGTCTTCCGTTTGAAGGACCATATTCGCCGGCTGACGGAGTCCTCGAAGATATACCGGATGGACTTACCGTATGATGAGCCCACGTTGGTCGAAGCGGTCATCGAAACAATACGCACAAACAAGCTCGACGAATGCTATGTCCGGCCTGTCGTCCTCAGGGGATATGGAACCCTGAGCGTCAACCCCATCGGTATCCCTGTCGAAACCTACATCGCGGCATGGGAATGGGGTGCCTATCTCGGGAAAGACGCGCTGAGTCGGGGGGTCGAGGTCTGTGTCTCCTCCTGGGCTCGAATGGCGCCTAACACTTTTCCGGCCATCGCCAAAGCGGGCGGACATTACATGAATTCCCAACTGATCAAGATGGAAGCCGTCAACAATGGCTACTCTGAAGGTATCGCCCTCGATGCAACCGGCTACGTCAGCGAGGGAAGCGGTGAAAACCTCTTCCTGATTCGCGATGGTGTCGTGCACACACCGGCTCTCGCGCACTCGGTGCTGGCCGGGCTGACACGCGATTCGGTGATCCAGATCTGCGGGAGCCTGGGGCTCGAGGTCCGGGAGGAAGCCATCCCCAGAGAATGGCTGTACATCGCCGATGAACTCTTCTTCGCTGGAACAGCCGCCGAGATCACCCCGATCCGGTCGGTCGATCGCATCGAAGTCGGCAAGGGCGGCCGTGGCCCGATCACCGAACAAATCCAATCCGAGTTCTTCGAAATCATCCGGGGCGGCAAGGGCAAGTTCGAGAACTGGCTTTGTCCGGTCGGGTAACCCCTGGAGGGAGTCCGAAGTCTTTACGCGGATTACGCAGATTACGCGGATGGGAAGTCCGAGGTCGGGGGTGGTAACTCAGTTTCCGAAGCTGCCCGCTGCCCGCTGCTCGCTACCCGCTGAAAACTGAAAGCTCCCAACCATGGACGACAAGACATACGGCTATGCCATCAAGCTCCTTGCTGGTCGTGATTACAGCGTCCAGCGGATGAGGGCGCGCCTCGAGAAGCGGTTTGGCCGCGACCCGGCAGAGGTCATCGATCGGTTGCTGTCCGCGAAGTTTCTCGACGACCGACGTTTTGCCGAGTCCTTTGTGAGGGTGAGGAAGAACCACGGACGGCCCCGACTCCGGGTCGAGTTGATTGGGAACGGAATAGCGGAGACAATCGCCGACGATGTTCTCGAACGGGAGAATTGGCCTTCGCTTGTGGATGTACTCGGGGCTAAAATGAGGGGTTTGAAATTGCATCCACCCGTTTCCCTTCGCGATGCGGCTCGTCTTTCCAGGTTCCTTCTACGTCTTGGATATGATGAGGAAGAAATTCGCGAGGAACTGGAAAAACTCATATGAAGAGCAGTGAAATCCGCAGCCGTTTCCTTAAGTTCTTCGAGGACCGTGGACACACCCAGGTTCCCAGTTCGTCGTTGATTCCAGCCGAGGACCCGACGCTCTTGTTCGTAAACGCCGGGATGAACCAGTTCAAGGACGTCTTTCTCGGATCGGATCGGCGCAGCTATGACCGGGCTGCCAGCAGCCAGAAGTGCGTCCGGGCGGGTGGAAAGCACAACGATCTGGAAGTGGTGGGCCACACACGCCGGCACCAGACCTTCTTCGAAATGCTTGGGAACTTCTCCTTTGGCGACTACTTCAAGAAGGAAGCAGTTGAGTACGCCTGGGCACTGCTCGTCGACGAGTTCGGTATCGATCCGGATCGAATCTGGGTCACCGTGTTCCGAGACGACGACGAGGCCGACGAACTATGGAGGACCCATGTCGGGGTCCGGCCCGAGCGCATTGTCCGCATGGATGAAAAGGACAACTTCTGGCAGATGGGAGAAACCGGCCCATGCGGCCCTTGTTCCGAGCTGCATTACGATTTCGGCCCGGAAGGCAGCCAGGAGGACCACAAGGACTGTGCCTTCCCTTGCGAATGCGGCCGCTACGTTGAGATCTGGAATCTGGTCTTCATGCAGTTCGACCGGGATGCGGAAGGCACGCTCAATCCCCTGCCCGCTCCGTCCATCGATACAGGAATGGGATTAGAGCGCATCGCGTCGGTGCTTCAGGGCAAGGTCAGCAACTACGACACCGACCTGTTACGGTCCCTGATCGATCGGGCTTCCGAGCTTTTCGGCGTCAAGTACGGCGACTCCGATTCGACCGACATCTCGTTGCGCATCATATCCGACCATGTCCGGGCGGCAACTTTCCTCATCGGCGACGGCATTATTCCTTCGAACGAAGGCCGGGGCTACGTCCTGCGAAAGATCATGCGGCGTGGAATCCGGCAGGGGACGCTGCTCGGCCGGAGCGGGCCGTTCATGCACACGATGACCGGCCACGTCGTGGATCTCATGAAAGAGGCCTATCCGGAACTGATCAATACACGCGAGTACGTGGCTCGCGTTGTCGAAAGTGAGGAGCAACGATTTTCCGACACGGTGTCGGTGGCCATTGCAAAACTCGAGGAAATTTCTTCCGATCTGATTTCAAGGAAGCAGGACATCATTCCTGGAACGGACATCTTCAAGCTGTACGACACATACGGCCTGCCGTTGGATTTCACCAAGGAAGTTGCCGACGAGAAATCGTTGCGACTCGATATCGACGGCTTCAACGCCGAATTGAAGAAGCAGAAAGAACGTGCTCGGGAAAGTTGGAAGGGTGCTGAAGCAGGTTCCCTTCCCCTGTATGAAGAATTCCTCGAATCGGGCAGCAACGCCTTTCTGGGTTATACGACCCTGCAATCGAAGGGGCGGGTGATCGGCATCATTCGCGACGGCAACCTGGTCGATGAGATCGAAGGAAGCGGCATGACCGCTGAAATCATTCTCGACGAGACTCCCTTCTATGCTGAGTCCGGCGGCCAGGTCGGCGACACGGGCACACTCTCGTCTGCGAACGGAGCCGCTAGAGTCACCAACACACACTCGCCCGTTGGGGGCGTTGTTCTTCATTCTGTCGTACTCGATTTCGGGCGGTTGGCGGTAGACGACGAAGTCTCCACCCAGGTCGACGCGGCAAGAAGAAGCCGGATCGCCGCGAATCACACGGGAACCCATCTGCTTCACTCGATTCTCCGGGATACGCTGGGTGTACACGTCAAACAGGCCGGGTCCCTGGTGGCGAGCGACCGCCTTCGTTTCGATTACACCCATTACGCGGCACTGACGGGTCGGGAGATTGAGGAAATCGAGGACCGAATCAATCACATCGTTCTCGAGAACCATCCGGTGTCCACGAAGGAAATGGAACTCAACGAAGCGATCGAATCCGGAGCGACCGCCTTCTTCGGCGAAAAGTATAAGCAGAAGGTGCGTGTCGTCTCCATCCCGAACATCAGCATGGAGCTGTGCGGGGGAACTCATACTCGCCTGACCGGAGACATCGGTCTGTTCAAGATCGTTTCAGAAAGCAGCGTGGCCTCGGGCATTCGGAGGGTCGAAGCCCTGACCGGTCTGGGCAGCTATGAGCGCCTCGGTCAGGATGAACAATTGATCGAAATGCTGTCGGAGCAACTCAAGACGCCGCGGACGGAGCTTTCACGGGCCATCGCAAGGACCATGGAGCGGCAGAAGCAACTGGAAGAACAACTGGACACGCTCAAACGAAAGGATGCGAAGTCGCAACTCCAGGATCTGCTGGAGTCCCGGAACACGGTTGGCGACGTGGCTGTCATATCCCAGAGGGTCGAGGACATGGACGTGCCCTTGATGCGTGAACTGGCCGAAAACACCAGGGCGAGCCTCGGCTCGGGGATCGTCGTCCTCGGAACAGTGTCCGAGGGAAAGGCCATGTTGGTCACAACCGTCTCGGAAGATTTGCGAAAGCAACTGCATGCCGGTAAAGTCATCAAGCGGATTGCGGAGCTGGTTGGTGGCAGCGGTGGCGGCCGGCCGGACTTCGCTCAGGCAGGCGGGAAAGAGCCCGAAAAGCTGGATCAAGCTTTACAAGCAGTGTACAATATCGTGGCGGATCTAGTGGGTTAGACCGCTTCCTGTTGTGTTCGAAATGAAAACGAGGCACCTCATTGTGACCGGGTCCCTGGTCCTGCTGCTGGCAGGTCGAGGGGAAGTCCGCGGAGACGATCGCATCACAGCGTTTGTAAACGCCAAGGGCAAGATCGTTTTCACGAATATTGCCGGCCACACTGCAGCCACCCCGAAGATTGCACCCGCACCGCCGACTCTGGCTCCTCGAGCCGTGATTCATCGAGCCGCGCAGTCGAGTCCGTTGGACAACCTGATCGACACTATTTCTGCCAGGCATGGCGTCAACTCGTCCCTGGTCCGTGCCGTAATCAAAGTCGAGTCCAATTCCGACCTTCGCGCTGTGTCGAACAAGGGCGCTTTGGGGCTTATGCAATTGATCCCGGAAACCGGCGAACGTTTCGGAGTTCGCGACTTCTTCGATCCGGCACAGAACATCGAAGGCGGAGTGCGCTACCTGAGATTCCTTCTGCAGAAATTCCAGGGGAATCTGGACCTGACACTGGCCGCCTACAACTCCGGAGAGAATCGGGTCGCACGACTGGGTCGGATTCCAAGGATTCCGGAAACACAAAACTATGTCCGGAAGGTCCGGGCGGCCTACACATGGATTCTCGGTCAGGCACGGCCCGCCGTTGCCAGCCAGAGGCAAGCGACAGAGACAGTAGCGGCGGAACCGGCACGCCAGCCCGCAGTTGCGGCACCGGCGGCTCCGAACGAGGCTTCCAATCCTGCCTCATCCGGCATCCGCCGCACCGTCGACCAGCGTGGAGTCGCACGTTTCTCCAACGTTGGACCGTAGAGTTAGCCAGGCGATTCGAGCCTGCCAGGGTTTATCGGGATAGCCGGAACCCAAGGGTCCCGGCGGTTTTTTGAGAACGGATGCTACTGCACAGCTTCATTCCAATCCTTCTTGTCGGTCTGTTACCGGCGTTCAACGCTCTTGCCCAGACTTCCCTTCGCCAGCAGGCTTCCACTGCGTATGAGGCCGCCGAACGGCAGGAAATCGCCGTCAAGGAAAAACCTTCATCCGAAAGAACCCGGGCTGATTATCTCCGCGTGATCCGCCTCTACGAGAGGGTGTATCTGATCACCCCACACACGGGTTATGCAGACAACGCCCTGATCAACATCGCCGCACTCTACCAGGAAATCGATGACGCGAAAGACGCTGTCAGGACGCTACAGTTCCTGGTCCGGGAGTATCCGGGTTCACGGTTCATTCAAGCGGCTCGGGAGGGGATCGCACGCCTCAACAGACCTCCTGAAGCAACAGAAGCTGTGGCGACAAGCGCAGCCGAATCGGTGGCAGAACCAGATCGAATTCCACGAGCCCCGACCTCTCTGGTTTCAGTCGACAACATTCGTTATTGGGAATCTCAGAAATCGGTACGTGTAGTCGTCGATCTCGACGGAGAGACACGATTCACCCAGGGCGACGCGAGAAATCCGGCGCGAGTATTCCTCGACATCGAGGCCGCGCGATTGAACGACACGCTGAAGACACAGAGTTTTCCGGTGGAATCCGTAATGCTGGAAAACATCCGCGTGGCGCAGCATGACGCATCGACCGTGCGGGTCGTCCTCGACCTGGTTCAGCTGCAGGATGTCACGACGTTCACGCTGAGGGATCCGGACCGGCTGGTGATCGATGTGCTCGGAACCGCGACAGCGAGCCCGAAGCGGACAACGACTGTGGCGGAGAATCAGCCTCCGACGGTCCGGACGGACAGCCCGAGCGCTCCGGCAGAAGGAATCCCGCCACCCGAGGACGCTCGCGTCAGTACTCCGGCTCAACCTACGGCGAAAGGGGACCATTCTCTGATTCGAAGCCTGGGGCTCAAGATCGCCCGGGTGGTTATCGACGCCGGGCACGGCGGACGGGACACCGGAACGATCGGACCGACTGGATTGACGGAAAAGGCACTCGTACTGGACGTCGCCCGGCGACTCAAGGAGCGGATCGAGACTGAACTCGGCGCCGAAGTCGTCATGACGCGCGGGGGGGACAGTTTTGTCCCGCTGGAGACACGGACGGCAATGGCGAACCAGGCTGAAGCCGACCTGTTCATCTCGATCCACGCCAATTCGAGCAGGAGCAGCTCGATCCGTGGTTTCGAAACCTACTTCCTGAATTTCACGACCTCGAACGAGGGGCTCGAAATTGCGGCTCGAGAGAACGCAGCTTCACAGCGATCGATCTCGGAGCTCCAGGACATCGTCAGCAAGATCATGCTGCGCGACAAGGTTGACGAGTCCCGGGAATTCGCATCCCACGTCCAGGAGTCTCTGGCCAGGCGCAAGAACTTCGGACGAGACCGGGGTGTCAAGCAGGCTCCTTTCGTCGTCCTGATCGGCGCCAACATGCCCTCCATCCTTGCCGAGGTTTCCTTCATCAGCAACCCCGAAGACGAACGTCTCCTGAAGAGCGATGATCAACGACAGCAGATTGCCGAAGCTCTCTTCGAAGGTGTAAGATCTTACTCGAACACTTTGAGCGGTTTTGCCACCGCTAAGATTCAACAATAGTCGCCTGAACCATGAAGATTCGTTGGCTCTGGTGCCTCGTTGGGGTGTCTCTTTTTTCAACGACGCTCCAGGCACAGAATAGACAGACGTTGATCGACTGGCTTCTCGAGGAACCTGCCTGGACCATCCCATCTGCGCCTGTCGAGTTCGACGAAGATGATGTGGCCACTTTGGCACCCGACAGCGCTCGGGCGATTCGCCAGTACGGCCTGCGCGGTGCGTCCAGTTTTGCGGTGACTGGACCAGACGGCTCCGTCGACGTGACGATCTTCGAGATGATCGATTCGACGGCTGCATATGGACTCTTCACTCTAGAACGTGACTGGGAGAGATCCGACTTCCAACTGGGCTCGACGGGAACGGAAAGCTACCGTCTGGGAAATCAGCTTGTCTTCTGGCAATCCAAGTACGTAACGAAACTGCGTGGCAGGCCCGAGGCGAGAACGGCGTTGGCCGAGGTCCTGTCGGCGAACATCATCGGCCGGTCCGCGAAGCCGCCTGTCTCGCGACATCTGCCGCCGGAAGGGCTCGTTCCCGGATCGGAAAAATACCTGCTCAACCCGACAGCCTTTGAAACTGCGGTTGGCCTCGATGCCGGTTTCTTCGGGTTTGACGACAGCGTTGAAGTAGCGCTGGCGTCCTACAGCGAGGACGGGAACTCGGCCAGGCTCGTCATGTTGCTCTATCCGACGCAACAACTGGCGAAGCAGTATTCCGAGGCCTGGATTGCAGCGACCGAGACTTTACCGGCGTACAAACGGGCAGGACCTCTATTTGCAATCGTCGATCGGACCGACGACGGATCACTCGCAGAGACCATCCTGTCGACGTCCAATTATGAGTCGCAAATCACGTGGAACGAGGCGATCGAAGCGGCCCTGACCCTGCCTCACATGATTCTAACGATCTTCAAGTTCATCGGCATCGCACTGTTGTTCACGGCTGTTGTCGGGGTCGGATTCGGTGGTTTCCGCATCTATATGAAAACACGGTATCCAAATCGCTACGTGGGCGGCGTGTCGGATGAAGAACTCATACAACTCAAGATAGGTCAACAGGTTACGCCGAAGCAGCTAAATCAGTAACCGCTGAATCCCCCCAAGCCGCACAAATGGTTAACCTCCGAGGATTTTTGTTGACAAGGCCCAACCCCATATTTAAATTATTGGTGCATTGGAGCTTTCTGTCCCGTTCTGCGGGGCGGATCCTTTTTCTCTTTACAACTCTTGCTCACCATTCGTGGTGAGCATTTTTTTGCCGTCCAGGCCCATTTGGCAAAGCAGCTGATTCGAAAGGAGTGGATCAATCGACTCACCCCGTTGAATTTAAAAGCTTTATTTGTTATAAAGGACTGGTCAGGCAACTTCTTGCCAACGTAGCTCAGCTGGTAGAGCAGCTGATTCGTAATCAGCAGGTCAGCGGTTCGACTCCGCTCGTTGGCTCTAATTTCAGTAAGATACCGAAGATCTACGCACCCAGAACTGCTATC
>CAZOZZ010000015.1:0-41773 GCA_964584435.1 uncultured Solibacteraceae bacterium | reverse complement strand
ACCGTCTCTTAGCAGATCGGCTCTTCTGTCCGAATTACTCTGACGACGTACACTCTTCGGCACAGGACCGCGATGCTTTCTTCGCCTCGCAATCCTTCTAAGACGATCCGCACCTTCTCTTCAGCCGAGTACTTCTTTCTCGTCTTTCGGCGTATCTCTCGCACTCGGTCTTCGGCCGACACTTTCTTTCCCATTCGATCCTCCTTCAGATCGTTCTGATCAGAAAAGTGTCTCTTAGTTTTTTAGGGATCTCTGTCTGAAATGTTCTGACGGGCTACAAGTTGATCGTCGCCGGACTTGGACCCAGTTTGAGAGCGAGTGTCGTTGCGCTTAGCGTGCCTTCAGCAGTCGCGTCCATGCTCATGTCGTCGGTAGCGACTATCGTCGTACCGGTTCGAACGTCGATCGTCGCGGTCGGGTTCGATTCGGCGTAAGCAACGGCCAGTCCGGTAAACCCGACGATGGTCTTCGCAGCCGTCTTCGCTTCGGCGTCCATGTCCAGGGTTGTGGCATTGATCGTCGACCCTTCCCCGATCAGTATGCTGGCCGTGGCATCCGAAATCGAAGTGCCTGCGAGGGGGCTGAAACCCAGGGCGCCGATGAGGGGATTGCCGGGTTCATCGGACTCATCGTTGGGGTTGTTGGGGTCGGGCTCATCGTTGAAGTCGGTGCTACTGTTGGCGAAGGCAGAAATCGTCACGTTCTCGCCATCGAGTGTGGCCTCGTGGAGTTCCACGTTGGCGATTGTCTCCCCGCCAAACAGGGCGGCCAGAACCGGATCCAGTTGATGGGTCGCCTGCAGCGTGATGTCCCCGCCTTCGAACCCGTTGTCGGCAAACGTGAGAAGTTTGGACCCGGGGTCTAGCAGGATTTGGGGAGCATCCAGTGTGAGGTTGCCCGAATCACCTTCGGAGGCTGCCGTTTCGTGGTCGGCAGTTGTCGGGGTTGCCACATTCCTGGTCGAAACAGTAACGTCATCGTCCACACGAATCGAACGGTCTGCTACCAGGGTGTGGCTGTCCCCGTCGAAAAACTGATCCTCGGACACAACCAGATCTTCAGGGTCGATCAACAGGGTGCCACCCGTCCCATCATCCGCACCAAGAGAGAACTCGCCGCCTCCGAGATCGACCGTCTTCCTGGCGCTGAACTCGGCGAACCCACCGTCGCCAGACACTTCACCACCGCTGACGTCGATCGTGGCTCCCGAGTTGAACGCCGCGTTGTTATCGGCAAACACGACGATGTTCCCACCGCTGGAGTCGCCACCGCGGCCGGCAGCGGAAACCTGTGCTCCATCGTTCAGACGAATGTCCCCGCCGGCGAGGATATCGACATCCCCGCCATCCAGGCCATCGGCGCCATCCGCAGCAATGACACCATTCACGTCGATGTCTTCGGCAGCGACGATCAGGATGTCGCCGTTCTCGACACGGATCGCGTTAGCCGATTCGAGCCCGTTGACATTCACGATGTCGCTGAAATCGGGGGCTACACCGGTGAAACCGGCACCGGAAGTGATGACACCGGTGTTAGAGATGCTCCCCCCCAGCAGCGAGATGTCCCGAAGCGCATTGATCCGCCCCAGAATCGAGATCGAAGCGTCTGCGTTAATCGGTGCATTTCCACCCAGCAACTTTTCGACGGCCGCGGCGGAAGGAACGCCCGGGGCGTCGAAAAACCGATCGATGAACGGGTGTGTGGGCGTCACTGCAGTGAACGACCCGACGTTTACCGTTCCTTCCCGACCGACAACAATCCCGTTCGGGTTGGCGAAGAAAACGTTCCCGCCGATCCGCCCATCCCGTATCGCGTTGAGAATGCCATCGATACTCGACGCTTCCGAACGGATCAGATTCAGGAGGTTGGCCGTTCCGTCGGGAAGGTGGAGATTGACGACATTGCCGGTATTGACATCGAACCGGTGGAAGGAATTGAACGCATTGATCCCGTTGACGGTCGACGTCGTCACGTCGGTCACGCTGCCGCTAACGACGATTCGGGTCTCGGTGTTCCCGTCGGGAACCATCTGCTGGGCCGCCGCTACCTGGAGTAGGAAGCAGTAACAGGTGAACAGAGACGTTGCAGCGCGCAAACGTCTGGTCCGTGGAGTCGGCCGGGGAAACGCACCAGTCAGGCTCGATGTCCGCATTATTTCTCTTGGCTGTGAGTTCCGGGACCGTCAATGGTCTGATGGAGGGGCCTTGGGGTGGGGAATCCTTCCCCTGGGAACTCCGGTTTCAGGACGCGATCGAAACAAACAACAAGGGGACCCTCAGCCAAGTTCTTAAATGCAGCCTGAGGCGTAACGTGGAGCCAGAAGGAGCATGAGGCCAGAGAAAACGGCAAGTTCCTTTGTCACACGGCGGTGGTCCGCCTGTCACATTGGTGATGACGTCGACCGCCAGGAATGGCTCCGGCGGTTCAACCGGTCACCTTGCTTTTAAAACAAGATTCCCACCGATCCAGGGGAGTAAATAGAACATTTCAGGTAGTTTCAGCCGGATTCCGCCCCATCACCGAAGAAATAGAACGTCAGAGCCCGCATCAGCAGGAATCCGTTCGGCAGTTCCGAGCCTCGGCGAACGGCCAGGAAACCGTAGCCCTGGTCCGGACCCGAAGAGGCCAGCCTACAAAGGGCACGGAAGGAGACCAAGCGTTTTGGACGGGCGGTCCGTTGCCGGCAACGAACGGCGCGATCCAGGGGGTGAACGGTTCAGGTGGAGGCCAGGAGTGCCGATTCTACCGCCGTTCGGCTATGATGGGTCGATATGCAAGCTGCCGTTCTCAGGGAATTCGACACTCCCCTCGTAATAGAGGATATTTCTAAACCGGAACCGGGTGTGGGCCAGGTGCTGGTACGCGTCGCTGCCTGTGGTGTGTGCCACAGCGACGTCCACATGGCGCGCGGCCACTGGGAAGGGTTCAAATCCCTGATGCCGCTCCCGATCGTCCTCGGGCACGAAGTCGCCGGAACAGTGGAAAGCCTTGGCCCTCGCGTGACCCGGCTGCGGGAAGGGGATCGCGTCGGAATTCCATGGTTTCACCACACGTGCGGCGAGTGTGAGTACTGTAAAAGCGACCTCGAAGTCTTCTGCACAAAGTCGGCGATTACGGGTGTTACGGTCAACGGCGGGTTCGCCGAGTACGCGCTGGCGTGGGAATCCCACGTCGTCCCAATTCCCGACACCGTCTCGCTCGTCGATGCGGCGCCGCTATTCTGCGCCGGCGGCACCGTCTACAGCGCACTAAGCAAGGTAAAGCTCGATGCGGACACCAGGGTCGCGGTGTGGGGAGCAGGCGGACTTGGCCTTTATGGTATCCAGTTGGCCAAGCTTTCCGGAGCCCACGTGACCGCGGTCGACCGCTTCGAAAACAAATTCTCCGTTGCTCGAGATGTCGGCGCCGACACCACGGTTTCAGCCGAAGCGGCGGGCGAATGGTTTCTCGACCCCGCGAACAAAGTCGATGTGGTTCTGGTCTCCGCAACTTCCGTTGCTGCTTATCAGGCTGCGTTCAACAGCCTCCGAAGCAACGGCACGTTGCTGGTTGTCGGACTTCCCTCCGAACCGCTCAGTTGGACCGCCGGAGCCCTGGTCCGTTCCGGCACCCGAATCGTGCCGTCGCGCGTGTGCAGCCGTCGGGAACTTGGCGAGCTGATGGACCTGGCGGCAAATAATTCCATTCGTGGAAACGTTTACCGCTACTCTCTCGCCGAAGCCGAAGAAACGATCGAGCTCGTTTCCAGAGGCAAAATCAACGGACGCGCGGTTCTGGACCTCAGCATTTCTCGCTAGGGGAAAGCGCCTCACCACGACAACCGGAGGGGAATGTGAGCCGGACAAACTCCTTGACACCCCTCCGTAGCGCTCCTACCATCCAAGCAAAACTGTGGAAATCATTACCGAAAATCGGCGGGCATTGGCCGCTACGAATGGAGGTTTCTGCATGTGTGGACGAAACTTGAAAATCTTCGCTTTGCTCCTCGTTCTTCTCAGCCCCATGAACGTTTGGGCAGGACAGGAGATCGCGAATTTTCAGGGACCTGAAATCGAAAACTACCTTGCCGAATCCGAAATAGTCGAACTGGTGGATATCGGGGAAGGCATCACGCGCCCTCAGAAAGCCACGCTCAATCTCACCGGTGACGTTCGTTACGGAGTGTTCAAAACCGTCGACATCCTGAGACAGGGCCTGACCCGGGTCGGAGACTCCATGGAGTTGAATTTCCAGGACAGTTTTCGTACCGAGATCGCGGCGTACGAAATCGATCGCTTGATCGGCCTTGGAATGGTCCCTGCTACGTTGGAACGCTCCCACGATGGGCGTCGCGGATCGATGCAGTCGTGGATCGACAGCGAGATGTCGGAGGCCGAACGATTCGAAGCCGGGCGGCTTCCACCCGATCACGAACCCTGGGGCCGGATGATGTCGAACGTGAGGCTGTTCGACAGCCTGATCTACAACACGGATCGACATCAGAAGAATATCCGAATTACGAAGGACTGGCAGATTGTCCTGATCGATCACTCACGATCGTTCCGAACCACGACGGAACTGCGTGCACCGGAACAGATAACGATGTTCTCAAAGTCACTTCTTGAGAATATTGCTAAACTGGATGAAGAGATCTTAAAGGAGCGGGTCGGAAACTATCTGATGAGATTTCAGATTCGCTCCATTCTGGAACGCCGCGATCTCCTCCTTGAGCGTGCCAGCCAACTGGTCATTGAGAGAGGTGAAGAACGGGTTATCTTTCCTTGACGGGAACTGACAGAGACGGTTTTGTTTCATGAGACATCGGGGAGATAGAGACGAACGTGTCGGCTGGATACTGCCGGTTTTTCTGGTGCTGCTGGCCCTCCCTGTGTTTGTCCTCGGTGGCACTGCCGACGAAGATCGGTTCATTGCGATCGCCGACATTCACGGTAACTTCGATGCCTTCACAAGCCTGCTCCAGCAGACCGGCCTGGTGGACGAGGATCTTCGGTGGATCGGAGGGGAAGCCACACTGGTCCAGACCGGGGACTACACGGACCGTGGACCCGAGGTCCGACGCGTGATGGACCTTCTCATGTCGCTTGAAAAGGATGCGGCAAAAAACGACGGCGAGGCGATCATACTCATGGGCAACCATGAAATGATGAACATGATCGGTCATCTCGTCGACGTGACCGGGGCGGACTACGCCAGCTTCACGGATTCGCGATCTGAGCGCCGGCGGCAATCCGCATATCGGTCCTTCATGGATTTCCAGAAGCGGCGCTCGAAGAGACTGAACCTACCCGAGCCCTCTCCTACACCTGAAATGGAGGAGGCGTGGATGGATGCCCATCCGCCCGGTTTCATCGAACACCGTGAAGCATTCTCGCCGAGGGGAACCTACGGCAAATGGTTGCGAAAACGCCGTAGCATCGTGAAGGAGGACGACACGATTTTCCTGCACGCGGGTATCAACCCCCTCATCGCCCAGTTGTCGATCAAGGCAATCAATGAAAGGGTTTGGCTGGAAATCAAACGCTTCGACCAGATCGTGAAATACCTGGTCGATCAGAAGGTGGCGCTGGATTTCTTCACTCTCGATGAACTGGTCGTGTCTGTGCGAGAGGAGTTCGGAGCGCTACAGACGAAGATTTCCAAAAAGACCGCCGCAGCCGCGGAAATAGGAAAGGAGTACTCGCCCTCGGGGAGCGAGCAGGATCATATCGACGTATTGGAAGGCTTTCTGGAAATAGGTCAGTGGCTGACAGTCCACCCTGGCGGAATTCTCTGGTTCCGGGGTTACGCCCAGTGGACCGACGAGGAGGGGCAGCCGCAGGTCGAGGCCTTGCTCAAGGAATACGATGCCCGGCATTTCTTAGTCGGCCACAGCCCGCAACAGGGAGGGCACATACGGACCCGTTTCGGCGGCCGCATCTTCCTCGCCGACACCGGGATGCTCTCGAGTGTCTACAAAGGCGGAAGGGCATCAGCGGTGGAAATCGAGGACGGAATATTCAGGGCGATCTATCTGGATAGCGATCCCGTTCAGCTTTACCCTCCGAAAACGTCTGCTCCAGAAGCAAGGGACATCTGGGAGCCAGAGGTCGTCGCACCTTAGCCACCCCGTCACATAGCCAGTCATGTCACATTGGGTCGAACGTCTGCTGAACCTGCGCCGTGGGGATCTGGCGCGCGGCATTCTTCTCTCTTCCTACTACTTTCTGATCATCTCCAGCTATATCGTCGGTCAGGTCGCGCGCGACGCCCTGTTCCTGGACAGGTTTCAGCCGGACCAATTGCCCTACGTGGACATCTCGATTGCGATCCTGGTGGGTTTCGTAATCGCCGCATACATCCGGATCGGCCGGACTGCGAGTCTCGGAACGGCGCTGATGGGAACCCTCACGCTGTTCGCATCGAGCGCCATCTTCTTCTGGTGGGCCTTCACAACCTTCCGGTGGACGTGGCTCTTCCCCGCTCTCTACATATGGGTTGGTATCTTCGGCGTGCTGGCCACGACACAGGTGTGGACTCTGGCCAACTTCATGTTGACGACCCGTGAAGCGAAGCGGCTGTTCGGAATCGTCGGAGCAGGAGGCATCCTGGGAGGAATCTTCGGTGGCTTTCTGTCCAACGGCATAGCCGAGAATTTCGGCACCGAAAGCCTGCTGTTTGTTCTGGCCGTGTTCATGGGAACCTCGGTCCTGCTGGTTTCGTTGATCTGGCAGCGGCGGCACCAGAAATCTTCGAGCGTGCGCAACGCCCCGAGGATGACGACCAAAGACGGACCACGCAGTTTGCTGGAAAGCTTCCTCCTGATGCGGTCATCGAAGCACCTGACATCGATTGCCACGCTCATTTGCATCACGTCCATTGTGACAACGGCAGCAGGCTGGCAATTCAAGGCGATCGCAAAGCAGTCCCTGATTGAAACCGACTCACTGGCGGCGTTCTTCGGATCATTCCAGGGTTACGCCGGAATCCTGGCGCTGGCCGCTCAACTCTTACTGACGTCCCGCCTTCTCCAGCGTTTCGGCGTTGGGATCGCTCTGTTCATTCTGCCCGTGACCCTGGCCGCTGGATCGGTGGGCTTGTTGGTCTGGGGAGGCTTGTTTGCGGCCACTTTCCTGAAGGGCAGCGACAAGGTGCTTCGTTATTCAATCGATACGTCCGCCCTGCAGTTGCTCTACCTACCCGTACCGGCGAACGTGAAAAACCAGGTCAAGTCGTTCATTGATACCGTGGTCTGGAGGTTCGGAGACGGCCTGGCGGGGTTCAGCCTCTTGATCTTTGTGACCTATCTGAACTTCACGCCGGGCCAGATCAGCTGGGTCAACCTGTTTTTTATCGGGGCCTGGGTCCTGGCGGCAAACGTGGCGCGAAAGCAGTATGTCGCAACCCTCGGCGAGCGCATCCACGAGCACCGGATCGATGCCGAGCGAGCGACGGCGCCGGTATTGGATCGAAACACCACAACGGTGCTCGCCTCAAAGCTCAACTCCGGGAATACCGAGGAAATCCTCTACGGGCTCAGCCTCTTCGAGATGGGATACCGCCAGGCGGCCCATCCCGCGATGCGGGGTCTGATTCGACACGAATCACCCGAGGTACGTCAGAGAGCCGTTGCCATGCTGAACGCCGGCGGAGACAAGACGGTCGTCGAGGACATCGAAGGATTACTGCGCGACGACGATCTTGGCGTTCGCACCGAAGCACTTCTCTACCTCACCCACCACGCCGACATCGACCCCGTAACCCGGATTCAGGAAATCGACGACTTCCCCGAGTTCACGATTCGTTCCTCGATCGCTGCGTTTCTGGTCCGGCCGGGCAAAACGCAAAACCTGGAAGTCGCGGCAATGATGCTGGACACGATGGTTGAGGAAAGTGGGCCGGATGGCACCCGGTTTCGCCTCGAGGCGGCTCGATTGATCGAAACCGTGCCCCAACATTTCGAGTAGCCCCTGTTCAAGCTTCTCAGCAGCCCTGATCCCGATGTCGCTTGCCACGCGATCCGGGCCGCGGGGAATCTGGCGAAGCTGCGCTTCGTTCCGTTACTGCTGGACCGATTGGGCGATACCCGGTGCCAGTCGGATGCGATAGAATCCCTTGGCAAGTTCGGCAATCGCATACTCGGAACGCTGCGGGACTACCTGGATGACAAAGAGATCCCCATGGAACTGCGCCGCCAGATCCCCTCCATCCTGGTCGACATCGGCACTGCCGAATCTGGAGCCGTACTGGTCGAAAGCATGTTACAGGGCGACTCGTCCCTCCGCTTCCGGATCTTGTCGGCTCTGAATAAGTTCAGCCAGGCCCACCCCGGTGCGAAGCTGGACAACCAGTTGATCGAAACCGTCCTCGCGGCCGAAGTCATGGGTCATTACCGATCCTACCAGGCGATCGGGGTACTGGGCGGGCAACTGGACACCGGGGACCCCTCCCTGCAGGCGCTTGAGGAGTCCAGCAACCAGGAGGTAGAACGCATCTTCCGTCTTCTCGGAGTCCTGTTTCCGAAACACGACCTGCATGCCGCCTATCTCGGCTTGCAATCCACCAATACACGCGTCCATGACAACGCTCTGGAATTCCTCGACAACACCCTCCGGCCAGAGCTCCGCGAACTTCTCGTTCCCCTTGTCGATAATGGTATCGGCAAGGAAGAGCGAATACGGCGAGCCAACCAGTTGCTGAACACGACGGTGGACACGTCGGAAGAAGCAGTGACGATGCTTCTCAAGAGCGGGGACCCATGGCTTCGCTCATGCGCCGCCTACGCCGTCGGCGCACTGGGGCTGAAGTCGCTCGCGACCGAATTGGACGCCTGGCAGGATGATCCGGATCCCCTGCTCTCGGAAACGGTGCGTCAGGCCAAACTGCGGCTGGCTGGAACGGATAGCCGTCCCGACAGTTAGGGTACGGCCTGAGAAGCGGTGTTTCGCGGTGGTGTGAACACCCGCGGCTGGCTTGATTACGTGGACAGGACTGGCTCAGTCTATCCGCACGAACCGGATCCCACGTGCCCGCCCACTGCTGATCGCAAATCCAGTCACATGTCGGTCGGTGTCGCGATCGAAGTCCACCGTCCACCCGCTCGCGCTGAATCGGTCGTTTCGCTGTGGGCTCAAGGCTCCCGACGGCGCCCCTTTGTGTCGAAAAAACAACTCTCCGTCGTCCAGAACCACCAGATAGTTCACTCCCAGCTCGTTGCTGTAGTACTCACCCACGAAACTGGCCAGTTCCTCACCGAAAACATCCGCCAGATAGATATCGGCAACTTCGAGAGCGAGAGCGGTGGGATTCGTGCGGGCAAGATTGCACAGGCACGCGACCGACAGTTTCTGTTCGGGAAAGCGAATCATCTCGGCACGAAATCCGACAAAGCTTCCACCATGGCTGACCATGGCAAGCCCCTTGTATTCGTTCACCGTTAAGCCGAGCGCATAGTCCAGTTGTGTGCCGTCGTTCAGAACACCCTGGGTCAAGGCCCGCTCGATCAGGCCTGGTCCGCCCGCCCCCAACTTGTTCTCGTAGAAATTTCGGTCCCACAGAAGCAGATCGTTGATCGTTGTGAAGATGCCCCCGTCCCCGACCATATCCAGCGTGGTCATGCTGATTCGAAACCCGTCCTCACCGGCACGGGCATACCCGGCCGCACGATTCTTCACCACCATCCGATGGTCGTCGTGAAAGTGAGTGTCGTCCATTCCCAGGGGTTCAAAAATGTTCTCGTGGGCAAACTCGCGAAGCGACGTTCCAGTCACCCGGCGTACGATCTGTGAAACCAGGAAATATCCGGAGTTACTGTAGAGGAACTGATCGCCGGGGGGGAAGTTCAGCGTCTCGCTCTGTGAAAGCATCCGAAGGACGTCGCCATCTGTGTAGAAGTCGTCCGAGCGCATCCCGGCCAACGACATTACCTGCAGATAGTCGCGAATACCGCTGGTGTGGTTAAGCATCTGGCGGATGGTGACGGGCGCCTCATACTGTGGCAACTCCGAAATGTAGTCCCGAATGTCGTCGTCCAACGACAGGCTGCCCTGCTCGGCGAGCAGCAACAGAGCCATGGCCGTAAATTGCTTTGACGTCGAACCGATCCGGAAGACCGACGTAGAGGTGATCGGGATGTTGTGTTCGAGGTTCGCCATTCCGTATCCCCGCTCATAGATCAACTCTCCATCGCGAATCACTCCCAGGGCACAGCCGGGAGAAGACGCCCGATCCCATTCAGAAAAGACCGCATCCACCTGCTCGTTCGGCGATTGAGAGAAGCAAGGTACGGATGCGAGAGAAACCACAAGGATCGGCAGCATGACGGATCTGAATGGATGCACAATTCCTCCTGAGAGAGCGCCGGATGATATTCGTACAGACTCGCGGGTTCAACCCGCGCTCCAGGCAATGCCCCCTGCATGCAAGAGCTTCAGAAAAGCTAACTCGTTTCTGCACTCGACGCCAACGTTATTCCACTGACATCCGGTATGCGTTCACGTTGTGGTAACCTTCCGGGAAATCACTGATATTGGCGCTGAGCTTAAGCGTGGAGGCTATCCGATGAAAACACGAAGCAAGTCTGGGTTTCTGTCCTGCGGGTTACTCACGGTGCTGGCGTTCGCCTGGACCGCCTCCGGTGGTTACGCCCAGACGTCGGGGTTGCAATTCGAGGTTTCGGTACCGTCTGAAGTTCATGCCGAGTCTATAACAGGCCGGGTCTACGTCATCATTTCGCGAACAGATCAGACTGAACCCTACCTGCAGATCGGCCGAACGGGCTCACCGTTCTTCGGGAGAGACGTCGAGGGGCTTGCCGCCGGCCAACCCGGAGTCATAGACGCATCAGACCTGGGGACGCCGGTAGCGAGTCTGGACGATATGCCGCCCGGCGATTACTACGTTCAGGGGTTCGTGAACATCTACTCGGAGTTTCGACGAGCCGACGGCCGAGTCCTCTGGATGCATGACGACCAGTGGGAAGGGCAACACTGGAATCGCTCGCCGGGAAACATCTATAGCGACGTCCAACGTATTCGCATCGATCCCTCCGAAGATCGTGTTGTTCGGTTGGAAGCCAAAAACGTCATACCTCCCGTCACGATTCCCGCCGACACCGAGTTCGTCCGCAGTTTCCGCTTCCAGAGCCAGCTGCTGACCGAGTTCTGGGGACGACCCATTTACCTGGGGGCGACAGTACTGCTGCCAAAGGATTACGACCGCGAGACAACCCAATATCCCGTCATTTTCGAGCAGGGCCATTTCTCGCTGCGGGCTCCGATGCGGTTTTCGGTGGGCAGCGCTCTCCACCAGGAATGGATCAAGGACAACTTCCCTCGAATGATCGTCGTCACGTTCCAGCACCCAACTCCCTATTTTGATGATTCCTACGCTGTGAACTCCGACAACGTCGGACCGTATGGCGACGCCATCATGGCCGAACTGATCCCAGAAATTGAACAGCGATATCGTGTCATCAAACAGCCGTGGGCCCGGGCACTGACGGGTGGATCAACCGGAGGCTGGGAATCGCTGGCTCTTCAGATTTTTCATCCTGACTTCTTTGGAGGCACGTGGTCCTACTGCCCCGACCCGGTGACGTTCTACGACGTGGAAGGCATCAATATTTACGAGGACACGAATGCGTTCTACAAGCAACACGAGTGGCGTCGTGTTCCGACACCCAACACGCGGGAAACAAACGGCGAAATTCGATTGACCTCGGAACAACGCAACCACTTCGAACTGGTCAACGGCACGAAGGGACGCTCCGGCCAGCAGCTCGACATCTGGTCGGCGGTCTACGGACCGATAGGCGAGGACGGATACTTCAAACCGCTGTTCAACAAACGCACGGGCGAGATCGACCCCATCGTCGCCCTGTACTGGAAAGAAAACTACGACCTGATGCACTACCTGGAGAGAAACTGGACCGAGATCGGGCACAAGCTTGTCGACAAGATCCACGTCTATACCGGAACGATGGACAACTTCTATCTGAACAACTCGACGAAGATGCTCCAGGAATGGATGAAGACAACGAGCGATCCCCACTACGAAGGCGTCTTCCTGTATGGAGACGGCGAAGGTCACTGCTGGAGCGGTCCGGTAACGCAGTGGGAACGTATGAAGGAGATCGGCCAGCACATGATGCGGAAGATGCCGGAGGGAACCACTACGCCCTGGTGGAAGTATTGAGGAAGTAGTCAGTTCACTGAAGAGGAGCGTGCATGGATACAGAGCACCCAGAGTTCCGGATTGAACGTGGCACCGAGCGAGACGTTCCAGTCATTCTGCGCTTGATCAAGGGCCTCGCAGAATATGAAGACCTTTCCGGGGAAGTGACGGCCACTGAGGAAGGACTACAGGAGTCTCTTTTCGGAAGGAATCCGTCCGCCGAGGTGCTCATCGCTTATGTCGATGTCGAACCAGTTGGCTTTGCAGTCTTCTTTCAGAATTATTCCACTTTCCTTGGCCGTCAGGGCCTGTATCTGGAAGATCTGTTCGTATTCCCACAGTGGAGGAATCGAGGATATGGCCGGCAGTTGTTGGCGCGTGTGGCAATGATAGCTGTGGAGCGTGGATGCGGACGTATGGAGTGGTCTGTACTCGACTGGAATCAACCGGCCGTGCGACTCTACAAGAGCCTGGGTGCCGAGGCCATGGACCAATGGACCATTTATCGGCTGACTGGAGACGATCTCCGGCGGCTCGCTTCGGGTAACTCCTCCGGATCTGTTTCGCCTGCATGACAGGCGATTCGGTTGCGGGAGTTGCTCGGCATGGCGTACAAGTTTGTGACGCCGAAAGCGGCACCCCGTTCGTCGTCGCAGAAGCCCCGAAAGCTCAGACCAGGAAAGCCAAAGTGAGTTGGAGGTTCTGGCACGGCCACCCCGCGTTGTCGCACACCGGCCGGGGGCAGTCTTCTGGCCCCTTCTTCACTGATCAGTTCCCAATTCCGCCTTCGGCCAAACCAGAGACGCGGCGACCGATACGATGAGTACACCGAGGATGATTCCCAGAGAGAGACCGATCGGGAAGTGACCGTCGTAGAGATCGTTCAGCCACACCATCTTCAGACCCACGAAGATCAGGACGATTGCCAACCCGAACTTCAGCAGGTGGAACTTGTCCATTGCGCCGGCCAGCAGGAAATAGATCGATCGCAGCCCGAGGATGGCCGAAAGATTCGACGTAAAGACGATCAGGGGTTCCTTCGTCAGGGCGAACACGGCCGGAACCGAATCGACGGCGAAGACGATATCCGTCGCCTCCAGAAACAGCAACGCCACGACGAGAGGCGTTCCGTGCAACACGCCGTTCTCCCGCACGAAGAAACGCTGGCCGTGCAGCTTTGCCGTAACGGGAACGAACTTCCGGAAGATCCGGATCAGTGTGTTCTTCTCCGGATCAACCTTCTCCTCGGGAGCGGTGATGAGACGAATGCCTGTAAAGATCAGGAAGGCCCCGAACAGCAACACGATGAAGTGATATTGCATCAGGACGGATCCGGTGATGATGAAGGCAGTGCGAAAGAAGAACGCACCGACGATGCCGTAGAACAAGACGCGGTGCTGGTACCTGGATGGAATGCCGAAATAGGTAAAGACAACAACGAAGACGAAGATGTTGTCGACCGACAGGGACTCTTCGACGACATATCCCGTGAAGAACTCCAGTGCCACCTGCCAGGCCTGGACCGCAGGATCGAATCCAGGGATGTCGAGCAGGCGTGGATCGTTCGCAAACTTCCAAAGCGAATATCGATACAACCCGAAGTTGAACAGCATCGCCAGGGTGACCCAGATCGATACCCAGACGCCGGCCTCCTTGACGGACACCACGTGCGCTTCCCGGTGGAAGACACCCAGATCGACCGCCAGCAACGCGGCGACGCCGATAACGAACGACACGTACAGCCACCAGTACTCGGCAAACGGAAAAAGTTGAACGCCTTCCATTTAATCCATTACACAAACAAAAAAGACCTTCCGCGGCAAATCCCGCAAAAGGTCTTGATCCGTGATTGAAGTTTCCTTTGAAATCACGCGAAAGGCCGGATCGTCGAGACTTTCAACGATCGTATTGACGACCTACCGTATTTGATCTACTCCCCTCTTGACCATTCAAACGCTACACGAGTGGCGGTGACAGATCAAATTTTTTTAGTAGTGTTTGGTCTAACGACCGATGTCGAACCTCAGTCCGGCTGTCACAGTACGCGGCAGACCCGGGCGTGCGCCCGCAGGTCGGCGCGCCGCCACATATGCTTTGTCGGTGAGATTCTGGACGGCAACAAAGAGTTTCGTATCCTCCCGCAGACGATACTCTCCGGCCACATCGAAGAGCAGATGTGCCTGGGTTGTCTCCGAGCCAGAAGTTGGCCCCTGACCGGCTTTGATGCGCATGGAACTGACATACGTGGCCCCCAGATCGATCGTCCACCTGGCTTTCTCAAGAGTAATGTCGGCGTGAAGGTTGTGGCTCGGCAGATATGGCAGTTCATCGCCGGGGCGAACCGCCCCCCAGGGACCGTAATCACTCCGGAAGGAACTATCGAACTCCGCATTGGTAAACGTGTAGGAAACTCGTGACGGAAGCAGGAAGTCGAAACCGAAAATGCGGCTCAGTTCATACGAGGCCGCGGCTTCAAGCCCGACGACCCGTGCAGCACCGCCGTTGAAGGCCATACCGGTGTCGCCGCCGCCGCTCGACAAGGTGTCTCGCCCGAGAAGGTTGCTGTAGTCGTTGAAAAACCCCAACGCTTCCACCGAAAGGGACCGCTTGCTGTAACGGAACCCACCTTCGTAGTTGATGCTTTCCTCGGCTTCCGTTTCCTCGGAGGAACCTGGCCCCGGAGGTCCGAAGCCTTTGTTGACACCACCGAACAGAGCGAACTCCGGGCTGAAATCAAACGTCAATCCGACGCCCGGAACAATGACATCAACCCGGTTGCGCCTGATGCGGGTCGGCGTGATCCTGCCGGGGTCCGTCCGACTGAAATCGATACGGCGCAAATTGATGTGTTCGTAGCGAAAACCAGGTGTCACCGTCCAGCGCCCCCATTCGATCTTGTCCTCGACGAAGAACGCCAGGGCCCGGGCACCGCTGACTCGGTTCGATTGACTCCCTCCGTCGCCGGCGGACGTCAACAGCATCCGACCTTCGCGCATCTGGAATCCGTCTTCGTGCTGGAACCGGTCTTCTTCATCCCGGTGGTACCGGACACCGAATTCCAAGGCATTCCTGAAGGCAGCAGCATTCAACCGCAAGCCAACGACCGACTGCACGCCGGAAGAAAAGTAGGTCCGGTTGTTCGCGCGAACCTTCAAGGCATCGGCCGTGCTGTCGGCTCCTCTGATGACGGCCAGTTCGGAGGCGTAGCGAACCGGGTCAGCGAGAGCACTTGAGATGCTGATCCCTGAAACGCTCTGGAGTTTGTACCAGTTCCTTTTGAAATTGTTCCTGTAGACAACCGTTGTCACGTCCAGGCGGTTCGACAGAGCGATCAGGTGCCGAGCCTGATACTGGGAGTGATCTCCGTAGAAAACGTCACGCCCGGATGCGGCATAACGCCTCCTGGAATCATTTCTGAAATCCTCGGCGGTGAGCCCGAGGTAGCTCTCATTCGACGTCTGATTGGTCTTGCCGAGTTTGATTTCCAGTTCCTGGTACATCCTGGTCGTCGCACCTGTGTTAAGACGGAGCTTCCCGACGTAGTCATTTACCTTGAATCCCGTGTCGCCGCCACCGTCGATGCGCTTGAATCCGCCACTGTCGATCTGGTAGGTCTCCAGCATCCACCCGACCCGTTCATAGGAATCACCGATACTGACGAGGCCCTTGGTCGTTCCATGGGCTCCACCGGTTAGGTTTCCCCTCATTCGGAAAGAAGTCGGGATGTGAGTCGAGATCAGGTTGAGTGCTCCGCCGTTCGACTGGGGGCCGTATTTTATCTGGCTCGAACCCTTGCGGACCTCAATGGCCTCCATGCGGCCCGAGACGGGGAAATAGTATGCCGAGGGTGCGGAATATGGAGCCGGAGCGATCAGAACCCCGTCTTCCATCAAGGTGATCTTCGCACTGCGTTCAACACCGGTTCCTCTCATGCCGATGTTCGGCCGAAGACCAAAGCCATCCTCCTCCTGAATATTCACGCCGGGGACAGGTCTCAGAAAACTGTGAATATCGTCAAAACCAACCTTCCGCTTCTCCAACTGCTCGTTGCCAATGTAATGCGCTGACCCGGGGATCGAGATGGTCTCGGACGGATCCGCGATGACCATCACCCGCTCCTGGATCAAGACGCTGGGAGCGATCTGGAGATCGGCACGAACCAGACGGTGCTGACCGGGCGTCAGCTCGAATTCCTCTTTCCATACGCGGAAGTCGGGAACATGGGCCGACAGGCTGTAGGCAGCCGGCGCGAGATCGTCGAATCGAAAGGTTCCGAGCCGATCGGCCAGAACCTGAACCGTCGAACCATCCGAACGATTCGTGAGTGTCACGAAGGCCCCCGGTATCGACGCACCGCTGGGATCCAGGACCGACCCTGAGATCGAACACAATGGGGCTTGCCCGAAAAAGGTCGTGGGAATGAAAAGAATGCCGGCCAGAATTGCAGAGATCATGCGACCGATGGATTTACTTGGTAAGACTCGTTTGAACATCACAGAAGACCCTCCTCTGAAGCGAACAATCAGGCGGATGACAGGAAAGACATACGGACTGCGGAGTTGAAGTTGATGTTCCGGAGGGCGCAGCCACCTCAATCCGTGACAACAGTCTGCGGACTGATATAATGGCCCCGCGTGTTTGCTCTTTGTTTCAACCGCGCAATTAAGGGGATGTGCTGCCACCAACAGCACATCCCTTTTTCTTTGAAGCCGGAACCATGTTCCTCGATACCACTGGTTTCCAACCTTGCCGGCACGCCGACTGACCCCATTATTGAACACAGCCATGTTTCGGTCAAGATGAAAATGAAAATCGTTTTCATTTAGATTTGACTCCATTCCGGCCAATGATTTCGCTTCCCGTCGGGCTCATGGACAGACCGCTGGATCCACCCCATATCTCAGTCATCGCAAATCCGGTATAATTCGTTTTTTGCTCCCGGTAATCCATTACGAGTGAAAAGGATATAGATATGAGCACGACTTTCGACGCGATGACCGATCCTGCACTGCGCCACGACTGGACGCGTGAGGAGGTCCGCGCCATCTATGCGCAACCGTTATTGAACCTGTTGGGGACCGCACAGCAACTCCATCTGAAGAACTACAAACCCCAGGAAGTACAACTGAGCCAGCTCATATCCATCAAGACCGGGGGTTGTCCGGAAGATTGCTCATACTGCCCGCAGAGTGCCCGTTACGACACAGACGTTCAAAGCTCTGAACTCGTCGATGTCGACGAAGTATTCGTAGCCGCACGAAAGGCCCGCAAGGAAGGCGTCACCCGATTCTGCATGGGCGCCGCCTGGCGGGAGGTTCAGGAGGGCCCAGAATTCGAAAAAGTGCTGGAGATGGTTCGCGGTGTGTCGGAAATGGGACTCGAGGTCTGCTGCACGCTCGGCATGGTCAACGAGTCGCAGGCGCATCGACTCGCCGACGCGGGTCTCCACGCCTACAACCACAATCTGGACACCTCGCCCGAGTACTACGAGAAGATCATCACCACACGCAGTTATGAAGAACGCCTCGAGACCCTGAACTCGGTTCGCAAAGCGGGAATAACCGTGTGCTGTGGAGGCATCATCGGCATGGGCGAATCAGACGAGGATCGTGTTGGGTTGTTGCACCAGTTGGCCACGCTCCAACCACATCCGGAAAGCGTACCGATCAACGTGCTCGTTCAAGTTGAAGGAACCCCACTCGCTCCCTCCGAACCCCTCGATCCGCTTGTCCTTGTCCGGGCGATCGCCACTGCACGAATTATCATGCCGATGTCTCGTGTTCGCCTCAGCGCAGGTCGCCAATCGCTTAGCCGGGAGAGTGTGACCCTTTGTTTCCTTGCGGGCGCCAATTCGATTTTCGTCGGTGACAAGCTGCTGACCACACCCAATCCGGAGCACTCGGAAGACTCCCAGCTTTTCGAAGACCTCGACCTGATCCCTCTCGGAAGTGACTAGTAATGACTAGCCGTAATATCGGCGATACGAAGATTGCGATCAGCCCAACGCTGGATCGCCTTCGAAGAGAGTTGGGCTCTCTGCGTGAGCGATCTTTGTACAGGGCGCTGGAGTCGATGGATGGATCGAACTTCTGTTCGAACGACTACCTGGCCCTGTCGAAACATCCGGACCTGGCAAGTGCGGTCAAGGAAGCGATCGCGGCCTCTGAACGGGTAGCCTCAACGGGTTCCCGGCTCCTGTCGGGACACGTTCAGGCCTGGGAGGAACTGGAGGAGGAATTCGCAGATTACGTGGGGGCGGAGACTTCCCTATTCTTCGGTTCCGGATACGCGGCCAACGTCGGCCTCCTGACGTCGATTCTCCGGAACAATGACGTCGTGTTTTCCGACAGTGCCAACCACGCCAGCCTTATCGACGGCATTCGGTTATCCCGCGCCCGAAAGGTCATCTTCTCCCACCTGGACCTCGACACCCTCGAGGACGAGCTCAGGAAGGAAGGACACGGCGAAGCAGAACGCTTCATCGTTTCCGAAAGCCTGTTTGGAATGGATGGGGACCAGGCGTCGGTTAGAGAGCTGAACGAACTGGCGGACAAGTACGGCGCAAGCCTCATTCTCGACGAAGCTCATGCGACGGGGGTGTTCGGCAAACACGGACAGGGACTCGTCGGGGCGGCCGGACGGCCCGAGAGTGTTCTGGCAAGTGTCCATACATGCGGTAAAGCACTCGCCTCGGCTGGAGCGTTTGTGGCATGCTCAAGAACACTGAAAGAATTCTTGATCAACCGCGCACGAACGTTCATTTTCAGCACCGCTCTGCCTCCTTACATGGCCGCCCAGGTCAGCGCCGCTCTCAACCTGGCGAAAGAGGCTGATCTCGATCGTACACAACTGGCGGAAAGCGCCGGACTGTTGAGGCAGGAGATCCGCGACGCAGGATTCGACTGCGGTCGAAGCGAGTCACAGATCATTCCCGTAATGCTGGGGACCAGCGAGAATGCGGTCAGGATCGCCGCGGCTTTGAATACCAGGGGGTTTGCGGTTCGAGCCATCCGGCCGCCGACAGTCCCCGAGGGAACGGCTCGGCTGCGGTTGTCGCTGACTGTAGATATCCCTCCCGAGATCATCCACGAACTCGTCCACGGACTCAGGGCTGCGATGGTTCAAGCTTCGAAGTGAGAGACCTCTTCATCACCGGAACCGACACGGACGTGGGGAAAACCGTCCTGGCCGCGCTGTTGACGGCTGCTCTCGGCCTGACGTACTGGAAGCCGATTCAGACTGGGGCCCTGGCGGGCAGAGGTCGAACCGACCGCCAGGCAGTTCTCGACTGGGCGGAACTCTCCGAGGACCGCACGGTGGCGGAGACCTACGTCTTCGACCCTCCTGTTTCTCCCCACCTTGCCGCGAGTCGCAATGGAACCAGGATCGATCTCGGGTCCATTCACAAACCGCGCTTCGAGGTCGGGAGGCGCCTGGTCATCGAAGGCGCCGGAGGCGTGCTCGTTCCAATAAATGAGAAGGACCTGATGCTGGACTTGATCGGGCACCTTGACGCGGCGGCGGTAATCGCAACACGAACGACGCTGGGAACGATCAACCACACTCTGCTGACCGTCCAAGCCTTGCGAGAGGCCGGATCGAGAACGGTGGGCGTGGTCATGATCGGAGAAGAGAACACGGACAATCGCCAGGCAATTGAGCATTACGGAAAGGTGCCCGTGGTGGGCTGGATCCCTCCGCTCGAGAAGATCGACCGTGCCGCGTTGCTCGAGGTGTTCGAAACACATTTCGACCGGGAAAGGTTTAACTCATGAACGATCCGTTCCAGATCTGGCAGCCGTACACACAACAGGCACTCGATCCCGCTCCCATCACCATCGAGCGTGCGGAGGGCGTCTACCTGTATACGGCAGATGGGAAGCGACTGATAGACGCGATCTCTTCCTGGTGGGTTAATATCCACGGCCACGCTCACCCGCACATTGCCGCTGCCGTCGCCGACCAGGCAGGTCGAATGGAACATGTTATTTTCGCTGGTTTCACACACAAACCGGCACAACACCTGGCTTGCAAACTGAGACAGGTCACACCCGAGGCTCTCTCGCACATTTTCTTTTCCGACAACGGATCGACGGCTGTCGAAGTTGCGTTGAAGATGGCCGTGCAGTACTGGCGCAACGTGGGCAAGCCGGAACGTAAGCAGATCATCGCGCTCGAACACGCCTACCACGGCGACACGGTCGGGGCGATGGCAGTGAGTGAGGCCTCAGCCTTCACCGAGGCGTTCGAGGATTTACTTTTCCCGGTCCAGAGAGGGCACTCGGCTTACTGTTATCGGTGTCCTGTCGGGCGGAAACGCGACACCTGCGATATCGAATGCCTGGAACGGATCGAAGCTCTGCTCGAGGAGAAGGGGCAGGAAGTTGCCGCGGTGATCGTCGAGCCATTGATCCAGGGAGCAGGCGGAATGATCATGCATCCGCCGGAATTCCTCAAACGTACGCGTGAGCTATGTACGCGACATGGAGTTCTTCTGATCGCAGACGAAGTCTTCACCGGCTTCGGCCGTACCGGTTCGATGTTTGCCTGCGACGGGGCGGAAGTGGTTCCCGACATCATGTGCCTGTCGAAAGGGCTGACGGGAGGCTTCCTGCCATTTGCCGCGACGCTGTGTACCGACACGGTCTACGCACCCTTTCACGCTCCGGATAGAATGCGCACGCTGTTCCACGGTCATTCTTATGCCGGCAACCCGATCGGGTGCGCCGCGGCCGTCGCCAGCCTGGAGGTCTTCGAGTCCGAACCGGTATTCGAACGAATCCGCACGGTGGAAAGAATACACAGAGAGCGGTTGCCTCTACTGGCAGAACACCCGATGGTGGGCGATGCCCGGATGATCGGTACCGTGGCGGCAATGGAGTTGGAAGCGGGCGATGCCGGGTATCTGTCGGACATGAAGTCCAGGTTGTACGATTTCTTCCTCAGCCGCGGCGTTCTGCTGCGCCCGCTGGGGAACATCATATATATTCTGCCGCCCTACGTTATCCAGCCCGACGAGCTGCACTATGTCTACGACGTCGTGGGCGAAGCCATCGAACATATCTCGGAGGGCTGATCCTGGAACACGCTTGACAGAATCCGCGTGCGTGCTTGTACAACGAGCTTTATCTAGAATATCTAGCAGCCTGAAATGAATATCGAGATCACTACCTACTACCTGGAGACGAGACACCCGGACGAACTGACCGGGCCGTCCACCATCCCGGACGGCTTCGAAATCCGAAAGATCGGTATACCTTCACCCGAATTCAACCGCTTCCTTTACGCCGTCGTGGGCAAGAAGTGGCTGTGGATCGACCGACTCGTTTGGACGCCGGAGAAATGGGAAAGCTGGGTCGACCGGCCAGAGCTTGAGACCTGGGTCGCCTATATGAACGGCGCACCGGCAGGGTACTTCGAGTTAGAAATGCAAGCGGATCGGAGTGTCGAAATCGCTTTCTTCGGCCTCCTGCCTCGATTTATTGGCAAAGGCATCGGAGGTTGTCTCCTTGGCGAAGCCATTCGAAAAGCCTGGGAAATGGGCCCGTCACGCGTCTGGGTACACACCTGCACACTGGACCATCCCCACGCCCTTCGGAACTACGAGGCGCGCGGGCTGACGATCGTCCGCGAGGAAATCCATATACAGGATATTCCTGACGATCGATGAAGATCGTTACCTGGAACGTCAACTCCATCCGCCGTCGTCTGGACTCCGTTCTTTCATGGCTTGAACGGGAACGCCCCGACGTCGTCTGCCTGCAGGAAACCAAGTGTACCGACGACGTGTTCCCGTGGATCGGTTTCAAAGCGCTGGGTTTCGAAGTTTCATTCACAGGTCAACGAAGCTACAACGGCGTCGCAATCGTGTCCCTGTCTCCCCAGGAGGACGTGGATGTGGATCCGCTTGGCCCGCCCACGACCGAAAGACGCTCAATCGCGGCGACAATCAACGGCGTTCGCGTCGTCAACGTCTACGTTCCTCACGGTGAGAGCGTGGGTACGGAAAAGTTCAGGACGAAGCTCCTATGGCTGGACCGCTTGAACGAAATGCTCAGAGAGGCCGGAGACCAGCGACTGGTCGTCAGCGGCGACTTCAACGTCGCACCAGACGATCGAGATGTCTACGACCCAAGACTACGGCGGGAAAAACTGATCTGCAGCACCCCTGAACGGGATCATTTCAAAGCGCTACTCGAAACCGGATTCATCGACGCGTTCCGTCACTGCTCCGATGAGGCCGGCCACTACACCTGGTGGAGCCACCGCGCCGGCACGGTCGAACGCAACCGCGGCCTCAGGATCGACCACCACCTGGTCCACCCATCCCTCAAGACCCGTATCCAGTCCGTGGAGATCGACCGAGAGGAACGCAAGAACCCCGACGCCTCCGACCACACCCCCGTAACGCTCCACCTCCACAGGTGAACGCACGCGAGGTTCGGAATCAACGCAAAAACGCGAAGACGCAAGGCTTTGTCTCTTGAATTTCGGCCAGGTGGCCCACCTGGCTTCCAAAACGGCAAGATCGGAAAAACAAAAGGCTTTGCGTCTTTGCGACTTTGCGTTGACAGAAAACCACCTGGACAGTCGGCCGTTCAGGCAGAGGTCAGTCCCCGGATCCCGGGGGTTCGAGGGCGGGTTCATGGACGACGGGAACGTGGCCCTTGAAGCCGAACAGGTTCTTGATGTCTTCGAGGATCAGGTACAGCGACGGGACCAGAGCCAGCGTGATGAGGGTCGCGAACAAGACGCCGGACGCCAGGGAGACGGCCATCGGGATCAGGAACTGCGCCTGGATACTCTTCTCGAGCATTAATGGCGTGACGCCCGCGGCTGTGGTCAGTGAAGTCAGGAGGATCGGCCGAAAGCGCGCCGTGCCTGCATCGCGCACGGCGGCCGTGAGCGACTCGCTTGTCTTCCTGGTCCGGTTGATGAAATGCACGAGGACCAGGCTGTCGTTGACGACAACACCAGCGACGGCGACCATACCCATCATCGACAGGAAGTTCATGGTCATTCCCAGGATCGCGTGTCCAAACACAGCCCCGACGAGTCCGAACGGTACAGCAGACATGACGATTAAGGGCTGGGAGTAAGACTTGAACGGGATAGCCATCAGGGCGAATATTACGAACAGGGCAATGAAGAACCCACGGAGCAGACCCTCCATGAACTCGCCCTGCATCCGCTGTTCGCCTTCCAGGCTGTATGTCACGCCGGGATGATCTGCCAGAACTTCCGGCATGTGACGCGCCTCGAAATCAAAGAGAATCGCGTTTGCGTTGGCCATCTCTTCATCCACTCCGGCACTCACGTTTATCGCGCGCTGCCGGTCGACACGGGTGATGCTGGAAAAGCCGCGACCGAACTCGACGTCAGCTACGGTCAGGAAAGGAACCTGCCCTCCGTCGGGCGTCCGGATGCGCATATTGTCCAGGTAACCGAGCGACTGCCGTTCTTCTTCCGGGTAGCGAACCATCACCCGGACGTCATCCCTTCCTCTCTGAATACGTTGGGCCTCCTCGCCGAAGAACCCCTGCCTCACCTGGCGGCCCAGGTCCTCGAGCGACAGCCCGAGTGATTCCGCGCTTGGCCGGATCGCCAACTCAACTTCAGGCTTCCCACCCCGGAATGAGTCGGTGATGTCGGTAACGCCGGGATACTCGGCCAGTCGCGTACGGATGTCGGCCGCCACGACTCGCAGTTCGTCAATATCGGGTCCTACAATCTGGAAGTCGATTGGCTTGCCGGCGCCTCCCATCAGGTTGCTGACGATCTCCAGTTCGACCGCTCCGGGAATCGGATCGAGGCGTTCCCGCAGCAGGCTCGTGATCTGTGCGCTCGAATAGGGCCGTCCTTCACCGGAAACCAGTTCGATGTTGACTTCACCCAGGTAGGAGCGCGACGGGGCTATTCCCGGATTGCCGGGGCCTGCGTTGGACGACGGTTGCTCTCCAACGCTGGAAAGAACGTGAGTAAACAGAGGAAAACCGTTCTCCCGGTCGAGATCGGCTCCCAGTTCGAGCGCCGTTCTTTCGATCCTCTCGATGGCTGCGGCCGTGACCTCGGACGGTGTCTCCTGCGGCATCGTGAGCTTGACCATGACGTTGTCTGAATCCATTTGCGGGAAGAAGACAAACTCGACCACACCTCCCTGTATCAGCCCCGCGGCCAGCAACAACGACGAGATGCCGAGGGCCGCGGTCAGGTATCGCCACCCCAGGGCAAGCTCGAGCATCGGCTTGTATACGCTCCTGATGAACCAGTCGACAGCATGGCCGAAGCCGACAAAAAAGCCGTTCCAAGCGCGCATCACGAGGTTCTTCTTGTGGGTTCGCGGCCGTTCCTTGTGGTGCGACAGGTGGTAGGGCAAAACGAGCTGTGATTCAATCAACGAAAAGAAAAGGACAGGGATGACGATGAGGGGAATGGCACGTGTGAAGTTGCCGATCAGACCGGGAACCATCATGAATGGGGAAAACGCGACCATTGTCGTGAGAACGCCGAATATGACGGGGATCGCAACCTCTTGAGTGCCGAGAATGGCGCCTTTCAACCCCTCACAACATTCGTCCTGCCGGTAATGGATGCGTTCGGCAACGATGATGGCATCATCGACCACAATGCCAAGGACAAGGATGAACGCAAACAGCGTCATCATGTTGATCGTGATGCCGGTGTAGGGCATCGTCGCAAACGCACCAAGAAAAGCCACGGGAATGCCGATCGCCACCCACATGGCCAGGCGCATCCGCAGAAACAGCGTCAGTACGATAAACACCAGGATCAACCCGTTTCTACCGTTACGCAGCAGCAGGTCTCTCCTCTCGCCGAGCATCACGGAACTGTCTTGCCAGGTGTCGATTGAGATGCCCGGAGGAAGGGTTGGCCGCGTCTGGGCGACAAAGCGATGAACCGCAGCAGCAACATCGGGCGTGTCCTCGTCCCCGACCCTGTAAACTTGGATCATCACGGTCGGTTGACCGTCGAAACGGGACCATTGGTCTGTCTCTTCGAACCCATCCACAACCCTGGCCACGTCGGCCAGTCGCAGCCGGCTCCCGTCCGCACGCGTCAACAGGGTGAGATCCTCGAATTCTTCACCGTCATAGGCCTGTCCCTTCGTCCGGAGCAGGATCTCGCCGGAATCTGCCTTTACGGACCCGCCGGGCATGTCCAGCGACGAGCGACGGACCGCCCGCGCGACTTCATCGAAGCTGAGACCGTGGCGCCTGAGGGCGTCTTCGGAAACCTCAATCGAAATCTCATACGGTCGAATGCTCTTCAGGTCCGCCTGACTGATCTCGGGGAGAGCTGTGAGGTCGTCCCGCACCTGTTCTCCCAGGCGTTTCAGGGTCAACTCATCCGTGTCGCCGTACAAAGACACGTTGATGACCTGAAGGCGAGGCAGTAACTCCTGTATGACAGGTTTCTCGGTCTCCACCGGGAAGGTCGAGATCGCATCGATGCGGGCCTTGACGTCGTCCAGCAATTCGCGAATGTCGTAGCCCGTCTCAACCTCGATCAGGACCGATCCCGCACCTTCCGACGCCGTCGAAGTCATTCGCTTCACGCCTTCCAGACCCTGGATGGCCTCTTCGACACGAACACTGACAGCTTCTTCCACTTCCTCTGGCGCGGCACCGCGGTAGGGAACAGCGACCGAAATGAGTTCCGCTTCAAACGTAGGAAAGACTTCCTGGTTGACGCTCGACATGGCCATCAGTCCGAGCACAATGGTGACCATCATCAGGAGGTTGGCAACTACACCGTTGTTGGCAAACCACTCGATCAGGGACTTCATCAAGTCACTCCTGTACCGGCCGGTCGATTTCTTCGGAGATTTCCGGCACTTCGACCCGCATCCCATCGACCGCGTTTTCAAGCGGGGAGACGATGATGCGGTCGCCTTCTTCGATTCCGGATTCCACCAGGATCCGGTCGCGTTCGAGGCGGAAGAGTTCCACCTGCCTGAAGCGAACGTGACCGGCGCTATCCACGATCAAGACGCGATCCGCTCCCCGGAGCACCGATCGGGGCAGGACCATCACGGGCCCGGAAGGACGGCCAATTATCTCGGCCTCTACGAACATCCCGACGGCCAGCGGCGGACGGCGAGGATCGGGCCCGCGTGCGTATGGATCCTCAACGCGCGCGATCGCGTGCACCATGCGCGTGCGGGGATCGATTTCGCCTTCGGTTCGCACGACACGCCCTGTCCACTCGTGATGACGGCCCGCAAACTGGGACCGGAGAATCACCCGGGGGGCTCGGACTGAACTGGTAGCCGCACTCATGTCACGGTACGCCAACGGGAGGTTCAAGAAAGCCAGCTCCGAGTCGGGAATCGGCAGGCGAACCTCAGCGGAGTCGACGGAGTAGAGCGTCGCTACAGAATTTCCACGCGCGACGAACTGGCCAATATCGATCCGTTCCTGCCGAACTCGTCCGGCAAAAGGTGCAACGACGACCGTCCGCTCCAGGTCGTACTCGGCCTGCTGCAGCGCGGCTTCAGCGGAAGCCAGCGCAGCCTGGGCTTCCGCTATCTGCGGTTCGCGCATCGCCAGCGGTGTCGGGCGACCGGTGCCCAGCAACTCCCACTCTTCCATTGCGACGGCGGCTTCCTGACGCTCGGTCTCCAGTCGCAGTTTCGCCTGGGCAATCGCCGAACGACTCCGCGTCACGGCGAGTTCGTAGTCACGGGAATCGACCCGGAGCAGCACGTCGCCCTCTTCGAAGAACCCTCCCACAACAAGCGAATCGGCCACCTCGACCACGCGGCCCGCCACTTCCGGAGTCAACTCGCTCACGGTCCTTGGCGCGACGGTCCCCTCCGTAAACACGCTAAGGGTAACGTTGGAGTATTCCGCCTCCATTATCTCCACCAGTGGGTGGGCAATTTCGGCGACACGGATTTCGGGAACCGGCCGGTTGCGGATGATCGTCACCGTACCGTACCCGGCCCCAGCCAGGACAAGAATCGGCAGGATGATCCGAAGAATCAGCTTGATCACTTGTTTCCACCTTCACTCAAAGTAGTCCCACGCTCGTCGGTCTCTGAAGGGACGTCGCCCGTATCGAACCCCCCTCCAAGCGCAAGATGCAGATCGACCCGGTTGTCGAGCCGTGTACGCCGAATACCCAACAGCTGGCTTTCGGAATTGTAGGCAGTGCGTTGAGCCGACAAGACGGTGATGATGTCGGTCAATCCCGCCTGATATCGTTGCTCGGCCAGTGTACGGGCCGCGCTTGACTGCAGAACCGCCTCTTCGAGAGCCCGCTCCCGTCGTGCCAGGACGTCCTCGGCCCCAAGCGCTGATTCGACCTCCCTGTAAGAAGCGAGCAGACGGCTCTCATAGTTGGCCACGGCTTCTTCGGCCAGGCTCTCATTGCGAACCACCGCAGCTTTCAATCGCCCGTTGTTGAACAGTGGCTGGACGAGATTGCCGACGAAGTTCCAAACGAACAGATCGTTGTCGATCAGGTCGATCAGGCTGCCGCTCGACGTTCCCGTTCCTGAGGTGAGGCTGAAGCGCGGCCGAAGGTCGGCTTGTGCCTGGGCAATCCGCGTGTCGGCGGCTACCAGTTGCAATTCCGCCGCAACCAGGTCCGGGCGTCGGTGGACGAGTTCGGCCGGCAATCCCCCAGGAATCACGTCGGCAAGCGTGGGCAAGTCTGCTCCGAGCGCGTATTCGCCGGTGGGGTATCGTCCCATCAACGCTTCGAGCTGCCGGACACCGCGGTCTCGTTGCTCGAGTCGCTGCTCGAGCGCCGCCTGGGCCCGGGCGACCTCGGTCAGGGCCAGCCTCAGATCGAGCGATGGACGAAGGCCACCCTGGAATCGGGCTCGGACGCGCTCGGACGAAACCCGAAAGCTCTCCAGAGTCGCTTCGGCCAAGTCGAGTTGCCGCTGTGCTTCGACCGCCCCAAACCAAACCTTGGCCACCTGGCCGCCCAACGACAGTCGGGCCGCCGCCAGGTCGGCGAAGCGAATCCGGGTGTTGGTGAGGGCCGCGTTCTCGCCGGATCGAATCCGGCCCCACAGGTCCGGCTCCCAGCTGGCGTTCACTCGCAGGCCGTAGTTCGTGGAGGTCGTACTGAGAACGTTGCTCTCGCTCCCGGGTATCGGGAAACCGATGAAATTCTGGCGCTGCTGGCTCCGGTTTACAGTCACGTTCGTGTCGGGCAGCAACGGAGCTCCGGCGATGACGGCATCCGCACGAGCTGTCTCGATTCGCGCGGCCGCCGCCAGCAGGTCGTGATTGCCCTCGAGAGCCTCTTCGATGAGACGTTCCAACTCCGCGTTGCCGAAATACGTCCACCAGTCCGTCCCGGACGGTACGGGAGTCAGTTCCCCACCGCTCCACTGATCCGGCGCAATCACCCTGAATGTATGCTCGGGAGGCGGCAAGTGCCGGGCGCAACCCGCCAGCACCACGGTACTCAACAAGACAACGGTTCCGGCCCAACGTTTCACGCTTGTTCCCTCGCCGACGGCACGAGTACTTCTTCCCTGCCCTCTGTTTCGAGAGCCGGAGCTTTCATACCGGCCGCCATGAAGTGAACGATCTGTTGGATAGAACCTTCGACATCGGAGCTGTCGCACAAGCCATCGGTGGCGCGACAAATCAATTCGTGCTCTCGCAGGATGTGCATCATGACGCCGACCGCCATGTGAAAACGCCAGGAACGGTCCCGTTCCGGGAGATGCGGCAGCGCCTTCCGACAGGCGGAGGTAGTTCGCCGGTAAAGAGTCTGAAAGAACTCATTGAAGAGCACCTCCATATACCCCGTTTCAGACGAAATGCGGCCGACCAGGCGCATAAACCGAACACCCTCCTCGCTGCCTCGTAGTCGAAAGGCGGGGGCCACCAGAGCGTACATGATGTCTTCGATCGGCAGCGGTCCATCGCCAGCGCGATCTTCAGACTCGTCGAGAAGGTCCAGACGTTCCCGATTCAAAGGTTCGATCCGCCTGGCAAAAACGGCCCTCACAAGTTTCTCTTTGGAGCCAAAATGATAGTGGATAGCCGCGGAGTTCACGCCGGCTTCAGTGATGATCTGCCGGAGGGCGACCGCCTTGATTCCGTGCTCCGCGAACAAACACTCGGCTGCGTCGAGAATCTGTTCTTTGGTATCTGTCATAGGTTGAGGGTAGCAAAACCCACCCACATGATTCAAGCGCTTGATTGAATCGATTACTTAAATCATTCAATTCATGCAGATTACTGAAAAAGGTTGGGGCAAAAGTCCATCGACGCACAGACCTTCGGGTGGGCGATAGAGTTTGTCAACACGGAGAAAACGAAGTCCACGGAGGCACCCGAAGAAGAATGTCTATCCTTCTTTCCTTCGTGTTCTCCGTGTCTCCGTGTTGAACCCGAAATGTCTCGTACTTCGGACTGGAGCAGGCTCCGGTGAAATCAACCGGCAAGCCAGACAAACACCTCTGCGTCTAAGAATCTTCAGGCCTACTGATTCGAACGAACCGGACCCTTGATCATTTCGGGGCGCGGTCCTTGTTGCGCCAGGTCCCAGCTCATCTGGTGAACGACCCGGACGATCTTTTCCATCTTGGAATAGTTGATCTTCTCGGGAGTATCGTTCGGCGTGTGGTAGTCCGGATGAAGACCGGTGTGAAAGAAAAGGGCGGGCACGCCGTTCTGGAGGAACGGCCACTGGTCGCTTCGACGCATCAAGTTTGAGGCGTTGTTGTCGTAGGTCATCTTCAACTCCAGGCCGATACCGCGATTCGCCTGCTCGACGAGTTGCTTCATGTCGTCGCTGAAGGTGGTGCCGAGGATGTTGATGGCGTTGGCATTCGACTCTGCAGTCTGTACTTCAAGGCCTCGGAATCGACCACCTCCTCCGACGGGAACCTCCTCGTTCCGACCGATCATGTCCATGTTCAGAACGGCCACAGTCTGATCGAGCGGTACGGACGGTCTCAAGGTGTACGCCCATGCACCCAGCAAGCCGCGTTCTTCGGAGTTCCACGCGGCAAACAGGATGCTGCGCTTCGGCCGCTGGCCGGCACGCGCGGCAGCGGCATACGCTTCGGCGATCTCGATCAGCCCAACAGTGCCCGAACCGTCATCGTCGGCCCCGGCGAAAACGCGGGTACCGTCGGCACCATCGTGGTCATAGTGGGCGCAAATGATCACGAACTCGTCTTTCATGTCCGGATCGGAACCTTCGAGCATCCCGATCACGTTGCGGTCCGGAATCGGCTGGCGATTGATGGACGTCGTCAGTTCGACTTCGGGTCCCTCGATCGCTACCGGTGAGATGCCGGCATCACTCTCGGACGCAGCCGATAACTCCTCCAGCGTCCGCCCGCTGCCGCGAAGCAGTTGTTCGGCGAGAGCAGGTGAGATCTGGGCAGCCGGTATCCGAACGCTCTCCATCCACTCGGCGAGCGTGTAGCGCGGAAAACGGCGCTCGCGCCAATAGTTGGTGGCGGTGAAGTTTCCCCCGTTGTGGTTATGAACGTCCTGTACGAAGAGAACGGCCAGCGCCCCATTCGCTTGAGCGGAAAGCGCCTTTCGAAGAGAGTTCGAAGCCTCGGCACGGACGACCCCGTCAAAAGGACTGTCCGGATCCCGCTCTCCGGGCTCGTGATCAACAACCAGAACGATCTTCCCGCGAACCGCATCACCCCTGAAATCGTCATAGGAATGTTCCGGCGCGACGATCCCGAAACCGGCGAACACAACCGATCCCCGCACCCTTCCGCTTCCACTGAAATTCAGAGGGTAGTAGTCCTGACCCGGCCGCAGACGTTGAATGGCGTTCTCCCCTTCGAGGACCTGAAGCAGGTTGTCCTCTCCGAGAGTCGACGTCATCAGGTTGTAGTTGTGGAAGAACGATGAACCCGATGCAGGCTCGAGCCCCATACGGCGGAATCGGGACGCCACGTACTCAGCCGCCAGACGATTCTCGGGCGTGTCGGTTCGACGACCGTTCATCGCGTCGGAAGCCAGAAAGAACAGGTCGGCCCGAAGATCGGATTCAAGGATCGAGTCGTTCTCCGGTGCCCTGTCTGCTCCCTGGAAACCGACCAGAAACAAAGCGGATAGAATCAGGACAAACATGCGGGTCTTCATGGGGGCTCCTTTAGGGAAGTGGTCAGTTGCCAGCCGGCAACCAGCAACGGCAAATCGAACCTTGTAGCCCCGGCTCGGACCACGGACTCCGGACCACGGACTTCGGACGGGATCAGGGAAGAGCGACCAGACTCGGGTTCCGGCAACTAACCACTGACCACTGTCTTTAACGCTTCAGCGATTGTATCTTCTCTTCGAGAGATTTCCGAGCGAATGGGTTGGGTGTCCATTTGATGGCTTCCGTGTATACCGCCACGGCGATGTCACGCTTTCCTTCGGACTCGTATAGAGGGCCGATCAGGTAAGACAATGCAAACGACGACACCCTCGGCGTTGCTGCCGACAGCATGATCGTAATAGCCAGGGCCAGGTTCTCCCTCGTAGGATCGGCCTCGAGACGTTCCCGTAGATCGGCGAACATGACCGTATAGGCCGGAGACAAGTCGTCATGTTCGTTTTCGATCTCATCCAGGAAAGAGCTGAGTTGATCGTACTCTGCTTCCGGGTAGACAGGTGCATCAAGATAGGTGGGCGCGTTCCCGGTGGAGGCGACATCGACCACGACCTGTTTGATCGTCTCGGCGTCTGCCTGCAGCCGGTCATAACGCAGCCGCTCGGGAATGTCTCCGCCGCCATGGTAATCCTTGTGCGTGGCGTTGGTAAAGAACAGGTACGGCACCTGATTCGCCGCGAAGGGGGCAAAATCGCTACGTGGGCCGAGCAGGTCCGTTCCGAGCAGGAGCATCTCGGGTGTCCGACGCCGCTCCACGATCGAAGCCAGCTCGGGCGAAAATTCGGTGCCGAAAACAACCAGCGTCCAGCGTTCGAGATCAACGAAGCTTCGCCCCATTGTGTCCATGATTATGACGGCCCTGGCTTCCTCGAGCGGATAAACGGGACTCCGGGTGTAATAGCGCGACCCGTTCAGGCCCCGCTCCTCGTCGTCGAACGCGATGAACACAAGTGAGACTGGAAGTTCCACGTCACGGAGTTCGCGCGCGAGCTCCAACATGACGGCAACACCGGCGGCGTTGTCGCTCGCCGAACGATATCCGAATCCCTGGCCGTCATAGTGGGCACCGATGACGACGTGAGCTGCGGCCGTGCCCCATCTGGCGACGACATTCCTCCGGCCGGGGCCGATGTCCTGCAGTTCGGCCGAAAGGCCAAGTTCCGTGAACCGTTCGTAGAGGTAGTCGGCCGTGGCGCTCGCGCCGGGACTCTGAGATTTCCGGCCGTCCAGGGCGGGATCGGAAAGCCACTCGACGGTCGACTTGATACGATCGACTGAAACCGCCGAGAGCGACAGCAGCGAAACCAGGAAAAGGGTCACGCATCCGGCAAACCGAGATGTTCTTGTCATGGTCTGTTAGACGGCCAGGAACAGGAGAGAAGACTGCTAGAACGAATAGGACAGCCCGACACTCGCTTCGACCAGATTCAGCGTCTGATCCTCCACGCTCCGCACCGAATATCCACGGACGTCGAAGCGAAGACCCACTGGCCCTACCAATGTGATCTTGAGGCCGCCTCCGTAGTTGAACGCAAACTTATTGCCAAAGGCTCCCGGCCCGCTGCCACCTGCGCGAATGCCCCCGAGTCCCGCAGTCACGTAGGGTCCGATCACAGGGGTGGGAAGGTTGGCACGAAGGTTCACGTTATAGATCAGAGCATTGGAGTTGCTGTCGAGAAACTTCGGGCTGTAAGCTACTGTGTACTCTGCACCGAAAGGCGCGGTCGATCGGAACAGGCGGGCGCCGAAAACGCCGAAGTTCTTCGGATCGGTCAACACCTCGAGATCGGGCGTACCCGCGTTCAGGGCCCGACCCAGGGTGAGTTTGCCGGGCAGGTGAAACCCCCCGAACAGGGTGAAGTCCGCTGCATGAGCCGACGACGACACCGTGAACAACAGAAGAAGAAATGCACAGAAGTGTTTCATTGAGAAATTATAATCAATTGGATTGTTGATAACAGCCACGATTCTTCACAGTCAGATATGATGAGAGGAAGATGATCATCGAACCCTCGATTTCGAATGCCCGATTGAGACATGGTCACCACACACGCACCGTGATCATGCTTCTGACTATAGTCGTCCTCACATTCTCCCCACACTCCGGGATGGCGCAAGTCGGTGAGGGACGACAGGCAATGGCAGACGGAGACCACCTGCGGGCGGTCGAGATTCTGACCGGGGCACTGGAGGCGAACCCCACGCCGGACACATATCTCTACCTCGGCCTGGCCCACGCCAACCTGAAACAATACGATCGCGCGTTGGAACTGTTCGCCGAAGCTTCCCGGCGTTACCCGGACGATCCCAGGTTCCTCAATGAAACGGCGGGCGTGCATCTCGCCAGCAGTGACATCGACCTCGCCAGAAACGTGTTGAGGGAAGCGTTACGGATCGCGCCCAACGACGATTATGCTGCAGATCTTCTGGCGTCTCTGGACCTGTCGGAAGGTGAGGTGGAAGATGCACTCGATCTATGGAACGAGGTCGGTCGGCCCGAAATCGACGAGATTTTCCAGAATTTTTCGCCGGGTTTCGCAAACTGGGAGGTGTCGAGAGCTCTGACGTTCGGCTCGGGCGACATCCTGGGATACGACGAATGGAAGACCACAGAAGCTCGTCTGTTCGGAAGCAAGCTGTTTTCGAACGTAGCGCTCGAGCTGGAGCCGTCACCCGAACCCGACCTGTACAACGCCATTGTCAGAACGTCCCCCCGCACGAATGCCCGGGCGAACATTCTGTTCGGCCTGTTTCGAGGCCTGGCGGTCGAAACGAGTTATCTGGATCTGTGGGATATAGGGCAGTCGGGAGTCAGCTTGAAATCCAGTTACCGCTGGGACGAAGATCGCCGGCGGGCGCGGGGGCAACTTCTGATACCGCTGCCTGTCCCCGGCTTGCCGGTGCTCCACATCACCAACACCTGGCGCTCCGAACACTGGGACCTGGCACAGTCGATTCGTGACGAATTTCGAACCGACTCCCGCTTCGACTACAAGGCCAATTCCGTCCGCATTGGCGTCCAGGTCGTTCCCGATTATCGCTTCGAACTCGACGCCAGCTTCGAATACAGAAACAGAACCGCCAGGGGCAACATCGCGGCTCTGGCAATGGACTCGCGAAACTCGGGGACTTTCCGCATCGAATCCAGGGTTCGCCCACTGGACGGACGCTACAAGAACCAACTACTTTTCGAAGCTTTTCTGGCTCGTTCCTCCGTCCTGGGTGATTTGGACTTCAGCGGGGGTTCCGTCCAGGTTGCCAACCGATACATATTGGACGAGGCGTCGGACACCAGCTTCAATTTCTCCGCTACAGGCGGTACGTCCAGAGGCGACATTCCCGTCGACAGCTATTTTCTCCTGGGCATCGGCCGTGGATCCGAGCTTCCGTTGCGGGGCCACGTGGCCTCGGATGAGGGCCGTTATGGCCGGGCTCCGATGGGAACGGACTTCGTCCTGATCAACACGGACATCGAACGGCGTCTGGCCACCATTCCAATGTTCAACACCCTCAGCATCCCCTACATCATGGTCAAGGCCATGGGCTTTTACGATCGAGCCAAAGTGTTCGACAGAAATCGCATCTTTCGGCAGGGCGAATGGCTCAACGACGTCGGAGCAGGCCTTCGATTTGAAACACCCACCGGCTCGTTCACGGTCCTCTACGGACGAGACATCACCGACGGCGTCAACAACCTGTATGGTTATGTCGAACGCCGGTTCTGGTAGAAGAACGTTGGCCTGACCTGTAGATTCCTTGCAGGCGATACAGTTCTCTTTTCAACACGAAGAAACGAAGTGAACGGAGGCACACGAAGAAGATTGTGATTTTCTCCGTGTTCTTCGTGTCTTCGTGTTGAAATCCGATTGTCTGGTGAATCGTGCTGTGCAGCGTCAGGCGTGATCAAGTATTACCCGCAGCGGCAGAATCGGACTAAGGGTTTCCTTCCTTAAACCGGTCCCATGAATCACGGGTTCCGACTGCCAGCGTGACGATCCGGGCGTAGCTGCGCACGCCCCCTTCCACCCGATTCGCCTTGAGAAAAACATCCAGGGTTCGGGTCTGTGCCCGGCTGATCCATTCCACCCGGTTCAGACGACGCCGCAAGAACATCGCGGTCAGGTCCTTCCGGGGACCCTCATCGAGAAGCTGGTCCAATTCCTCTGACCGGAGGTATGCCCACAAGTACAACCACCCGCTGTAGACGAAGACAGCATCATTCGAATTGACGCTGGCCATCAACGCGATGAAGTTTGCATCGCCTTCGTTGGGATAGCCCCGCACGTGAGCGATTTCGTGGGCCAGGACCACCGGGAGTTCAAACGGCAGCAGGCCACCCGTTACGAGGGCCTCGTGACCGAACGGGTTGAACATGCCTTCAACGCCTGAGGCCTTGAAAAACGGGTTGAGGACCCGGGAAGTCTTAACGCGGCCACCGGCCTCCCAGGATGTCCCGTCCAACTCCTCGACCACGTACCGGACCCGACCGTTGACGATCCCGCTGACGCGTTTCTCGTCGTAGTCTGACGAATCCCTTTCCCCGTAGAGACGGTTCAAACGAGCGGCAACGTCCCGCGCAAAAGTTTCAACCGATTCCAGCGAAACCTGATCGGCCCCGAACTCTAATTTCGAGGTCAGCGGCTGGCGATGGTAATTGAGCCCCCAGGTCCAGAAGAAAAACAGATAGCCGCCGGCTACGATGCCTGCGACGGCAAGTAACCTTCTGCGGTAGACGAGGTAGATCAATAAAGGGAAGGCGAGAAGAATGACGAAATCGAGCCAGGAAAACCCGACGGCATCAGCGACCACGGCCATGCCGGCTGACACCCAGGGGAACAAACCGGTGGCAAACCAATCTTCTACAAACCGCGCTGGGAACCAACCGGCCCAGGAGCCGACGAACGAGCCGAGGGCCATCAGAATCACCACTATAGGACCCACCAGGGAAAGTTTTAACTTGACCAGCTTAAACTGCATTTGTTACGATTCGTTTTTCTTGCAAGTCCTTCGAAATCAGGCGAATAGAAAGCGCCGCGGATTTTTGGGCGTACTATCTGTGATGGTCCTCTGACTTCAGGTCGATGGAAAAGAATTTTTACACACTGATCATCGTACCGAACGCAAGTTCAGGACTCCACAAAGTACGTATCCCCCTGGCACTTCTCTACACCCTTTCGTTCCTTGTTCTAATCGGATTCTTCACGATCATTGGACTCGGTTTCAACTACGCCCGAATGGCGCTCAAGACCGCGGACTACAGTCAACTCGCGGCCGAGAACACCGCACTCAAGGTGAACAACAGGAACCTCGAAGTTTCCACACGCCAGCTCAATACGAAGATACAACTTCTTGAAGATCTCTCCGACAAGATCCAGGAGATGATGCAAAGCGACACCTGGAACAAACGCTTCGGCCTGCTCGACGGCGGCGGCGTCGGAGGGGCGCTTGAGGACTACCCGACGGTAGCCATGATCTCCAGCCTGAACGTGCGTGAAAACATCGACCTGGTTCGGGATCGCGCAGCAGAACTGGAATTTCAACTTCGTTTCGTCGAACAGATCGCCGAAACCAGGGCCGACAAACTGATGCTGACACCGTCCATGTGGCCAGTCGCCGGTCCGGTCCGGAGTTCGTACGGAAGACGAAGAGACCCGTTTACCGGCAAGTCTGAAATGCATCAAGGCCTGGACATCGGTGGCCTGTACGGAACGGTGGTTCGCACGCCGGCAAACGCACGGGTCCTGTACGCCCGGCGAAAGTCCGCCTACGGAAACCTGATCGTCCTCGATCATGGTGGTGGGATTACGACACGATTCGGTCATCTTTCCCGTTTCGAGGTACAGGTGGGCGACCAGGTGCAGAAGGGAGACATCATCGGCTATGTCGGTAGCACCGGCCGGAGCACGGGCCCCCACTTGCACTATGAAGTCCGATTGAACGACAGAACTCTGAACCCTAGAAACTATCTACCACGTAGCCCGATAGCGATTGCCGATTAAGACCAGTTGTAACTCCCCCCATCAAACTCCTGACCCACGCTCGATCGAACGCCCCGACTCACGCTTCCTTCTGTTTCGCTCCCTGAACCGATCTGAATTTCCACGGCCATCAGTTTTTTCGAAGTGTGAGAGTTCCAGTAGCGCAAATTTACACCAGCAAGCTCCCGGCGTGGGGGGACCGTCCCGGCGTACTAGTTCCCGAAATCCCACGCAATGCTCAAACGTAGTGGCTCTCATTAATCTGGATTCCAGCGGGGGGACGGTGGGCCCGACGCTAAAATGGAATGCCGCAACCTGTTAAGATTCTAGAATGCTCGACATCGTCAAGAAAATCGTCGGAACCAAGAACGATCGGGAACTGAAGAAGCTGCAGCCGATTGTCGCGTCGGTCAACGCTCTGGAATCGACGGTCGCGAGCCTTACCGACGAACAACTCCGTAGCAAGACCAACGAATTCAGAGAGAGGATCGATCAAGGCGCTTCCATTGACGATCTCGTGGCCGAGGCGTTCGCGGTGGTGCGTGAAACGGGCAAACGTGTCCTGAACATGCGACATTTCGATGTCCAGCTCGTCGGCGGGTACGCACTCCACCTGGGTCGGATCGCGGAAATGAAGACCGGCGAGGGCAAGACCCTTGTGGCGACATTGCCCGCCTACCTCAACGGGCTTGGCGGAAAAGGCGTTCACGTCGTAACGGTCAACGACTACCTCGCCCGGCGCGACTCGGAATGGATGGGTCAGATATACAGATTCCTCGGCCTTGACGTCGGAGTCGTACGTCACGGCGTTGAGGAATTGGAACGGCGGGCCGCCTACGCCGCCGACATCTCCTACGGTACCAACAACGAGTTCGGGTTCGACTACCTGCGGGACAACATGAAGTTCGAAGCGTCCCATTTGGTCCAGCGGGGCCACAACTTCGCGATCGTCGACGAGGTTGACTCCATCCTGGTCGATGAAGCACGAACCCCTCTGATTATTTCAGGCCCCAGCGACGAGGCTACCGACAAGTACAGCCGGATCAACAAGATCGTCCCGCGCCTGCGCCGCGACATCGACTACCAGGTCGATGAGAAACACCGCACCGCAACCCTGACTGAAGAAGGAATTGCGCATGGCGAAAGTCTGCTCTCGGTTGAAAACCTCTACGATCCCTCCAACATGGAGATCCTCCATCACATCAACCAGAGCCTGAAGGCGCACACGCTGTTCAAGCGCGACTCCGAGTACGTCGTCAAGGACGGCGAGGTGCAGATCGTCGACGAGTTCACCGGACGCTTGATGCCGGGACGTCGTTGGAGCGATGGCCTCCACCAGGCGGTCGAAGCGAAAGAAGGTCTGAAGATTCAGCAGGAAAACCAGACCCTGGCATCGATCACTTTCCAGAACTATTTCCGGATGTATACCAAGCTGGCCGGGATGACCGGAACGGCCGAAACCGAAGCCGAGGAGTTTCTCAAGATCTATAACCTCGCTGTCCTGGTGATGCCGACCAACCGCAAGCTGATGCGGGTAGAAAGTCCGGACATCATCTACAGGACCGAACGCGAGAAGTTCAACGCCGTCGTCGACGAAATTCGGGACTGCAACGAACGCGGGCAACCAGTACTGGTCGGTACGATCACGATCGAGAAGTCGGAGAAGCTCAGCTCAATGCTGAAGCGAAAAGGAATCCCGCACGTGGTACTCAACGCGAAGTATCACGAGAAAGAAGCCGAGATTGTCGCCCAGGCCGGGCGACGCGGAGCCGTCACGATCGCCACGAACATGGCGGGTCGCGGCACCGATATCGTGTTGGGTGGAAATCCGGAGTTTCTGGCGAGGGATCGATTGCGAAAGAAGAAGATCGAGCTCGCCGATGTTACTCCGGAACAGATGAAGGAGGTCCTTGCCTCAGTGCAGCCCGAAGTCGCGGCCGAGCACGAAGAGGTAGTAGACGTCGGAGGACTCCACATCATCGGAACCGAGAGACACGAAGCCCGGCGGATCGATAACCAGTTGCGTGGCCGGTCGGGTCGGCAGGGCGATCCCGGCTCGTCCCGCTTCTTCGTCTCGCTCGAAGACGACCTGATGCGCATTTTTGCCGCGGATCGAATCTCGAATATCATGCAGAAACTCGGCATGGAGGAAGGCGTTCCGATCGAATCGAAGATGGTCTCCAAGCAGATCGAAAGTGCTCAGAAGAGAGTTGAAGGCCAGAACTTCTCGGCTCGAAAACACGTCCTCGAATACGACGACGTGATGAACAAACAGCGCGAAGCGATCTATAGCCTCCGCAAGCAACTGCTCGAAGAGGCCGATCAGAGAGAATACGTCTTGTCGATCGCCGACGACATCATGGGCTCCCTGGTGTCACAGCACGCAGCGGAAGAAACCCACCCGAGCGAATGGGACCTGGAAGGACTCGTCCCGGCCGTGTTGAGGCAGTTCGGCGTCGATTACACAAAAGAAGACGTCAACCCGGACGACCTCAGCTCCAGGGAACTCGAAGATGCGTTGATAGAGGTCATCCACCGTAAGTACGAAGAAAAAGAAGAGCTGATAGGATCCGAAGCGATGCGGTTCCATGAACGGATGCTCATGCTGCAGATCGTCGACGCTCAGTGGAAGGACCATCTGCTTGCGATGGATCACCTCAAGGAAGGCATCGGCCTTCGTGGCTATGGCCAGCGCGACCCGTTGATCGAATACAAGAAGGAATCGTTCACGCTTTTCGAAGACCTCATGAACAGGATCGAGGACGACGGAATCCGTTTCCTTTTCCTCTTGCAGCCGGTCCAGCAGGACAAGCAGGCGGAGCAACTCGAGAAACGCCGCAAGCGGCAACAGTTCATCACAAACAATCAGGGGGGAGGAGACCGAGCCAAGCAACCCGTCAAGAGGGGCTCCCCAAGAATCGGAAGAAACGATCCTTGCCCGTGCGGTAGCGGCAAGAAATTCAAGAAATGTTGCGGAGTAACAGCTTGACCGAAAAGAATTTCAAAGAAGCCTACACGTTTGATGACGTCCTGATCGTCCCTCTCAAGTCGGACGTCCTGCCCACCGAAGTCGGAACCACCACAAGACTGACGAATCGCATTGGATTGAACATCCCGGTCGCCAGTGCCGCCATGGATACGGTCACCGAATCGAACCTTGCGATAGCCCTAGCGCAACAGGGCGGCATCGGAATGGTTCATCGCAACATGTCGATCGCCACGCAGGCAGGTGAGGTCGACAAGGTGAAGCGGTCGGAAAGCGGAATGATCGTCAACCCGATCACGATGTCACCAGACAACCAGATCGAGGATGCCGTCAAGTTGATGGCACGTTACAAGATCTCCGGGGTACCGATCACAGAAGATGAGCGTCTGGTGGGAATTCTGACCAACAGGGACCTCCGCTTCGAAGATCGCTATCACCTGCCGATTCGTGACGTCATGACCAAGGAGAACCTCGTGACCGTCCCGGTAGGAACGACTCTCGACGAGGCCCAGCGCATTCTCCACAAGCACCGGATAGAGAAGCTCCTGGTTGTGGATGAGGATCAAGAACTGAAGGGTCTGATAACGGTCAAGGACATCACCAAGAGAATCAAGTACCCACTTGCGGCCAAGGACAAACACGGGCGGCTGCGAGTCGGGGCCGCAATCGGGGCGACCGGGGATTATCTGGAACGAGCGATCGAGTTGGTCGCCGCCCACGTCGACGTGATCGTCATCGACACCGCGCACGGCCATTCTTCCCGTGTGATCGAGGCCATCAAGACCGTAAAGCAGCGCCTTCCGGAAACGGACCTGATAGCCGGCAACGTCGCAACATCCGAGGCCACAGCCGATCTGATCGAGGCCGGAGTCGACGCCGTCAAGGTCGGCATCGGACCCGGATCGATTTGCACCACCCGCGTCGTCAGCGGCGTGGGCGTTCCGCAAATCAGTGCGATCATGGAGTGCGCACGCGTTTGCCGGGAACACAGTATTCCGCTCATCGCAGACGGTGGCGTGAAGTTTTCCGGAGACATCACGAAAGCAATCGCAGCAGGTGCGGATACGATCATGATTGGATCCCTCTTTGCCGGAACGGACGAAAGCCCCGGCGAGGTGATCCTGTACCAGGGCCGCACCTACAAGTCATACCGCGGGATGGGATCTCTCGGCGCAATGCAGTCCGGCAGCAGCGACCGCTACTCCCAGGACAAGGCGCAGCCGAACAAACTGGTCCCCGAGGGTGTGGAAGGCCGGGTCGCACACAAAGGCCCCCTGGCCTCAATGGTCACCCAACTCGTCGGCGGTCTCAAATCAGGAATGGGTTACTGCGGCTGCGCTTCAATCGCGGATCTGCAAGTCAAAACCAAATTCATGAAGATCACCGACGCCTCGCTCAGAGAGAGCCACGTCCACGATGTCTTCATCACGAAAGAAGCCCCGAACTATCAGCTAGAGTAGACGGGTAGATCGAAGAGGGATCTCAACGGTAGAGTAGGGGAGGACGCGAAGAGCGACCTCCCCCCTCGTCGCACCGG
>CAZOZZ010000014.1:0-44638 GCA_964584435.1 uncultured Solibacteraceae bacterium | reverse complement strand
TCAGCTAGAATGCCCAAGCTTTGCCTGGCGCACCAGAGGCGCAAAGACGCAGAGTTTTCTTTCTATACATCTCAGACTCATCCGGAGTCATCGCGAGAATTCACGAAACCCGATCCAAAGAAATAATCTTCTCTGCGTCTCTGCGTCTAAGAACGTTTCGGTTGGGAGGAGTGCTCCTTGCCCAGTGGAAGCCATTATCAAACAGCTAGCAAACAATTCCCCGCAGAGTCGCCCGCTCCGCGTTCGTCACTCGGGCACGCACCGTGTCGCCAGGCTTCGTATTCCCTTCCACCTGCATCTTGTAATTCGAACGCGTTCGTCCAAGACCTGCTTCTTCGATGAGCACTTCCTGTTCGGTACCCATCAGTCGCCCGCGACGTTCGATTCCAATCCGGTCCACCAGTGCCAGACATCGTTGGTGGCGTTCCTCGATCACTTCGATGGGGAGGGATTCCAATCCGGCCGCAGACGTTCCCTCGCGTTCCGAGTACTTGAAGACGAAGCCCCAGTCGAACCCTACTTCCTCGATCAGCGACAGCGTCCCTCGAAAGTCTTCTTCAGTCTCTCCAGGGAATCCGACGATCAGGTCGGTCGCGATGGCGATGGTGGACATCGCGCTTCGGAGCTTTCCGACCAGCTCGACGTAGTGTTCGCGGGTGTAGTTGCGAAGCATGGACTTGAGGATCGAGTTTGAGCCGGATTGTACCGGCAGATGCAAGCCTTCACAGACCGCGGGCAAAGACGTCATGGCCTCTATCACGCGATCCGTCATGTAGTATGGATGCGGGCTGATGAACCGGACTCGGCCGACGCCATCGATCGATGCGACACGCTCGAGCAGATCTGCGAAATCCGTGTCCCGCCCGCTGGAACCGTCCCGATGGTAGGAGTTGACGGTCTGGCCAAGCAACGTGATATCCGAAGCCCCTTCCTCGACGCGCAACCGAACCTCGGCCAGGATCTCGTCCACGGACCTGTAGCTTTCCCGCCCACGAACCTGCGGCACTATGCAGTATGTGCAGGCATAGTTGCAGCCGCGCATGATCGTGACAAACGTCGAAACTTTGTCGTTCACCGACCCTACCGCGTACTCCAGGTTTTCATCTGTTTCGCGGCGATCAAGAAGCCTGTCCACAACCCCGCCGAAGTCGTCAATCGATTTCGCCCCGACGACCAGGTCGATGTGTGGAAAGCGGTCTTCCAGAAATTCCTTCGTGCGCTCGGCCGCGCACCCTGTGATGACCACTTTGCGTTCCGGCCTCTCCATTTTCCAACGCCGCAGCCGGCCGATTTCTGAAAGGGCACGGTCCTCGGCATGCTGCCGGACAGTGCAGGTATTCATCAGATAGATCGATGCTTCGTCCGGATCGTTGGTGGGTTCCAGTCCCCGATCAGCCAGGTGGCGCCCCATCTCGTGGGAGTCGGCGACGTTCATCTGGCAACCATATGTCCGAAAATAGAACTTCATGGCAATCGTGTGATCTTACACGAAGCGCGCTTCATCAGCCCGATCCCTAATTGGAATTATCGTTTATCAATAGATATATTGACTGTTTTTCAATAATTCTTTATCGTTTATCAATGTTTAGATTCTTGTGGAGGGACGCACATGAAAGCGATGGGAAAGTCTTCGATCTCATCGGTCGTCAAGATACTTCTCGATGTCGCCTGGTACCTGGTGGCGGCAGGGCTGGGGCTGGCCGGCTTGATGATCCTGTACACGTCAATCTGGGGCGGGCTACCGGGCAACATCCGAATTCCGATCACCTTTGAGCTGGAGAGTGAGGCATACGAGGTAGGATCCCCGGCGCTGGGAGTTCAGGGAGCCGTCATCGACGACATCCGGGCCTTCCTGAGCTTCCCCCTCGAGAGCGGTGGGTTTCTCTTCACGAACCTGATGATCGTGGCCGGGCTTCTGACGTTTGCCATGCTGGCTCTCTGGCAACTACGTCAGGTGTTTCGGACACTGCGGGACGGAACACCGTTCGTGCCCGAAAACGCGCGGAGAATTCGCTGGGTCGGGTTCGTCATGATCTTCGGTGAGTTCTTTCGGGCGATTGCAATCGCTTTCTGGACCTACTACGCGGCGTCGCGCTTCGAATCCGAACAGATTTATTTCGGGGCCTCGCTTGACTTCAACGGCATCGCGATCATCCACGGCTTCGTAATATTGGTCATCGCCGAGGTCTTCCGCTCCGGGACACAATTGGAAGAAGACCAGTCGCTGACGGTTTGAGGTACAGCGATGGCCATCAACGTCAACCTCGACCGCGTCATGCTGGAACAAAGAGTCTCACTGACCGAACTTGCGGACCGGATCGGCATAACGATCGCCAACTTGTCGATCCTGAAGACAAACAAAGCTCGTGCGATCCGGTTCTCGACGCTCGAAGCTATCTGCCGGGAGTTGGGTTGCCAGCCGGGAGACCTGCTCGAGCACACCGAGTCAGGGAAGAAGATCGAATAGGATTGGAGCATGCACGAGCTCCCCATTGAAGACTCGATCGACCTTCACACCTTCCAACCGAAGGAGGTGCACATCGTCGTGGAAGAATATCTATACCAGGTAGCGCAGAGAGGCCTGAGGGAAGTGCGGATCATCCACGGCAAGGGAGTGGGCGTGCAGCGGGAGATCGTGCACTCGATCCTCCGAAAGCATCCCGACGTAAAAGAGTTCCACGACCTGCCCGATCGTGGCTCGACGGTGGTCACACTACGATGATGAGGTGGTAGCTCTTAGCTCCTGGCTAAAAGCTACTCATCAGATGCGGCCCTCTTCCTGAAGCTTCTCCAGGTGTGCGGAAACTGAACGCTCCGCCAGGCCCCACATCTTCGGATGAACGTCCGTATAGACCTCGGGAACGATCTCGTCCGGCGTCGTCTTGCCGCTTCGCCACGCCTTGAAGATGTTGGTTTCCCTCTCGATCCGATGATCGATGTATTCCCGAAGTTTTTCCGGTGCCGTAGCGCTGGCCGGACCGTGTGCAAAGAACAACACACTGGGCTCGAGTTCTTCCATACGCCGTAGCGAATCGAGGTACGTCCCCATGTGTCCTTCCGGAGGATCGATGACGATCGTGCCGACACCGGCCATCATGTCTCCGGTTATCAGCGAGCCACACCGCTCCTCGAAGATGCAGACATGGCCCCGTGCGTGGCCAGGCGTATGAACGACCCGGAGGCTCCAGCCAGGATCTCCGGAAAGATCGACAACGTCTCCATCAGAGAGAAACCGGTCGATTTTAACGTTGCCGGCGATCTCCTTCGCGGTGATTTCGTGTGCAGCAATCGGTACGCCCCAGCGCTCACCGAGATGATTTGCACCGCCGATGTGATCGCTGTGCCGATGCGTCAGCCAGACCTCGCGGATTCGGCGCCCACCCGACGTCATTCTTTCGAGCACGCCATCGAGCCTTTCCTGCTCTTCGGGGTACGGCGACGCAGGGTCGATGACGATCAACTCGTCTCCGCCGACGATGCAACAGTTCGTGTGAGTCGCCGGGGGCAGGGTCGGTGTGCGGACCGGAACCACGACAATACCCTTTCGGAACTCGAAGACAGGGATGTTGGCGCCCCTTGCCCGTGGATCGACGGTAATGCGAGACTGAATGTCGTCGAGCCCATCGGTAAGGGTCGCCAGGGCGTGACCGATCGGGGGCGCCATCATGATGGAACCTTCCCCCCATCTTGCCATAGCGGCGACCGGGCGTATCCATTCTCCAAAGTCCAGCTCCGGAGTGTCGCATCGAGGCTCCTGCCCGTCCGGACACCGGGCAAGAAAAAAACACGTATCGAAACGGCGCGGGTTGAAGACCGGGGTGACCCACCGCCCTGCCGACATCAACTCGCCGGAATCGACACGCACACCAAGTTCCTCGGCGAGCTCCCGTACCGCACAATCGACTATTTCCTCACCGCGTTCAACCTGCCCACCGGGAAACGCAAAGTGAGCGCCCATGAACATCATTTTCCTGGAACGCCGGACCCAGAAGACTTCGAGTTCCGGACTCTCACGATACAGGATGACTGCAGCCGCACTCCTTGGTGCCACTCTCTCCTCCCTTGTGAAGGGCGCAGTATAGCATTCGAGCAGGTAGCGGGCAGCTGGTAGCGGGCAGCGAGCGGCGGGTAGCGAGCAGCGGGTAGCGGGCAGCGAGCAGCAACGAGCTCGGACCCTCGACCTTGGACTTTGGACCTGGGACCTCGGACTCCGGACCCCGGACTCTCTCCCCATCCCTCCCCGACCCCGATTGAACTTTCCATGCCCCTTTGATAGTCTTAGCGCTTGTCCATCTGACGGCCAAACGCTTGTGTTGATTGCCGTTGATCCTCAGTAGCTCAATTGGTAGAGCATCCGGCTGTTAACCGGAGGGTTGTAGGTTCGAGTCCTACCTGAGGAGCTTTCGGGATAGAAATACCACACTAGGAATAGGGGCGAGAGGCCCCGAACAATTCTGACCACACGTTGTTATCCTGCTCCACGCGCTGATTGTCCTTGGCTGGCGGATCTTCCTTACTCCCAGATTTTTTCGGTTCGGCATCGGAGGCACCGGCCAGCGATGAGCAAAGAAATTACTCTCCTCGTGGGCGATGATCGCGCAGCAGTCCGATCCACCATCAACTTGATCCAGACGCCGGTCTATCTGATCGACGTCGACGAGGAACGCAAGTTCCGGTTCTTCGCGGTGAACGAATCGGAAGAACGCGTCATCGGCCTCAAGCAGGACCAGGTCGAAGGACGCCGACTCGAGGACGTTCTGGATCCCGGTTTCGCAGACCGCCGCCAGGATGCGCTCCGGCGATGCGCCCAGACGCGCTCGGTTGTCGAGTTCGAGAACTTCATCGACTGCCCCGACGGGCGACACTGGGGCAGAGGCACCCTGGTACCGCTGTTCGACGCCCAGGAACGTCTGAAACGGATCATGGGAACGGCGCGGGATATCACGGATCAAAAGCGGGCGGAAGAGGATCTCAAGAAAACGACCGGCGAGTTCGAAGAACAGATCACCAGGCAATTCGAAGACGAACAACGGTTCGAACGAGTTTTCCACCAGGGACCGATCGGAATGGCACTGGTAGACCTGAACTCCCGGGTCTTGAAGGCCAACAACGCCCTCTGCACCATGCTCGGATACACACAGGCGGAACTGACGGGCAAGAAGACGTCCGACTTCACCCATCCGGACGACGTTCGGATCGACGCCAAATGGACGGAACAGCTCGCCAACGATGAGATCCCATCCTTCCAGGGCGAAAAAAGATACGTTCGTAAGGATGGCCGTGTGGTGTCGGCGCGCGTAACGGGGACAGTGGTACGAGATGGGGACGGCAAGCCCTTGTACGGACTTGGGATGGCCGAAGACATCTCCGCGCAGAAGCGCGCAGAAGAAGACCTGGGAAAGACCCACGAGGAACTGCAGCACCAGAAGGCCAAGCGAAGGCAGGGCGAAGAGCGTTTCAGGCGTGTGTTCGATGAGGGCCCACTGGCGATGGCACTGGTCGACATGGATCGAAAGATCATCGAAGTGAATCAGTCGCTGTGCGATTTCCTGGGCTACAGCGAGGACGAGTTGTTGGGAATGGATGGGGACACCATCACTCATCCAGATGACCTTGAAACCAGCCGAGGCATGGCGCAACGCCTTTTCACTGGAGAAATACCCTGTTACAAGACGGAAAAGAAGTACGTCAGGAAGGATGGGCAGCAGGTGTGGGCCATGCTGACGGCCTCGCTCATTCGCGACGAGAACGGCCAGCCTCTTTACGGCCTGGCGATGGCGGAAAACATCAACGACCGAAAACTCGCGGAGGAATCGGCCCGGAGAGCCACTAGCCTGTTTGAAAACGCGGAACGCATGACCCGTCTTGGCAGTTGGGAGCTGGATCTGGAGTCTCATGCGATTCACTGCTCGGACGAATTCTGTCGTCAATGGCAGTTGGAACCGGGACAATCGCTCCACAAACGGTCCGATGCCCGGTCCAGAATCCATCCGGATGATCAGTGGATCGCAGAGACAGCCCATCGGACTCTCTTGGAGTCGGGAAGGGTTGAACCGGTCGAGTACCGCCTCCTGTTGCCAGACAACTCCATCAAGCATGTCCAGATGCGGGCGACATTGGTAAGAGAAACCGGACGACCGAACCGCATTGTCGGTATTTCCGTGGACATAACCGATCGCAAGGAGAAAGAGGACGCGATAAAGAAGGCACAGAGCCAGTTGGAGAGTTCGAGTCTGGCGCTTCGGTCGAGTGAGCTGAGATTCAGAACGCTTCTGGAGTCTTCACCCGATGGCATCCTGGTCACTTCCTCAAATGGAAAGATCTTTCTCGTGAACGCACGCACGGAAGAGATGTTCGGCTACACTCGGGACGAACTGATCGGAACTTCAGTCGAAACCCTCATACCGCCAATCCTCGACGACGGTCACCGTGAAGAAGAGAAGGAAGATGGCAGACACCAACGAGTCCTCAAGATGGCCACTGAACACAGCCTTTCGGGCCGGCGCAAGGATGGCTCAGAAATACCGGTTGAAATCACGTTGAATCCGACTGAAGTCGAAGGTGAGGCCGTGACTCTCGCGATGATTCGGGATGTGACCGATTCTCGAGCTGCACTGGAGGCTCGTCTCCAGCTGGCATCGATTGTCGACGCATCGACGGATGCGATCATCCGGATGGACCTGGACGGGAAGGTTGTCGGTTGGAACAAAGGAGCCGAAAGATTGTTCGGCTACACGGCGGACGAGATGATCGGCAATTTCTCCTCACAGTTCGCAGGACCGGAACAATACGAGGAACAAGAGCGAAACCGCAAAATGCTCCTCCGTGGTGAGGCCCTGACTATTCCCGAAACGGTTCGTATGAGAAAGGACGGTCGGCCTGTCGACGTGTCCGCCTCGGTATTTCCGCTCAAGAACACGTCAGGCAAAATCATCGGTCTTGCGGCCATCGCCAGGGATATCACCGATCAACTCAAACTCCGGCGGCAGTTCCAGGAAGCACAGAGATTGGAAGCCATCGGTAAACTGGCCGGGGGCATCGCTCACGATTTCAACAACATCCTGACTGTCATATCCGGTTACAGCAGCCTCATCCAGGACTACTTGCCCGACGACTCGCCCATTCAGACAAGCCTTCGGGCACAATCGAAGGCGTCGGAACGGGGCGCTGCATTAACGCGCCAATTATTGGCATTTGGCCGCAAGCAGCGATTCGAGCCGAAAGTTCTGGAGCTCAACAACGCTGTTTCCGAATTGCACAACGTACTGCACCGGACATTAGGCGAAGACGTCGACCTCGTTACCGTCCTGGCATCGAAGGGATATGTAGAGGCCGATCCCGCCCAACTGGAGCAAGTGATTGTGAACCTTGCCGTGAACGCACGCCACGCCATGCCGCGGGGAGGAAAGCTGAAGATCGAGACATCCGACGTTGAGCTGGACGAGGCAGGAGCGGGCGAACTCGGGGAAATAGCTGCCGGCCGTTATTGCGTGTTGACGGTCACCGACACCGGAACCGGTATGGACCGGGACACCGTTCTACACATATTCGAACCTTTCTTCACCACGAAGGAAAGGGGTAAAGGATCGGGTCTGGGGCTGGCCGCGGTTTATGGGATCGTCAAACAGAGCAAAGGGGCAATCTCGGTTGAAAGTAGCCCGGGTGTCGGAACTGTTTTCGAAATCTACCTGCCACAAGTCCCTTCTCCGGTCCTTGACTTCCAGGAGATCCCGAGCGACAAGGAAATTCCTCGCGGCACAGGGACGATATTACTGGTCGAAGATGACGAAGACCTGAAGGCACTGGCGGCGACGGTCCTTCGAGAGAGAGGCTTTTCGGTCGTCGAGGTGACGGGCGTGCGCCAAGCGGAAGAGGCAGTCGCCGGAGACACCAAGATCGACCTCGTCCTGACGGACGTGGTCATGCCCGAAACGAGCGGTCCCCAGCTTGTCAAACGTCTCCATGCTCTACGATCGGATTTCAAAGTGCTATACATGTCGGGATACACGGACAACACATCGGAAGCCTATCGGCTCGCGAGGGACTCTCAGCTCATCGACAAACCCTTCACACCTGCCGATCTCGTGCGCAAGGTCCACGAGATGCTTGGCGGATCGTGATATGGGTCCCCGGCGCCTTGAGAAACGTCGCACACCCAGGAACCCGCGCTTCTCACCGGGAAAGCGGCACAAGGGCCTGCACCAACACCTGTCAGTCCATCCGAAAAGACACTAGGTCTCCTGGCCAGGACCGCTCGGTATAATGCGCTCACGCAGCAATGCCGTTGGAACTCGCCATGCACAGGTTGAATGTACGCAAACAAAGTCCGTAACGGGTCTGGTTGAGCGCGTGGAGAAATCGGCTGGAAACCGGATCGAGCAGTGAGGACTTGCCTCAGGCCAGCCTTTCTTTAGCTTTGACAACGGCCGCCGACCGCCTATACTACTTTCAAGCAACATATGTTGCGAAATCAATGTTTAGGAGCCTCTTGCTTCTGTTCGGAAAGCTCTTGCTACTGCAGTTCGACTCCCTTTCCCGCAAAGCCCTCGAAGTTCCTTGCAGATAAAAAACAGGTAAATACATGACAAAGAAATTGTTCGTTGGAAATCTGTCGTTTCAGACGACGGATAGTGATCTCAGTGGCTTGTTTGAGCAGGTTGGGGAGGTCGAATCAGTAAATATCATTAACGATCGGGATACCGGACGTTCAAGAGGCTTCGGATTCGTCGTTATGGGTTCTGAAGATGCCGACAAGGCTATCGAGCAGTTCAACGGAACGGAATTCGAGGGCCGCGCCCTGACGGTCAACGAAGCACGTCCCCCGCGGAAGGACTTCGGTGGCGGAGGTGGTGGCGGAGGTGGTGGCGGCCGCGGCCGCTACTAGTAATCGCGCAAGATTCAAAAAAAACGGCGGCTTCGGCCGCCGTTTTTTATTTGGCAGAGAGACATACGTTGAACGTCCGTCAGTCCGATAGAGGATTCGGGGCGGTACGCCACCTCTAATCCTGTCACCACCGTCACCCCTTCACTTCGAGTTCCGCATTGATTCGAAACCTACTACGGAAAGAGGTCGAATAGGGCCACATTCCTCTGATTTTGAGGCAAACAGAACCACTATTGACCTCGAAACAGGGGGAATATGGTCACGATTTCCCGTTTTCTCGCTACGACTACTTCTGCTTCCGAGGCTTCATGGAGCGATTCCTGTCCAGTGGCCGACTCGAACGGCGACGGCTGGAAAAGAGTGCGGACACTCGAACAATATTCGAAGCCGCTTCATAAAGAGCTATTTTTCGACCACCTGAGAGCGTATGATATCAGGGTATAAGGCGCCTGACGCCGAGCCCGACGTATCCGACTTGGACGGAGCTTGGCGGTTGACAGCGTATAAACCACATCGGAGCACGAGCCCACTGGTAATCTGTAAACCGTTGATCCCAGAAGAATACTTCCCCCTCTTCTTGAAATTGGCTCCCGTAGGCATACATTTGTCTCCAGGCAGGTCCGAGGGTAGTGACTCGTTTTACCTGGCAAGATGACGCACAGCCAGAACGAGGTACCCGTTCAGTAACTCCAAGGGAATAATATGAAACAGCTAGAACACGACGTAGTGGTGCGCGACGAGCAAGACGATCAGATTGACAGTGAGGATGGGACCTACCCTTCAGGTAGCGTCGCTCTCAATTCCGGCGACGCGGAAGATCTTTCAAATCTTTGGACCGACAACACCTCTGAAGCAGCGTCCGCGCGGGCGCGGGAAATTCCAACCGATCCAACCGATCCAGTCCGCACATACCTGAACCGGACCGGCGACGTACCGCTTCTGACCCGAAAAGGGGAAGAAGAGATCGGAAAACGGCTCGAAAGAGAACGGCGGCGAGTACAGGCCACTCTCTCACGTGTGCCCCTGGCGGTCGATGAAGTCATTGCGCTCAGCACAAGAATCAAGGCTGATCCCAACCTCATTCGCAAAGCCTTCGTATGGAAGGGAGGCGAACTGAACGCCGACAACCTGGAGACCCGGGCTCGTGAGCTGATTAACGCGATCGGCGACATCGCTAAGCTTGGACGAAGACTCCAGAAGCTCCGTTTGAAGATCCGATCGCTGCCGAAGGCCGGGAAGCGTGCTGAGATTCGTCGACTGAGCTGGAGGCTGGGTCGTCGAACGATTGAGTTGTCCCGGATGATTCGAGGCTTGAAACTCTCAAAAATCGAACAGGTGCGGCTGCTGGATCGTATCTCAGCAACGGTTGGTGAAATAGAGTCTCTTGAGGATCAGCTCGAAGGCGTTCGACTGAGCCGCTATCGAAAAAGCCCCGGCAATCAGAAGAAGGCGCGTACGTGCCGTGCGCAAATTCGAGAGATCGAAAACGCGGTAGGCGACAGTGCGACGGCATTGAAACGGAGTTTCAAAAGGATCGAGTCGGGACAGCAGGCGATCGAGGAGGCACGAAGCCAACTCATCGAAGCCAACCTTCGATTGGTCATCTCCATCGCGAAGAAATACACGAACCGCGGCATGCAGTTTCTGGATCTGATTCAGGAAGGCAACATCGGCCTCATGACGGCGACCGAAAAGTTCGACTACAAGCGCGGATACAAGTTCTCAACTTATGCCACGTGGTGGATAAGACAGGCCATCACAAGGGCGATCGCTGATCAGGCCCGAACTATTCGCGTTCCCGTTCACATGATCGAAACGATCAATAAGTTCACGCGAACATCCCGATCGCTTCTCCAGGAACTGGGGCGCAAGCCAACCGATGTCGAAATCGCAGCCCAGATGGGCATTCCGGTTTCTAAGGTTGAACACACCCGGCGGTCGGCACAGACGCCCATTTCTCTGGAGGCGCCCGTGTCGAAGGAGGGGGACTCCCCGATCGGCGCGCTGATTCCGGATGAAAAGGCTGCTTCGCCGATTGATGTCGTCGTTGAGGGGAACGTGAGCCAGGTAACCGACGAAGTTCTGGACCGACTGGACCCACGCGAGAAGCGCATCATTCGGCTTCGCTTCGGTCTGGAGGACGGCACGGAGCATACGCTGGAACAGATCAGCAACGTATTCAGCCTGACACGCGAACGCATCCGGCAGATCGAAGCGCGAGCCTTGAAGAAGCTGCGACAGCCAAGTTTCAGCAGGGCTTTAAGACCTTTGCTGGTGGGTAAGAATTGAGGTTGGGGGAAAGCGGTCAGTAGTCAGTGGCCAGTGGTCAGCCGCTTCACAGGTTAAGTGACCGGTGAGGAGGACACCGCTGGCGACGGACTCTTGCCACCGACCGTTTTTTCTGGACTTACCCACCGTATTCCGATATCGAAGCTCTCTGGGACTCTCGAGAAAACTCTATGTCCAGCGAAGAGAGAATCAAATCTACATCCGAACGAAATGAAAAGGCCCTCCGCCTGAAGCCGACACTTGGCCAGGGCACGGCCGTGACGCGGGCACGCATCCGCGAAGGCCTGACCTGTGAAGTCGAAGAAGGTCCGTGGAAGCTGACAGTCGACATGTCGGAGAAGTCCGGGGGAAGCGACGCCGGGCCCAACCCGGGCATTCTGGGGCGCGGCGCACTGGGAAGTTGCCTCGCCATCAGTTACACCATGTGGGCCGCGAGACTCGGCGTGCCCATCGAGTCTCTCGAAGTTGAGATCCAAGCCGACTACGACTCGCGCGGCATGTATGGCCTCGATGGAGTTTCAGCTGGTTATAAGGGAATCCGATATCTCGTCAGAATCGAGAGCGACGCCCCGGAATCGGACATTCTGAAGATGCTCGATCTGGCGGACGCCCACAGCCCGTACCGTGTCGTGTTTTCCGAAGCACAGGAACTTAATCGTGAAGTGCGGATCCTGGTGCCAGGGAGGGTAAGCCGATAGACTCCAATCTTCAACGCCGTGTCCAGCAATACGGATGGGACAAGGCCGCCAGCTACTACGAGGAATACTGGAAGCGACAGGTCCGACCCGCACAAGTCCGGCTGCTCGAAATGGCTCAGATCCGGCCGGGCGAACGTGTACTTGATGTCGCTTGCGGTACGGGACTGGTCACCTTCCCGGCAGCCGAAGCCGTGGGAGAGGAGGGGCATGTCGTGGGCACCGACATCTCCGACGAAATGGTTCGCGGCGCACGTGAGGAAGCCGGAAGCCGGGGATTTCGACACGCCACTTTCGAACGGATGGACGCCGAATCGCTCGAGTTGTCCGAAGACGAGTTCGATGTCGTCCTGTGCTCTCTCGGCTTGATGTATGTGCCCGACCCCCTGGCCGCAATCAAAGAGATGCATCGCGTTCTGAAGCCGGGCGGACGCGCGGTCCTGGCGAATTGGGGTGCGGGAAATCGTTGCGGCTGGTCCGATATCTTTCAAATCGTCGATGCACGCGTTCAATCCGACGTCTGTCCCATGTTCTTCGCCATGGGAGTGGGTAACAGCCCGTCGCGGGCGTGCGAAGAAGCAGGATTCGAAGAGATCGAAGCTCTGCGATTGACCACTCCCCTGCACTACGACTCTGCCGAGGATGCGTGTGGCGCGGCCTTTGCCGGCGGGCCGGTGGCGTTGGCATACTCTCGCTTCGACGAGAAGACCCGGGAAGAAGCTCACGCCGAGTACCTCACGTCGATCCGACCCTACTTGAAAGACGGTGTCTACGACATTCCCGGCGAATTTGTCGTCGTGCGCGGGGACAAGTCATGACCGGACGGATCACACGTTGCGCATCGGAGTAGACGTTGGCGGCACCAACACCGACGCCGTACTCATGGACGGCTCGCGGGTCGTCTCCCTCTGGAAATCACCAACCACACCTGACATAAGCAGCGGCATCATTCAGGCCGTCAAGCACGTGCTCGATGACGCCGAAGGTTCACCGAGTCAAATTGCGGCGGTGATGATCGGGACGACCCATTTCACCAACGCCTTCGTCGAAGGAAAAGGGTTGCTCGAGGTCGGAACGATGAGAATCGGGCTTCCCGCCGGACGGGCCCTCCCTCCTATGGTGGACTGGCCGGAAAACCTCCGTCACGCTGTCGGCCCACACATCTACCAGGTACATGGCGGCTACCACTACGACGGCCGCGAAAACGCTCCGCTCGACGAAGCAGAAGTCCGTACCGCCGCCAGAGGGATGCGGGACAAGGGACTCCGGGCGGTCGCAATCGCTGGAATCTTCAGCCATGTCAACGCGGCCCAGGAGGAACGGGCCGCCGAGATTGTTCGAAGCGAACTCCCGGACGCCGCCATCACGATCTCTTCGAGGATCGGGCGGATCGGGATGCTCGAAAGGGAAAACGCCGCCATCATCAACGCCAGCCTGGCAGAGCTTTCCCGCGAGGTGGTTCGTTCATTCCGACAATCCCTGGAGACCCTCGAAATCGATGCACCATTTTATCTGAGCCAGAACGATGGGACTCTGATGAACGCCGACTTTGCCGAGGAGCACCCCGTACTCACGTTTGCCTCGGGCCCGACCAACAGTATGCGGGGAGCCGCATATCTGTCAGGAGTAAAGGACGGTGTTGTCGCCGACATTGGGGGTACGACGACGGACGTCGGAGTCCTGGCGCACGGCTTTCCCCGAGAGTCATCGACACCTGCAAACATCGGCGGCGTTCGAACAAACTTTCGGATGCCCGATGTACTTTCGGTGGGGCTTGGCGGCGGCAGCCACGTTCGTTCAGGCGAACAGGTCACTGTAGGCCCGGATTCAGTGGGATTCCGATTGTCCGAGCAGGGAGTTGTCTTTGGTGGCGACATCCTGACCGCCAGCGACATTGCGGTCGCCGGGGGGCGGGCGAAGATGGGTGATCCGGCAAGAATCGGACATCTTGCCCCATCGCTGATCGAGAGCGGGCTCGACGCAATCCATCTCAAGCTGGAAGAGGCCGTCGATCGCATGAAGACGAGTTCCGATGAGGTCCCCCTGGTTCTCGTGGGCGGCGGGACGGTCCTGATTTCCCGGCCGATCGCCGGCACCAGCAAGGTCGTAGTCCCCGAGAACGCCGCCGTCGCCAATGCGATCGGTGCTGCGATCGCCCAGGTCGGCGGTGAGGTGGATCGCGTCTTCGCCTACGACGAGATAGGGCGGGATGCCGCTATTCAAACCGCGACGGCCGAGGCCGTTTCCCAGGCCATCGAAGCCGGGGCTATCCGGGAGACGGTACAAACCGTGGATGTCGAAGAAGTACACCTACAATATATTCCCGGGGGGGTCGTCCGACTTCGGGTACGGGTTGTCGGTGATCTGGAGATCGGCTGACAATGGAAATCCAAATCGAAGACATGGTGGACTTCGCCCGCGGTGCGGCTTTCCTGGGAACCGGTGGTGGAGGCGACCCACATATCGGTCGCCTCCTCTGTGAACAGACACTCCGCGAATCTGGCCCTCCGAAACTCATCGATCTCGACGAACTGGAACCGGACGCTAATGTCTACACGATCGGAATGATGGGAGCCCCCACAGTGATGATCGAAAAGCTCTGCGCCCTTGACGATGCAGAACTCGCCGTCGCCAAACTGGAAGCCCATCGGGGACGGCCAGCCGACGCCATCATGCCCGTCGAAATCGGGGGGATGAACTCGACTATCCCGATTGCGGTGGCCGCACGCCGCGGCCTTCCACTCGTCGATGCCGATGGGATGGGACGAGCGTTTCCGGAACTCCAGATGGTCACTTTCAACGTCTACGGCGTGCCCATCTCCCCCTTCGTCATCACGAACGAACACATGGAATCAACGATCATCGAAGCTCGAGATGCGAAATCGGCCGAGGATATCGCGCGAGCGATCACGATCCGTATGGGTTTGGTCGTGAGTCTTTGCGCGTATCCGATGTCGGGCAGGGACGCCCGCCGGACCGCTGTCGGGGGTACGATGAGCCTCGCTCTCGAAATCGGGCGCGCCATCGCTCGCGGAAGGAAACAGGGAGATCCCGTATCGGAATTGCTTCGGGCACTCGAGACCACGAAGTACTACAAACATTGCGCAATTCTGTTTGACGGCAAGATCATGGATCTGGAACGTGAGGCCAGGAAGGGTTTCTCGATCGGCCGGTGCCGAATCGCGGCCCTGGACGGTTCATCGTCTGAAATGGATATCGTTTTCCAGAACGAGAACCTGATCGCCCGTCAAGGTGGAAAGGTTCGGGCGATCGTACCGGACCTGATCTCGATCGTCGACCGCGACAGTGCCGAGCCCCTAACGATCGAAACCCTCAAGTACGGGCAACGTGTGAAGGTGATCGGCATCAGCGCGCCGCCCGCGTTGCGGACTCCGGAAGCGCTGGCAGTTTTCGGTCCGCAATGCTTCGGTCTCGACGAACCCTTCGAACCGATCGAAACCCTGATTTAGGGGGGGAGGGGGAAGTCCAAGGTCCAAAGTCCAAAGTCGAGAAGACGCGGACCCACTGGTCTCTGACCTTGGACTTTGGACTTTGGACTTTGGACCGTTTCGTATGGCCGACCACTCACTAGAAGACTTCGCAAGACAGCAGGTCCCTCAAGAGAAGACGGTCTCCGGGTTGCGGATCGCGCTTATCGTCGTCGGCATCATGATCACCCTGCCTGCTTTTCTGACGAGCGCACAGGTCGGGCAGGCTCTGGGACTGATCCGTGGCGCAACCGCTATCGGGGCGGGCAGCGTCATCCTGGCCTCGTTCGGCTGTCTGATCGCAGTCGTGGGTGCGCGCTCCCGGCTGTCGACGTACATGATCATCCAGTTCCCGTTTGGGAGAACCGGCGCCAAGGTGGTCAGCATCGTAATCGGCATCACTCTTCTGGGGTGGTTCGGTGTCAACGGGTTCCTCTTTGGCCAGGCTGTTCAAAGCTCTCTCAGCGACCTGTTCGCAATCGACTCCGGCATGCAGGTTCCCGTCGCATTCGGCAGCATCCTGGTAATCGCCACGACCGTCTATGGCTTCAGGGCACTCGATCGCCTGGCTGTGGTTTCGGTTCCCATTCTGTTGACGGCGTTGATTGCCATCGTCTACTTTGCGACACGCAACACGAGCATGGACGAGTTCCTCTCAACCGAGGGAACCGGGATGACGATGGGTATCGCGATCTCGGCCGTCGTAGGGGCGTTCATGGTCGGCTTGACGTTGCTTCCCGACCTGTGCCGCTATGCGCACGACAGCCGGCACGGCGTCATCGCCTCATGCCTCAGTTTTGCCGTCGGATACCCCTTGGTCCTGATCGTCTCGGCCATCCCCGCGCTCGCAACCGGCGAGAGCGACTTCATGCTGATCATGATGGGACTCGGGATGGGAGTATCGGCCATGCTGATCCTTGTCTTTGCGACTTGGACGACAAATATCTCCAACCTCTACTCCACTTCCCTTCTTCTAGCGACCGTGTTCACAAGAATCGACCGCTGGAAACTGACGATCGGGGCAGGCATCATCGGAACGGTCTTTGCCGGAATGGGCATCCTGGATCACTTCGTCTCGTTTCTCCTGTTTCTCGGGATCGCGATCCCACCGATCGCGGGCATCTACGTGGCCGACTTCTTTTTCGTTCGCGGGCAAGACTACGACACGGCTTCCCTCCGATCGGAACCGCCGGTCTCCTATCCCGCCTTCATCGCATGGGTGGGGGCTTCGGCGGTGGCCCAGGCAACCGCCAGCGAGGTCTTCACGATGACGAGTATTCCGTCCTGTGACACGATCCTGGTGTCCTTCGGGCTTTATCTGTTCTTGAGGAAGGGCCTCGGAATCGGCACGGCGAGAGCTGCCCCGTAGAAGGTGCCTGTTTATCTTGACCTTCGGTTTGAAACACAGCATCGGGCGCTCCAGACCAAACGGGGAGAACTATCTCTCCTTCCCCTCCGACCACACGTCGACCGCGTTCACGGCTGCCGCAATCTTCGGTCATCATTACGGGCCGGCGGCATCGGAGGCGGGCTACCTGGCGGCAAGCTTCGTAGCGGCATCCCGGCTGGACGGCAACAAACATTACCTCAGCGACGTTGTGACCGGCGCCACGATCGGCTACATAGTCGCCCGCACCGTGACCAGGCAGGGAGAAAGACGGGCCAACCGGCTCCAATTGAATCCGCTCGTCTCTGCCAGCACGCGTACCGTGGGCATCAACGTTTCCTGGCAGCTCGGGAACTGACCCGACACTTGATCGCAGTGTGAGACTCCGCTGCCTTTTCCCAAGCAAACACTACTCTACGCCAAATTGACAACTATTATGTGTAACGTTATAGTAGTTGCTCAGTCATAACATTAGTAAGTCTGGAGGTTTACTTGATACGTCGAAAAAATTCGACAGATCCGGCGATTCATCTACCCTTGACCCCGGCGATGCTGCATGTGTTGATCGCGCTCGCTGATCGCGAACGACATGGCTACGCCATCCTCAAGGAAATCAAGAGACGGACGGAAGGACGAGTCGAACTGAGCGCAGGAACGCTCTACGGGATCATCCGGCGGCTCTACAGCAACGGCATCATCGAGGAATCCGACGAACGGCCGGATCCCGACCTGGACGACGAACGACGTCGGTATTACCGCCTGACGGAGTTCGGGCGCTCGGTGGTGACCGCAGAAGCCGAGCGGATGGAGGGAGTCCTGCGGATGGTTCGGGCAAAGAACCTGATGCCCGGAACGAAACCTGCCTGATCGAGACCAGTCATATGGAGTAGAGGGAGTCATGTCCAACAAGAAGAAAACCGGCGCCGCAGAAAGGGTATTTCGATCCCTGCTGAAACTGCTCCCCTTCGATTTCCGTTCCGACTACGGTCGAGAACTCGAACAGGTGTTCCGTGAGCAACGCCGAGATGCTGGAGAAGGGTCGAAACTCGCACCGATTCGTCTGTGGTCGAAAACAATTGGGGGTGTGTTCTCGACGGCCTTGTCCGAGCACCTGGCCATATTCGGTCGCGACGCCCGATACGGAATGCGTACGCTCCGGGCGTCACCGACGTTCACAATCGCCGTTGTCTTGACGCTCATGATCGGGATTGGCGCAAACACAGCCATTTTCAGCGTCGTCAACCGGGTCCTTCTTCAATCGCTTCCCTACGAGGAACCGGACCGCCTGGTCCGGGTCTACGAAAGCAACAATGGAATCATCGACGAAGCCGGCGGTTATCTCACCGGGCCCGACTTTGTGGACTTTCGCGACTCAGGAATCTTCGACGACCTGGCCACCGCGTACATCTATCAGGACACGGGGTTTGATTTGAGCGGTGATGGCGTGCCGCTCCGCGTATCCTCTTTGAGGATCAGTTCCGGATTCTTTGAGGTATTAGGAATCGATCCCCTGCTGGGCCGAACCTTTTCGAGGCAGGAGGAAACGGGTGGGCCGCTGGTGATTCTCAGCGAGGGCCTGTGGCGGCGACGCTTCGGCGGCAGCCCGGACGTTCTGGGCCGTCCGATCGTTCTGGACGCCAACCCGTACGAAGTCGTGGGCGTAATGCCGCGGGGCACCAAGGGGCCCATCGGCACCGACCCGGACTTGTGGGTCCCGGAGAATCTTCAGCCGGGCGGGTCGAACCACCGGGGAAACCACTACTTGAGTGCTGTCGGACGCCTGAAGGAAGGTACAGGCCTTGTCGGAACCCAATCCGAGCTGGAACGCTTCGCCACTGGGTTGGCTGCACAATACGAATCCAACGAAGGAAGGTCCGGGAGGCTGATCCCCCTGCACGAAGACCTCATCGGGAACAGCCGACCGATGCTCTACGTGATGCTCGGCGCAGTCGGTCTCGTTCTACTGATCGGTTGTGCCAACGTCGCTAACCTGTTTCTGGCTCGTGCTTCCAACAGGGAAAGAGAGCTGGCTATCCGGACCGCGCTCGGTTCGGGAAGAGCGCGGCTCGTACGACAGTTGCTGACCGAGAACGTCATTCTGGCTGCGGTTGGCGGCGTGGGAGGGCTGGCGGTGGCGTGGATAGGCGTTCGTCTGCTCCTGGCGATCGGACCGAATTCACTGCCGTTCGGCGACACCGTTGTCTTCGACAGGCAGGTCTTCGCCTTCGCTGCGGGCCTCTCTCTGGCAACGGGCTTTCTCTTTGGATTGGTCCCGGCTCTGCACGCTTCCCGACCGAATCTCAACGGTTTCCTGGCAACGGGCGGCGCACGTTCAAGTACCGGCAAACGGCAGCAACGATTTCGCGCAACATTCGTCCTGGCACAAGTCGCCCTGGCCCTGATCCTGGTAGTCGGCGCGGGGCTTCTGATTCGCAGTTTCAACGGGCTGGCTGCCGTTGAGCTCGGATTCCGAACGGACCAGGTCATCACTTTCGCGATCAACCTACCCAACGGCCGGTATGGAGAACCGGAACAGAGGACCGCCTTTTGCCGCACTTTCTACGAGCAGGTTGGCGCACTGCCTGGAATCGACTCGGCGGGTGCCATTTCGAAGCTGCCTGCAAGCGGGAGATACCACATCTGGGGATTTCGAATCGTCGGACGTGAGGAGGCCGACGAAAACCAGGGATTTGGATTGGCCAACATACGATGCGTCGATGTGCGCTACTTCGATTCCCTGGGTATCACACTGCTCGAAGGTCGACTCCTTGACGATCGCGACCGGACGGATTCGGCCAGCGTCGTGGTCGTCAATTCAGCCCTCGGTCAGAAGTACTTCCCAGACGGGGAAACGATAGGGCAAAGCGTGCGGGTGGACGGGGCGAATCGCACGACCGTCGGGATAGTCGCCGATACCCGTCACGATCATTTCGAGCCGGCCGACCCGAAAATCTATATCCCGCACCCCCAGTTCGTCGACAACCGCAACTGGGCCATGACACAGGCCGTGCGATCGACTCTGCCGACGGGCGAACTGTTGGCCGGCGTCGGAGGTGTGTTGACTTCAATCGACCCCGAGTTGGTCACCTACGATGTGCGCACTCTTGAGGATGTGGCTGGCGCCGGCATCGCCCGTCAACGCTTCGCGATGGTCCTCATGGGCATCTTTTCGACGGTTGCCATGCTGTTGGCAGCGACAGGAATCTACGGAGTGATCGCCTACTCGGTCAGCCAGCGAATGAAGGAAATCGGTATCCGCAAGGCGCTGGGGGCCCAGGAGAGCAACCTGTGGCGGTGGATAATGGTCCAGGGCCTGGTACCGGTTGTGGGAGGTATCGGGCTTGGAATCGCCGGCGCGTACTGGCTGGGACGCTATCTCTCGTCGCTGGTGTTCGAAGTCAGCGCTACCGATCCCGCTACGCTCGTAACAAGCGTCCTGGGACTCGCTGCAGTAGCGCTGGCTGCCGGTGCTTACCCGGCATGGGCGGCGTCACGGACCGATCCGAACATGGTGCTGCGGGGAGAATAGAGCAATCAGCAACACTTGCCTCGGTGCGCTGTCGGAGAGCCCGTTGGACTATCCGAGAAACATATGGCAAACCTGCTTCGACCCGAAACTCACCATGAGCCACATGTATATCAGGTTGACGTCGGAAGAAATGGAAGCGGCCCTCACACGATCGCTTGGAACCCTGACGTTCCGGCTACAGAACATGGACTTCCTGAAGGACTTCGAACCGTCCGAGCACGCCGGCCGACGGATGCAGGCGAAGGGATACCTGATCCGGCAGCCCGACCGGGCAAGGATCGACCTGACCTCGATGCAAGCGGCGTCTGCCGAATGTTCCAGGGATTAGGTGGGAAGTGGTCAGTGGCCGGTGGTCAGTGGTCAGTTGAGGACCAGGGAAAACAAACTTCAACCGCTTGACTGACAACCTCTCGCTCCTGTCAATTCCAGCCCAAAAAAATCCCCGGTAGTGGACCATCGCCAGCAGCGAGTACCCCGGTTTTCCACAACTGACCACTGACCACTGACCACTGACCACTGACCACTTCCCCTCCCCAATCACCGCCTCTACCTGCTACCATATTTGACACTTCCCCCATTGACACACGTACAGGAGGATCCATGTCTGACGAGAGTATGAAGGGACGTTTCGTTTGGTATGAGTTGATGACGACGGACCCCGAGGCTGCCAAGGGCTTCTATCACAAGACAGTCGGCTGGGGTTCGATGGTTTTCGAGGGAGCCGGGACCCCCTACTCCATGTGGACCGTCGGTCAAGCTCCGATCGGCGGCGTGATGAAGCTTCCCGACGAAGCTTTGGCCCAGGGCGCACCGCCACATTGGTTACCCTATATCGCCACTCCGGATGTCGATAAGACGGTGGCTCGGGCAACCGAGCTCGGTGCCACCGTTTACGTTGGGGCCACCGACATTCCCACTGTCGGACGATTCGCGGTGATGGGCGACCCGCAAGGTGCGATCTTCGCGGCATACTAACCCGTGACCGATGAAGCCATGCCCGAACGGTCCGCAGACATCGGAGAATTCTCGTGGCATGAACTTGCGGCCTCAAATTACGAAACAGCGTTTGATTTCTATTCGGACCTGTTCGGCTGGACGAAGACCGACTCCTTCGATATGGGCGAGATGGGCATGTACCAGATGTACGGCCGGAACGGAATGTCGCTGGGCGGTATGTACAACAAGCCCGCCGATATGCCGGCGCCGCCTCATTGGCTGCTCTACGTCCGGGTTGACGATATTGACAAGGCCGTCGAAGCCATCAAGGAAGCCGGCGGGCAGATCCTGAACGGCCCCATGGATGTTCCCGATGGCGATCGGATCGCCCAATGCATGGACCCGGAGGGCGCGGCGTTCGCGATCCATGCCGTCAAGGCCAAGTAGAGCCGGGTATCGTTAAAGGATGTTAAAAAATCGCCTGTTGCCGATTGTCACCACCGAAATCCGGAGTTCATCGTCCAAACCACGAGGAGGCGGCGATGATTCCATCCAAATGCAACCAGATGATTGGGACTGTTCTGCTGGCGGTTTTCCTGGCTCTTCCTGCCACGGCAGCCGATGACAAGAAAAAGAACTCCGACGTCGAGAACATCGGCGATCGCAACATCAATAAGGGAAGCATCAACTTCACTTCTATCGAGAAGGAGATGGTGCTGGGCCGTGGGCTCGCAGCCGATGTCGAGCGGGAAGCGAAACTCATCGACGATCCGGTGATCACCGAGTACGTCAATCGCGTGGGACAGAATCTCGTCCGCAATTCGGACGCCCAGGTTCCGTTCACCATCAAGGTGATCGACTCGGAAGAAATCAACGCGTTCGCTCTTCCGGGAGGGTTTCTGTATGTCAACACCGGCCTGGTCCTTGCCGCCGACGATGAATCGGAGCTGGCGGGTGTTCTGGCGCACGAAATCGCACACGTCACCGCACGCCATGGGACCGAGAACCAGTCAAAATCTCAGATCATCAGCTACGCCACGATACCCCTGATATTCCTGGGCGGACTCGGCGGGTACGCTGCACAACAGGCGGCAGATTTCCTGGTGCCGATGACCTTCCTGAAGTTCTCGCGTAAAGCCGAGGAGGAGGCGGATTTCCTCGGGGTCCAGTACCTGTACGCCACCGGCTACGACCCCAACGGCATGGTCAGCCTGTTTGAGAAACTCCAGGCCAAGGAAAAGTCGAAGCCAGGAAGTATCTCAGGGATGTTTTCCAGCCATCCGGCAACGGCCGACCGCATCAAGAAGACGATGGAGAACATCTCTACGGTTCTTCCCGAACGGGACCAATGGACCCTGACCACATCGGAATTCGACGACGTGAAGGACCGGTTGATCGCCATGGAAAACCGTATCCCTGCCCGGGAGGAGAAACGGCCGAGTCTGCGCCGCCGGACGCGGCGACCCACCGTGGATGGGACAGGGGACTCCAATACACAGGAGCCTGCAAATAATGACCGGCCGGTGCTGAAGAGACCCGACGCCAGAGGTCCGGCGGAAACCGAACCGGACTGGGAGGCAAGTCCGGAAACCGCCGATCGGCCCGTGCTGAAGCGGAAACCAGGTCTCGAATAGGATTTCGGGAGATATCGCGGGCGGCCGGGAACGGCCGCCCGTACATGTTGGCTGGGAGGCAGCGGCGCAGGCGCCCAGGTCAGTTCAGTTCGCTGCAGTCGGTCACACCGTACCAGTCCTTGACGATCTTCCAGATTTCCCCAGCCGTTTCGGCGAAGCAGAAAGTCTTGATATCTTCCGGAGCGATCAGTCCCTCTTCGGCCAGAAAGTCGGCATTGAAGACGTTTCTCCAGAACTTCTCGCCCACAAGGACGATGGGAATGGCCTCGATCTTCCGAGTCTGCACGAGCGTAAGCGCATCGAAGAGCTCGTCGAGAGTGCCGAAGCCACCGGGAAAAGCGATCAATGCCTTTGCCCGTTTGAGGAAGTGGAGCTTGCGGAGTGCAAAATACCGGACCTGGAAACACAGTTCCGGTGTGATGTAGGCATTGGGATACTGTTCCATGGGCAGAGTGATGTTCAAGCCGATGCTCTTGCGGCCGGCGTCGAAGGCTCCCCGGTTGGCCGCTTCCATGACCCCGGGGCCACCTCCCGTCGTGATGACGAATTCCGAAGGCGCGACACCTTTACACGATTCACTGACAAGCCGTGCGAACTCGCGCGCGACATCGTAATACTTGCTCTTCGCCAGAACTCGCTCGGCGATCCGAACTCTCTTCTCGAGGGCGGCGTTGCCCGGATCCTGCGACAACTCGGCCTGGAGCACTTCGACCTCCCGACGTGCCGTACCCGGTTTCATGATCCGCGTACCCCCAAAAAGAACGATAGTCGAATTGATCCCATGTTCCTGCAACGTCAGTTCGGTTTTCAGGTACTCGAGCGATAAGCGGGCGTGTCGAAGCTCGTCACGGTGCAGAAAACTGGAATCGCTATCTGCGCGTACGTAGGCCCGGCTCTCGAGGATCCTGCGGATTCGAATCGGCGCCTCGGGATCATCGAGTTCGGTCTGGGCAACGACATTCGGGGGAAGGCCTTCCCTCGGTTCTGATTTCTGGTTCGGATCGTTGTCTTTTTTCATTGTGGATCTCCGAAACTCCGATTCGTCATGGTGCTCCATGCCTCTGGAAACTATGAAACAGATTCACCACTATGTCACGCCGAAGCCCTGCCGGCGATTCCCGAAGGACAATTGGCGATGTGAACGAAGTATTCTCTAATGATCAATTGGAGGTGAAGATGACCGATTCTAGGTATCCCATCGGGCGTTTTGAAACGAAGACTGGGCCAGAACGATCCGACACCCCGAAGGAGGCGAATTGCGCCTGGACGCGATGCTCGCACTCTACGCCTGGCACGGCCGGCATCACGTTGCCCACATCACGACGCTCAGGGAACAGCAAGGTTGGAACTCGAATTGAGGATCTCGAACTGACGGTACACAGGGCTCGACTATTACTCGATCCGTAGCGCCACCATCGGGTCGACCGCGCTCGCTCGGCGAGCTGGGACCAGGGAGGCCAGCAGGGATACCATGGCCAGGATCACCGACACCACGACGAACAGGGGCAGATCCATGGGGCTGCGGAATCCTGGAATACCGGACTGCATCAGGACGCCGACACCATAGCCTCCGGCCAGGCCGAATGCCAGGCCGAACAGCGCGATCACGGTTCCCTCACCGAGGACAAGCCCGTAGAGAGATCGGCGATCGGCTCCGAGGGCCATGCGAAGGCCCATCTCGTGCGTTCGCTGGGCAACGGAGAAACTGACTACGCCGTAGATACCCAGAGCCGCGAGGAAAAGGGCGATGACGCCGGAGCCGGCGACCAGACCGGCAACCAGATTACCGCCGGCCTGATTGACACGGATGTCCTCTTCAATCGGACGGATCGTGCCGATTGGAAGGTTCCCGTCGGCGGTGCGGATCACGGATCGGATCGTTGGTGCCAGAGTCCCGGGCTCACCGAGGACTCGGACCAACAGCACCATCTCCGGTTCGGGCGCCTGGGAAAGAGGTCGGTAGACGATGGGTTGCGGCACAGATGCGATGAACTGATTCTGGATGTCTGCGGTAATTCCAACAATCGTGAGCCAGGGCCCCTCGGCCGCATCCACCCGAAGACGCTGGCCGATGGGACTCTGGTCGGGCCAGTAGGTCCGGGCCGCGGTTTCACTGATCATCGCTACCGGTTGAGCGTTCTCCGAATCCTGACCGGTAAAGACGCGGCCTTCGCGAAGGGGAATCCCAGCCACGTCAAAATACTCCGGGCTGACCACGAGGCGGACGGCCGAGGGGACCGCCTCGTCTTCGAAGCTCGCCTGGCCTTCTATTACGATCGATGTGTCCGCGTTGTCGGGTAACCCGACGACGGGCGCGCCGCTACCCACCGCTACTCCGACAACACCTGGCAGTGGCTTTACGTCCTCCAGCAGACCGAGGTAGAACGCGTCGTGCTGCCGTGGTTCCGGGTAGTCATAATCGGGAAGAGACATCTCGGTGACGAGCAACCGATCGGTATCGATTCCAAGATCCTTCTCGTGTGTTCCAGCCCAGAACTGAACCAGCAATCCAGAACTCACCAGCAACATGACAGACGCTGCGATCTCGGCACCGACCAGCAGACGCTGCATTCGGGCCCGATTGATACCACCCGATCCGCTGCGGCCACTTTGCTTGAGCGCAGCGTTCAGATCAGATTTGGATCCGTGTATTGCCGGGAGCAGGCCGAAGAACAGCGTCGTCGCGATGACAAGACCGCCGATAAAGAGGAACAGGGTCCAATCGATTGTCAGTCCGCGACCCAGGATTGCAATCGTCGGCGACGCAGCGATGAACGCACGCAGGTAGCTCACGCCCCAGAACGACACGATCATCCCGCCGGTTCCGCCGAGGAAGGCGACGACCAGCGCTTCGTTCAGGAGTTGCCGCATGATCCTTCCACGACCCGCTCCCAGCGCACCGCGCACTGCGATCTCGTCTTTACGCGACGCCATCCGGGCCAGAAACAGGTTCGCCACATTGACACACGCGATCAGAAGCAGAAACAGGACGGCACCATACATCAGGACGGCAAAGATCCCGGCGTCCCGAAGAATGTCATCGGCGATCGTCACGACGCCGGTGCTCCAACCCGCATTCGTCGCTGGATAGGCCTCACCAAGTTGCGTGGTGATGACATCCATCTCGGCCTGAGCCTGTTCGACGGTGACGCCATCGGCCAAACGTGCCGTCACGGCCAGGGAACGATCTGCGCGATCGGTGGTGTCCGTCATGTCGAGAGGAACCCAGAAATCCAGGGGCGTCTGGTAAATGAAATCCTCGGGCATGATACCGATCAGTGTGTGGCCCACGCCGTTCAGGGTAACGGGGCTGCCAAGCGCCGACGGATCGGCTTCCAGATACTCGACCCAGAAGTCATTGCTGACGATGAGAACCGGGGCTGCACCGGGCTGGCCTTCTTCGGGACGAAACACTCGCCCACGATCGGGAAGCACACCGAGGACTTCAAACATATTCGGCGTCGCACGGGTACCGGTGACACGAACAGGATCGGTCCGTCCGGACAGGTTGAACCCCTCGGTGTCCTCGGCCCCGATCACCGAAAAGGTGGTCGAACGGTCCTGCCAATCCAGAAGGTCGCCGAGCGACGCCCCGGTACGGTCGATACTACGAGAAGGGTTTTCCGAGTTGATGAACACCACACGATCCGAATCGACGTGCGGGAAGGGAAAGAAGAGAATCGTCTTGGAGATGCTGAACACGGCCGTGTTGACACCGATCCCAACCGTCAGCGTCAAGACAGCTATCGCCGTCAGGCTTGGACTTTTCCCCAAAACACGGAACCCGTACCGAATATCCTGCAGCAACGTCCTCATTCTCTGAATCCTCCAGCTTGTTCCTACGAAAGAAAAGACGCCGGAGTTCGCGCAAAATTACGGAAACGTGCAAAAAGCTTAAAAGGGTTGAAATTAGTCGCCGAACCCGACCTTGGGGAGGATCCTGATTAGACCTGAAGAGGCAGCGGCGAACAGTATCAGACACACGACACCCGGCAATGGCCGCCCGTAGAGCAAGTAGCCGGTTCCGAAGAGAGCGGAATATACGGCCGTACAACCCAGGAACCAGCCGAGGAATGCAGGCGTCAGGCTTTCGCCCCGGGGAGCGGCATTAGTGGAAAACCCCTTCCAGCCAGGACCCAATGGCCGTATCGCATCAAAGAACTTCTGAAGTGTCGATCGATCTGCAGGTGGGGTGAGAAAGGTCACACCAACCCAGACGATCGTTGTGATGAAGACCCCCAGAACCAGGGTCAGTGAAGGGTCCAGCGCGGCAAATCCGAGTGATTGATGAACAAACTGAAAATACACGGCCACAAGAAACGAAATAACCATCCCCGAAATCTCACTCCATGCGTTGACCCTCCACCAGAACCAGCGGAGAAGAAAGATCAGACCCGTACCCGCACCGATCTGTAACAGAATCTGGAACGCCTGGAGGGCGTTCTCGAGCCAGAGAGAAACCACTCCGGCGAGGACGACGAGGACGACAGTCGATAGCCGCCCAACCCTCACGTAATGCTGCTCGCTTGCGGCCGGCACCATGAAGCGACGGTAGAAATCCTCGACGACGTAGGAAGCGCCCCAGTTCAAATGGGTGCTGATCGTCGACATGTAGGCCGCAGCCAGGGATGCGATCACCAGGCCCAGCAACCCCGAGGGGAGAAAGACAAGCATCGCCGGATAGGCGAGGTCGTGGCCAATGATCGACGGATCCAGACCCGGGAATCGGGCCTGGATCGATTCAAGATTGGGATAGACGATCAGCGAGGACAGGGCAACGATCACCCACGGCCATGGCCGTAGAGCATAGTGGGCGACGTTGAACCAGAGCGTCGCCATCATCGATTCCTTTTCGTCTCGAGCTGCCAGCATCCGCTGGGCCACATAGCCGCCCCCTCCCGGCTCCGCGCCGGGATACCAGGTACTCCACCACTGGACCGCCAGGGGGATGATCAGAACGGCGGTCACGGCTCCCCAGTCTGAAAAGTCCGGGAGGAGACTGAGCTTCCCTTCGAGGGCTGGATTCGAGATCAAACCGGACAAGCCGCCGACTTCGGGCTGCTGCAACGAATAGTAAGCCGCGGCAATCGACCCAACCATCGCGATAACGAACAGCAGCATGTCGGTCACGACGACGCCCCACAGGCCGGACGTTGCCGAGTACGCCGCCGTCAGAGTACCAGCGACAAGAACAGTCGTGTACTTGTCGACACCCAGGAGGACGTTCGATATCTTGATCGCCGCCAGCGTGACGGCGGCCATGATCATCACATTAAAAAAGACGCCGAGGTAGAGAGCGCGAAATCCCCTGAGGAACGCCGCCGGCCTGCCCGAATACCTGAGTTCGTAGAACCCCATGTCGGTCAGGGCGCCGGAACGCCGCCACAACCTGGCGTAGAAAAAAACCGTGCACATCCCGGTGATCAGAAACGCCCACCACAACCAGTTACTACTGACACCACCCGTACGCACCAGGTCGGTCACAAGGTTTGGGGTGTCGGTCGAAAACGTCGTCGCCACCATCGAGGTACCCAGCAACCACCATGGGAGCTTCCGCCCGGAGAGAAAGAACTCGTGCGTACCCTGCCCCGCACGACGGGCGAAATAGAGGCCGATTGAAAGCGCGATAACCCCGTAGACCGCGATGACGATCCAGTCGAGAGAGGTTAGTTGCATAAGGTGGGTGTCATCGATGATTCAAGTGGGGTTTTCAACGCAAAAACGCAAGAACGCAAAGATCGCAAAGTCTATGGTCTTTGGGATGGGACCGTTGAGATCCAAGTCTTCACAGTGAACTTCCAGATTTCTCGAACGTGCGATACGTCATTCCCGATTTGAAGAAATACAACTTTGCTACTTTGCGTTTTTGCGTTGAACTCCCCTCTTCCCCTACCCCCCCACGATCTCAAGCCGTGGGTTCGTCTCCCACCGCCCGCGGGTGAAGTCCGGGAAGTCCATGGGCTGGCCGCCCGCAGCCACCGAGCGTTCGCTCAGTTCCGATACGGCACTGATCGACGCCGCGTCGTAGACGTTCATATCGGTGGGCACACCTTCACGTAGACACTGGATCAGCCGGTAGTCTTCGATATAGTCCATGCCGCCGTGGCCGGCACCCCGCGCACTGGGTCCCTGCTCGGACCAGAGAGGGTGTTCGAACTCGGCGTAGTAGTCCTCGGCATCGGTCCATCGATGACCCTCTCCCCGTCCTTCGATGTAGACGCGGTCCGGGTAGCCCTGGAATATGCCTCGTGTTCCCTGAACCAGGTTGATCCGGCTATAGGGCCGCGGCAGGTTCGTATCGTGGCTGACGAAGATCGTACGCCCCATGGCGGTTTGAATCAGGCTGACGTTGACATCGCCCAGCTTGTATTGTTCCTTACGCTCGGACGCATCAGGGAGAAAATTCTCCTTGGCATAAAGCTGCAAGCCGCGTGACGGGCTGCTCATCGAAACCAGATGGCCGAACCGGTCGCCACGGTTGATGTTCATACACTGGGCAATCGGACCCAGACCGTGTGTGGGATAGATGTTTCCGTTCCGATTCATCGAGTGTGCACGACGCCACAACCCCTCGTTGGCCCCTTCGAACTTGATCGAACGAAGGTCGTGCAGGTAGCCACATTCACCGTGCAGGATCTCGCCAAGCAGCCCCTGGCGCACCATGTTCAAGACCATCATCTCCACCCGACCATAGGCGACGTTTTCCATCATGAGGCAGTGTTTTTGATGCTTCTCGGCACTTTCAACCAGCTGCCAGCATTCGTCGATGGTCACCGCTGCCGGCACCTCCGTTACCGCGTGCTTGCCGTTCTCCATCGCGGCGACGCACACCGGAACATGCCATTCCCAGGGAGTCGCGGTGTAGACCAGGTCGAGGTCTTCCTCCTCGCACATCCGTACGAAGTCGTAAGGGCCACGCGTATAGGCTGTGGGTCTCTCCCCTCCAGCTTCGACGACCCGGTCCTGCATCTGCTCCACCTTTTCTGAAACGATGTCGCAAAGTGCGACGAGTTCGGCGCCTTCGATCCGAAGCAAGTTTCGACAATGCGAGGAACCTTGAAGACCGACGCCCACATAGCCGATCCGAACCACGTCGATCGGACGCGCGGCGAACGGAATTTCGGGCGCCGGCCCACGACTTTGCTCCGGCCCACCGGTCTCTTCCGCCAGAGCCCTGCGGGACAGCATCGCCCCGCCCACGCCGGCGGCGGCGAGCTTCATCAGGTCGCGCCGGTTCAGTTCGCCTTGCTTCGAATTATCCTTGGTCGAGTCATCTGCCATCTTGGACTCCTTTTTCAATCAGGGCGCCGCGAGTTCAACGATCCGGCGCATGGCACTCTCGTTCCTCTCGATGTCTTCGGCAAGTTTCAACTGCGCCCGACATCGGTCCAGGTTGTGTTTGTCGCGATGAACTTTGAAGTATGTATCGCCCTTTAAATAATCAGTCAAGAACCTTATTCCGCTCTCCATCGACAGGAGCCATCCGGAGAAGGCCAGGTGATCGATTTCGGACCGGCTGAGGAATCCGGCGGCGGAAAGGTAGCCGCGGACCAGGGCTTCGAACATCGACAGGTTTATGGCAACACGGGAGAGGTCGGTTTCGTCCTCCGGAGCCGAGCTGGCAGCCGTCCGCACCAGGTCCCCAAAATCATAGAGAACGAGACCGGGCATGACGGTGTCCAGATCGATCACCGCAAGGGCTTCCCGGCTCACGTCGTCGAAGAGGACGTTGTTGATCTTCGTGTCGTTGTGCGCGATCCGTTCGGGCAGGTCACCCCGGGCGGCCAGGTTCTCGAGAGTCGTGAGGAGCCCGCTCCGGGCTTCGACGAAGTCGACTGCCGGCCTGGCTTCCGCAGCCCGGTTGTGAAGGTCCTCATCCAGGGTCTCGGACAATAACCGAAAACAGGCCGGCGTGTTGTGAAAGTCTGGAATGGTTACCGCCAGGGTTCCGGGCAGATCATTCAACTGGTCCTGGAAACGCCCGAACGCCTGGGCGGCTTCAAACGCCTGCTCAACAAACCGCACGGTGTCATGAGTCCGGGTCGCCTCGATGAAATAGAAGGTCCGCCAATAGCCGCCGTCCTCGTCCATGTACCACTGGTTTCCTTCGAGCGATGGGACCAACTGCAGAACCCGTCGTTCGACCTGGTCCGCACCGGCACTGACCAACTTGTGGCGGATATGAGTCGTGATGCGGCAGGCGTTGTCTACCAGGTCGATGGGCTGAGCAAAAACCGAACCGTTGATATGCTGGTGGATGTATCGGGCCTGGGTGCCGTCCCTGGAATACGTCCCAAGGTACGTGTCGTGGATGTGACCGGAACCATACGGTTCGACAGAGATGAGGCGGCCTTCGATCTGGAAGCACGATCCCAGAGATGACGGCTCCACTATTCCCACAGCCTTTCAGGATAAACACCGCTGCCGACGAGGGCGGCAATGCCCGCAACTACAGCTGGCTTATCCTCCGGGTAGGTCAGGCCATACCAGGGTCCTCCGCCTTCGAGTACGCGGACGCGGGCCGCTCCGGTTGAAATCAGATGATCAACAGCCGCCGGCAGATAGAATTCAACGGAGGAATCGTCATTGGCCGCACCGCCATCGAGGAACACGATGAACCGCTCCCTCAAGTGAGCAAATATGGAGGGCGTGAACCCCCAGAAGTTCATTGAGACGATCTCGTTTCCGGTCAATGCACGGCTCACCCCGGCACGGTCCTTACCGCGAACAGAGTTCCCTTCACGGACGATTGCCTCCAGTTCGACTGCCCCGATCAGATGTCCGGCCGGGTCGGTTTCCGAGATACTTCGAGAGACCGGACCGTGATCGGATAGTGTCTCGCCGAGCGGAAACCCGACCATCACGTAGTCGGAACCGGCACTGTCAACAGTCTCGAAAGCATCTGCCAACAACCGATAAGCCCGGGCCCCGTAAAAGTCGTCGGCATTGATCACCGCAAACGGTTCGTTGACGACTGAGTCCGCAACGAGAGTCGCGTGCCCGGTGCCCCAAGGTTTCCGACGCCCCTCGGGAACGATGAATCCTTCCGGGATCATGTCCAATTCCTGTCGAATAAAAGAAAGGTCGGCCCTGTCCCCGTACCTCGCTCCGAATGTTTCCCGGGCAACACTCTCGATAGATCTGCTCACAACGAACACGAGCCGTCCGAACCCCGCCCTCAACGCATCGTAGATCGAATAATCCAGGATGGTCTCCCCACCCGGACCGACCGGTTCGAGTTGCTTCAGACCTCCGTAGCGACTCCCCATCCCGGCCGCCATCACGAGCAGCGTGGGCTTCATCGTCGTAACCGGACGACGAGCAACACCGAAAGGATTCGGATCGTCTCGGAGGCGGCAACCTGAGGCGGCAATGCCTGTACCGACGAAGCAGCAGGAAACGCCAGCCAGAACAGGCAGATCGTGAAGGTCAACGCACTGACAGATTGAGACTTGTTGTTTTGCATGTCACCTGACTCCCCGGTGGCCGACATCATACCTGACCCGCCACCAGTTTGGCACGGATGACGACCTAACTAACTATGAATGAGTATTTTAGAATGCAACATCACGACTCACCACCTGAGAGGTGAGTTATCATTGCCGCCCAGGAGCCTGCGCAGCCGGACGCGGCTTGGGATTCGCGGTCAAATATGCTAAAATAAGCGGGTAAGTTTCAGAAATATTACGCCTCAGGCTGAGCGTCAAGCGGTCGAAACCCACCCCCCTGGACCGGCAAGCCAGCCTCGCGGACCAGTCATTCGGAAACTTGCTCGGAGTTCGGCCAACTACAAAGGCCACCAAGCAGAGCGCGAGCAAAAAACGCTGTAATAACTAGGGAATTGGGCCCGATCAAGCTATGATGTCGGCCCCTGAACTCGAGTACCTTCTTCGAAAGGATGCCTGTGAAAGAACTGAATGCGAAGCCGAAATACCGCGCCTATACCGCCAAGAACATCAACACGATTCCCCAGTTCAAAATGCTTACTTCCGAGCAGCGCACGGCCATCAGCGCGGTGTCCAAAGTACTTCCATTCAGGGTCAACAACTATGTTGTCGAGGAGTTGATCGACTGGACGAACATACCTGTAGACCCCATGTTCCAGTTGACGTTCCCTCAGGAAGGCATGTTGCCGGCCGAGGACTTCGAGCGTATACACGCTCTCGAGCAACGTGAAGCCCCAGTCGAAGAAATAGAGAAGGTCGTTCAGGAGATTCGGCTGCGGATGAACCCGCACCCAGCGGGACAAATGGAGCAGAACGTCCCCGTAATGGACGGACAGCCCCAGCGCGGGATGCAGCACAAATACCGGGAAACAGTCCTTTTCTTCCCCAGCCAGGGTCAGACCTGCCACGCCTACTGCACTTATTGTTTTCGATGGGCCCAGTTTGTCGGTATGGACGAACTGAAGTTCGCCAACAACGAAGCGACCTCCCTGGCCCGGTACCTGCACAAACACAGCGAAGTTCGCGATGTCCTCTTCACGGGTGGCGATCCGATGATCATGAGGGCCGGTGTCCTGCGGCGATACATCAAGCCTCTGCTCAAGATCGAATCGCTTCGCAGCATTCGGATCGGAACGAAAGCACTGGCCTGGTGGCCATACCGATTCGTCACAGACCCGGATGCAGACGATCTGCTACGGCTCTTCGAGGAAGTTAAGGCGGCCGGCAAACACCTGGCGTTCATGGCGCACTATAGCCATCCCCGCGAGATGTCCACGGCTATTTCCGAAACCGCCGTACGACGAATCCGGGACACGGGAGCGGCCATACGAGCGCAGGCGCCGGTCGTCCGCAACGTCAATGACTGCCCGGACATCTGGGCGGCTATGTGGCAGAAACAGGTGGACCTCGGAGTTATTCCCTACTACATGTTCGTCGAACGAGACACAGGTCCAAAGCAGTACTTCGACGTTCCTCTCTACCGTGCACTGGACATCTTCACGCGAGCGGTCCGACAAGTGTCGGGTCTGGGTCGAACCGTCCGTGGCCCGTCGATGTCGTGTACCCCGGGCAAGGTCCTGGTCGACGGCGTGACTGAAGTCGACGGCCAGAAGGTCTTCGTCCTGAAATTCATCCAGGGCCGGGATCCACACTGGACCAATCGAATATTCTTCGCCAAGTACGACGAGACGGCGGTATGGATCGATGATCTCGAACCGGCTTTCGAGGACCGGTTCTTCTTCGACGACCAGTTCCAGGTAAACCGGCGATGGAAGCATTTCACGGTTTACGCCGGAGCCAAGACTCGCGCGAGCCACGCCGGTGGGGATCGGACTCCGTTCAAGAGGTAGTTGGGGAAGTGGTCAGTGGCCAGTGATCAGTGGTCAGTTGAGGACGGGGCACCCGGACTCTCACCACTGTTGGCTGGCCACCTGGTCGTCTCGATGAGTACGCCTCACATCACTTCTTCCCATCCCCACAACTGACCACTGGCCACTGACTGCTGACCACTTCTCCCAGCCTCAATCAGCACAAGCAACGGTCTCCCCAGATATTTCTTGGCCCACCCGATCTGCCGAACCAACTCCTCGTCACCGACAAACTCACGAAGGCTCTTGATCCGGAATCCGTTAAGGGAAAGGGCGTTGAGGAAGTCGTCAACGGTATGTTCTTCCGCACCCAACCGGTATTCCACATCATCGAGTTCGAAGTTGGCTTCGATGCCTGCCGCAGCCAGGTCGGGGTGAAATGCCGAGAACACGAGGCGGCCCTCCGGAGCGAGGACCCTGGCGACTTCTTCAAAGAACACCTGGAGGTTGTGAGGTGCTCGCTGACGAGAGCGCTGAGGACGACATCAAACGCGCCGGAACGGAACGGAAACCCTTTGTCGAGATCGGCCTGCACGAGTGAAGCGTTCGGAACCTCTCGCCGGGCGACGTTCAACATGCCGCCGGAAACATCCAAACCAACGGAAAGCCCCCCGGCCCCCTCTATGGCGCTCAGGTAGTGCCCCGTCCCACAGGCAGCGTCGAGAATCCGTTGTCCGGGTTGCGGGGCGAGTAGCTCCATCGTGTGTCTCCGATCCAGAGACACCAGGGGGTTGATCGAACTGTCATATGTGGCGGCCCAGAGGTCATAGCCTTCGCGAACCTGGGGCCGAGACACTTTCTTCATGATCCTCGGTCGTATCCTCAGGGTTCGGAGGGCACCATCAATGGTGCTCCAGCCGCTCCCATTGGCTGCAGGCGAGTATAAGTCTTCAAGTAGAGTCGGTCGTCGAGAAGCGCGGCCAACTGGAGGGGATTGAGGATCATCGCTCCGGCAACAGCGTCCATACCGGGACCGGAGAACCGACCCACGACCCGACTGTTTCCATCCTCGCCTTCTACGTGCAGGAGAACCGCATAGATATCTTCCTTCGATACGCCGGAGACCTGGATGGAATAGCCCAGGACGTTGCGTGTCGGATCGAAGGTGAATTCGGCTTCCGCCTCGCCGGACGAGGCGCCGAAGGTGATCGGCTCGGGCGCAGACCCGTTCTCGAGGTGTGGGGTCCGGGACGGCGGGCGGCGGTGGTGGTGGGTCCCCTGCTCATACGCGTATGCCATCGCAACCAGACGGGTATCGCTGAAGAGTCGGCCAAGTAACTCGACACCGACCGGCAAGCCGTCATTCGTAAAACCGGCAGGAACGGTCAAGGCAGGCAGGCCTGAGTGCGCACTCAACTGGCAGGAAGATCCGCGCTGCGGATCCCCGATGCGAGCGGCCTTCCGTCGAATCGTGGGATACACCAGGGCGTCCAGCAGATGATCGTCAAGAAGGCCGACAACGGTCTCTCGAATCGTGACCCGTTTCTCTAACCTCGCCTGGTAGTCATCGTTGTCGATTTCAACCGGGGAGTTTCGACGAAGGCTGTTTTCCAGAGCCGAGTGGAACAAACCGGTCTCTGCGATATCCGCAGCCGAGGCGACCGCCGCTCCGGGAGTTGCCGCGAGATATGCGAGCAGATCGGAACCGAATTCCATAACGATAACCCCCGATGCTCGCAACAACTCGTCGAAATCCGGAATCGTGATCTCAACCGCTGTCGCTCCCAGCGCCTCCATCTCATCCACCGCTGCCCGAACCACCCGGGTCACCGCCTGGTCTTCGGCAGCATCACCAAACAAGTTCGTCAGGACGCCCACACGGGCACCCAGAAGCGCATTCGTACTGAGTGCATCGGAAAATCTCTCGATAGTCCGACCATCGAGAATCCGGGTCGCCTCATCCGCCGGGTCCGGACCCACGGTCGCGTCCAGGACGATTGCCAGGTCCACGACACTGCGCGCGAGCGGACCTCCGGTATCCTGTGTGTGTGAAGGCGGAATGATCCCATCGATGCTCGACAAACCTTTCGTCGGACGAAGCCCGACAAGGTTGTGGTGGGAGGATGGAATCCGGATCGACCCACAGGTATCGCTTCCCATGCCCACGGCCGCGAAACTGGCCGCCACGGCGGCACCCGTGCCACCGCTGGATCCTCCAGGATTCCGCGACGGATCGTAGGGGTTGCGCGTCTGCCCGCCGAGCGAACTGATCGACGTGATCCCGCGGGCCAGTTCATGCATGTTGGACTTGGCCAGAATGACAGCGCCCCCTTCACGCAGCTTGCGGACCTGAAAGCCGTCATCCGGAGGGACGAGGCCTGCGAGTGCGATCGATCCGCCGGTCGTCGGCATATCCGCGGTGTCGTAGTTGTCTTTCAGGATGATTGGAACACCGTGGAGTGGGCCACGCGGTCCTCGCTCTGCCCGTTCCCGGTCCAGATCCTCCGCCACACTGCCGGCATTCGGGTTGATTCGAAGAATCGAATTGAGCGCAGGCCCTTTCTGATCGTAGGCTTCGATTCGCGCCAGGTACGCGTCGACGAGTTGGACACTGGTCACTCGACCGTCTTCCATAGCCGATTGAAGTTCAGGTATGGTCGCCTCCCATACCTCGAACGGCTCTTGCGAAAGTGCGACGTTCGCCAGGATTAGAATCAGGGCGCTGGTGAAGAGAACAAACCTACGAGCGGGCATGTGGACACCTCCGTGGGATCGGGTTTCGGTATCTTATCGCGATGACCGGGGGAGTCCAAAGTCCAAGGTCCAAAGTCGAAAGTCGAAGAAGTGGAACCTGTTCATTTCGCACTGATTGGCGGTCTTGCCAACGCCGGACGACTTAGCCTTTGAAACACAGTTCTCAAAGGAGGAACATCATGGAAGTTCGATTGGCATGGTACCCAGCAGGAGATATGGACAAGGCGAAGGAGTTTTACGGAAACGTTCTGGGCTTGAAACAAGTCTTTGAGATGGAAGGGTGGGCCGAATTTGCCCATGCACCGGAAGGGACATCGATCGGGGTTTCGGCAGACCCGGCGCACCAGGGTCACAATGGGGCAACCGTTGTCCTGAAGGTGGAAGACCTGGATCAGACGCGATCCGGACTCGAAGGGAACGGCGCCCGATTCGAGGGAGACACGGAAGAAATCCCCGGGGTCGTCCGGATCGCAACATTCCGTGACCCGTTCGGCAACCCGTTGCAACTGGTTCAGGAATTGATTGATCAATAGCCAAAGCTGTTGCCACACCTGGAGCAGGGGAGTCAACGCAAAGGCGCCAAGGTCGCAAAGGGCTGCAAAGTATATATTCATTTTCTCTTTGCGGCTTCGCGGTTTTGCGTTGAAAAAACTGTATCGGCTTGCGCTGGCGTTCAGGCCAGCCAATGTCAAGCGGAGGTTCTAAGTGCCCGTTCACCCCCTACCCGATATTGCGGTCGATGTGGAAAATCGGTTGGTCCGGGACGCATGCAATGGCGATGACCAAGCCTTCGGGGAACTGATCGAACCGTGGCGGCGGCCGCTGTTCGGTTACGTCTATCGGATGGTCACGCATCCTGAGGACGCCGAAGATCTGACACAGGAAGCGGTCACTCGTGCATTCCAGTCTCTACCCGAGTTCCGGGCGGAAAGCCGTTTCAAGAGCTGGCTTTTCGGCATCGCCACGCACATCTGCCTGGACCATCTTCGAAAAAAGAAGCGGTGGCGAGTGGAAGCACAGCTGGAAGGAGAGAAGCGGGCCGACCGGGAACCGGAAACTCTCGAGCAGTTGGGAGGTCTGATGGCTCAACCCGATTTCGTTTTCGAGATTCGGGAACACATCGCGTTCTGTTTTTCGTGCGTCGCCCGAACACTCGAACCGGAGGAACAGGCCGCGTTGATGCTCCGGGAGGTTCTTGGATTCAGCGCACGCGAGGCCGCAGACATCCTCGACGTTACCGATTCGGTTTATCGCCATCGGCTCAGTTCAGCCCGCTCCCAAATGTGCGTGGCGTTCACAGGGCTCTGCCAACTCATCAATAAGACTGGAGTCTGCTATCAATGCAGCGGCTTGCGCGATCATGCGCCGGAAGAAAATCGCGCCGAAAACCTCTCAGAAATCACTGTCATGCCAGGGCTGGACCTCACACCCGACAATCTGCTCGATGCGCGAACTCGTATCGCACGCGAAGCGGACCTGGAAAAGGGGGGTACACGCAGGCTGCACGAGGGTTTCTTTGTCGGACTCGCCGGCCATGAGGAAAGTAGGTAGTGAACCAGTCAACCCGAACCCAAGCTGCAAGCTGCTCGCTACTCACTATCTTTCCTACTCCGCATGCAACGCCTCGACAGGATCCACTCTGGTCGCACGCCTTGCCGGAACATAGCAGGCCAGGAACGCCGTGAGTGACAGCAGCAGTGTGATGGCTCCGAACGTAGCGGGATCGGCTGAACCCACGCCAAACAGCTGGCTGGAAAGGAAACGAGTCAGTCCCAATGCACCGGCAAGACCGATGCCTATTCCGACAAACACGAGACCCATTCCGCGGAAAACAACCAGCTTGAGTATGTCTCCCGGCAAAGCCCCCATGGCGATCCGGATGCCAATCTCTCGAACGCGCTGGCGGACCGAAAACGAGATGACTCCATAGATTCCGATTGCCGCCAGAAGCAGCGCGCCTCCAGCAAAGCTGCCTAGCAGCACGGCTGAAAACCGCGGCCGGGCGACGGAGTCCGAGACGATTTCTTCCAGGGTCTCGCCGTCATAGATCGGCAGTTCCGAATCCATCGAACGGACAATCTCGCGAACCTCGTTCACGAGGCTCCCAGGAGTCGAGGTCCGGAGCGCGAAAACGAACGGCAGAGGCCAGTTGACCTGCAGGATGGGAACGTACGCATTCATGCTGGCTTCTCCGCCCAGTTCCTCGTGTTGGACGTCGGCGACAACCCCGACGACCTCCCGGTAGGTCCCCGGCGCTGCGAACCCCAGGTAGATCCGCTTTCCGACAGGATTCTCATTCGGGAAGAACCGCTGTGCAAGCGATTGATCGATGATTGCAACCAGAGCGGATTCATCGGAATCCTGACTCGTGAAGTCCCGTCCCTGCTGTAACCTCATGCCCATCGCCGGGAAGTATCCGGAACTGACAAACGTGAAGTTGACGATGGGCTCCCTCCCGAGGGGTGCGGGCGGGGCTCCTTCAACATGGAAATCAGTACCCTGTCGGTCGTCGGCCAGCGGGATGGAATCGGCAAATCCCGCTGACCGAACGGCCTGCAGCGCGTCGAGTCGCTCGGCCAGCTCTTGGCCGAACCCGACACGCTGGTATCGTTCGCCATACCGCGATGCGGGCAGCGAAAGCCGAAAGGTCAAGGTATCTTCGGAACTGAAACCGGGGTCGATCGTTCGCAGGTTGAGGAAACTCTGAAAGAGCAGGCCCGCACCTACGAGCAGAATCAAAGAAAGCGCGACCTCACCAACAACCAGAGCATTCTGAAGGCCGTGGGAACTGGCACTCTCCTCCCTCCCCCGCAACCAATGAAAGAGGTCGGGGTTGGACATGCGCACAGCGGGAACCAGTCCGAAGAACAGTCCGGTCACCGCAGAAATGACCAGGGTCACTCCGACCATTCGGATGTCGACGGCCACCTCGGCCAGGCGTGGAATATTTTCCGGACTGATAGAAATCAGAAAGCTGATGGCCCAGTATGCGAATCCAAACCCGATCAGACCACCAAACAGCGAGAGCAACAGGTTCTCTGTAATCAACTGGCGGGCCAGGCGAATCCTTCCCGCTCCCAGTGCTGCCCGCGTGGCGATTTCTTTCTGACGACTCATTTCACGGGCAAGAATGAGGTTTGCGACGTTGGTGCACGCGATCAGAAGAACGAATCCCACGGCGGCGAGCAAGAGCAGCAGCGCTGACCGAATGTCACCGGTAATCTGACTGGCCAGGGGAACGATGGCAACCCCCCAGAACTGGTTCGTATTCGGATAGAGCTCGGCCATCCCACCGGCAAGCGCAGTCATCTCTGCATCTGCCTGGTCGACCGAGATTCCCGGCTTGAGGCGGGCGATTGCCCTCATGAAGTGGGCCCCACGGCCCTGGCCCGGGGATATCTCCAATGGCGCCCAGAGTTCGGCGCGTACCGGCGGTGCGACACCTTCGCGTGCGATCGGCGGCGGATAGCTGAACCCTTGGGGCATGACCCCCACGACGGTATAGTTGGCCCCATCCACTCGGATAGCGGACCCCAGGATTTCTGTTGATCCCCCGAAACGTCGCTGCCAGAGATTGTGGCCGAGGACGACGGCGAGAGGTCCTCCTGTCCGGTCCTCCCCGGGAAGAAGCCCTCGTCCCAGCACGGGCTGAACACCGAGCATCTGGAAGGTTCCTGCCGACACATGGGCACCCTCGACCTGCTCGGGATCCCCGGCGCCGGTAAGGGTAAAGTCGTCCCTGTAGAACGCCACAACGTCTTCAAAAACGGTGTTCTGGTCTCGCCAATCCTGGAAGTTCGGAGGCGCGACAGACATCAGGCCGCCGTCCTCTGTGCTCGCTTCCCAAACGGCCACGAGACGGTCGGGATCTTCAAAGGGCAACGGCTTCAGGAGGACACCGTCGACCAAACTGAAGATCGCCGTGTTGGCCCCGATGCCCAGGGCCAGCGTCAGTACCGCAGCCGTGGTGAAACCGGAATGTTTCGTCAAGATCCGAATACCGTATCGAATGTCCTGGATAAAGTTCTTCATCGCCGCCACTCCCAATTTGTGTACGTTCCCGACAGGTAAGACCGGCGTGGTGTCTCGTTCTTCACGCAATTAAATACAGCAACGTTTGGAAATGGTTACGCCGTTCGGGGAAATTGATGATCGGGAGTCGGCCGGTATTCGGCAAGGACGAGCGGTGACAGGGCACGTGGTGGACTGGCAGGCTGTAACGGGACTCTCGCAGGCTCCTACGAGCCGACGTAAAGCCCAGGAAGTTTCAAGCCTCAGGCTGTCAGGATTTCTTACCGCCGGCAGAGTGTCCTTTGGCCCCAGGTTCAACGCGTACGATCTGGCCCGGGTTCAACTCGAGCCGGATGTCTCCCTCAAACTGCACGATGTAAATCGCGAGAGATGCCTTTCCGCTGAGGTCGGGCCTGATTTCAACGACAACCCCCTCCATCACGGGCAAGAACGTAACGTCCAAACGGACAATGTCGCCAGGACTGAAGCGTGCCAAGTAAGACCTCCTCCGCATTCGAACACGAAGCTCCTGCGGAGCCCCTCCGGGTCGAATACACTTCTCGATATCCGGTCTTATCGGCAGCAGGAACAGACGGCTTTAGGGAAAAAGGCCCCCAGGAGGAAAATCAACGGGTGCGGGACTTAAATGCGGCTTGTTGGCTCTCGGAGTCGGAAAGTGTGGCAGTGGCATGGGTCCCGAAGCGGGGTTGGGATTCCCTCTTGACCCAGCCATCGAGATCCAGCCGGGTCTTGAGATCAAGAACGAGTGGCAGATCACGCAATACCAGATCGAGCTTCTCCTTCAGCTCCCCTGCCGAGAATGGCTTCAAGAGGAAAGGGTCGGCACTTCGAAACCCTGAAACGGAGGCGGGGTCACCGGACATGAAGAGAGCTTTCAATCGCGGGCGAAGCCGGAAGGCGGCGCGCACGAGCTCAGACCCGTTCATCTCCTTCATGCTGAAATCGGTAACGAGCAGATCGATCGGTATGGTGGCATCTTTCAGGATTTCGACCGCACGATCCGGACTACGGGTCTTGTTCACCTCGCAACCCAACCGGGTCAGCATTTCGCTGATCACGTCCAGAACATTCGGGTCATCATCGACGAGGAGGACGGCGCATTCTGGCACCAATTCGGTCATGAAAGCTTTTGAAGGACGGTAAGTATCACTCATAACAGCAGATCCAGCAACCAGCAGAGCATACGCCAAACTTGCCGCCCCGTGCAATATTTACTTTAATATCGGGTATTACCGTTATGTAGAATCCCGAATCCCGTTCGTACCGGACCCTGTTTCGACAGGGATTTCTCGAGGCTCGCCTCCTGCCGGCATGACTGCATCGCAGTACTGCCCTCCCAGGCTTTGCCAGTCGAATCCTTCAAGGATCATCTCCCGCGCCCGGCATCCCATCTCACGTCGCAGTTCGCACGACTCCTGCAAAGAGGCAAAGGCAGAGCGAAACTCGTCAGGCGTGTTTGCAATAAACGCCTCAACACCATTGGAGACAGGGAATCCGAGTGCACCGATCGAGGTGGTCACCACCGGCATCGCCATGGAGAACGCCTCCAGGAGTTTTACTCGCTGGCCGGTGCCGGAAAACAACGGCGCCACAACGATGGTGTTTGGCCGCTTGTAAAGGACGCGGGTGTCGGACAGGTACCCCATCATTTCTGTCCGACCTCCGTCCGACAAGCCGTCTGGGACGTTGCTGCCTGCAGCCCGAAAGTGTACTTCCGGGAAATGGGGAATCACGTGCTCCTGTAGAAATCGGATGGCCTCTACGTTGGGTATGTGCCTGAAGTTTCCAAGAAAAATGCCTTCAAGGGGTTGTCCGGTATCCTCGGTTTTCGGAGTGTACCAGGTCGCGTCGACTCCGATCGGAATGCTACGAATGTCGCCCGAAGGGGCGTAAGAGCGGAGACACAGTGCGTCACTCGGCGTCATGGTGATGACACGGTCAAATTTCTTGGCTGCGCGAACCTCGTAGCGTAGCATCGCCATCCAACGGTAGTAACTCTTGATCTTTTCAAGCGGATGGCTTTCAGCGAGGAATTCATTGTAGAGGTTCGTCGACAGGACCTCGTGCGCTGTCCAGACATTGAACAGATCCGGGCGGTGGAACTGAGTCATCTGAACGTATTCACACTGCAGGACATCGATCGAATGTCGGGCGATAGCCTCCGACACGGCTCGATGCATCGCAGGCACATCGAAATATCGAATCATGTCAGGAGCAAGCGACCATGGTCGAGGTGTGAGTTCCGGAAGGCGATCCACTGCCGTAACAGAAGCACAGACGTCGTCGAGGGAACGAAGCAGTTGCCGTTCGTTCTCGTCTTCAACGAACGAGATCACATGAACATGGTGCCGCTCCGACAGCAGTCGGATATTGTGATACATGCGGACACCCCCTCCGTGCATGTGCAGGACAGGAGGATATGCTGCAAGAAAGAGTATGTTCATCGCGCAATCAGGACAGGACTCTCGGCTGGCTTTGAATTTCGGCCGAAACGTAGCTGCCAGCAGGCTGCCCAGGGCATCCAGCGTATTATATCGATCTCGTGCCGGCTGTCGCAGCACGTTTGATGCGAACCAACCGAACTACGGCATAAAACGGAGTCACCGCATCCTGCGCTGGAACCAGAATGTCGCCGTGGACCCTGGCCGTTCGATCCGGCAAAAAGGATGCCGTGACGAATCCCCCCACAAAGTCCTTCATGAGGATCGTAGGCGAGATTCACCAAGAGTTAATAGGCTGGAACGCGATTTCGTCATAACATTATTCGTCCGATCGCTTGCCGCTCGTTGACACCCGATGTATGGAAGAACTTCTAGAAGCGCTCGCCCCTTCAGACACGGCACTGGACCTTGGTTGCGGACCGGGTAGCTTCGACTACTCCCGTTATCTCTTCCGAGTCGTAGGCATCGACGTACATCTGGATGCGGCAAATCTTTTCCGGGATGACCAGCGAGTTCAGTACATCCAGTCCAGTGCTGAAGAGATTCCGCTCCAGGACGGATCGGTCGACCTTGTTTTCTGCCATCACACGCTGGAACACTTCCCGGACTACAAGCGCACTCTCTCTGAGATCGGCCGTGTGCTGAGCCCGAAGGGGCTGTTATGGATCGCGGTTCCGGACGGCTACAGCTTCGATGACCTCCTGTTCCGCCACATCTTTTCCGGGGGCGGACACGTCAATCAGTTTCGCCGCGTTCAGCTTTCCCGGGACGTGTCGGCACTTACCGGCACCACCTTGATTCAATGGGTGAGACTCCACAGTGGTTTCGTCTATCTGAAATCTCCAACGCCGGAACAGCTCGTTCATTTCCCAGAAACCGCGAAGTACCTGGGGAAATTACCTGAGCGGCTGAGCACGCTGTGGATCACGGGTGTCAACCTCGTCACGCGCCTCCTGGACAAGACACTGGGATCGGAGGCCAGCCTGTACGGTTGGGGCTTTGTCTTTTCGAAGGTACCGATTGAGATGGCGTCGATGAAGTCCTGTTTCAATGTCTGCTGGAATTGTGGATCCGGCAATGCCGCCGAAGACCTCGCCCGTGAGGGCCTCATCTCACCTTGGCTCGGATTTCGCGTGTACCGGTGTCGTGGATGCAAGAGACGAAATTTCTTCCTCAAACCACCCGAGGGAACGGCTTAGCCGCGGTTTGAAAGAGCCGGCGTTTTCACCGTGATGAAGGCGCGGGGGACACGGAGTAAGAATTTTCACCGGTAGAGTAGGGGAGGACGCGAAGAGCGACCTCCCCCCTCGTCGCA
>CAZOZZ010000013.1:0-45061 GCA_964584435.1 uncultured Solibacteraceae bacterium | reverse complement strand
CTGCCGGTATTGGTCGGAGGTACAGGGTTTTACCTGCGGGCTCTGGTCGAAGGGCTTTTCGAGGGGCCCGAGCGCTCCAGCCACCTGAGAGCGAAGTTGGAGGCGACGGCGGACAAACGTGGCCGGGAACACCTGCACCGCATATTGCGACGCTTGGATCCGGTCTCAGCAGAGCGAATCGCCCCTCGCGACAAGCCAAAAGTCATCCGAGCGATCGAGATCCGTATGGCGACGGGCCGTTCCATGTCCAAGCATCTGGAGGCGGAACCTCGACGGCCGCTAACGGGATTCGACTTTTGCTTCCTTGGGCTCGACCCTCCACGTCCGCTCCTCTACGAGCGAATAGAGACCAGGGTGCGAGAGATGTTCGATCGTGGCCTCATCGAAGAGGTGCGCCACTTGATCGATATCGGGGTTCCTCGAGACGCGAAGGCCTTCGAAGCGATCGGGTACAGCCAGGTGTTGGACTATCTGGCTGGTAATATTTCCCAGGAAGAGGCCATAATATTGATGCAGCGTGAGACTCGCCGGTATGCGAAACGTCAGATCACCTGGTTTAAGAGGCAGCACGCTGTTACCTGGTTCGATGGATTCGGAGACGACGAAGAAACTAGAAAAAGGATCCATCGTTTGATTAAACACTATGTTTCGAATGACTTAGTGCCCCGTCGGGTGCGCCAGCCCAGCGTCTGAGTCCGTTCGAGCTCATTTTTTTTGGGGGAGTTCCCTATGGAAGGCAAGTCACAGAATATCCAAGACGTCTATCTCAACACGGTTAGACGCGACAAGGTGCCGGTCACTATTTTCCTCATGAGTGGAGTCAAGCTGATGGGCCGCCTCCGAGGCTTCGACAAATATTCGGTCATCCTGGAAGCAAATCACCAGGAACAGCTTATCTTCAAACACGCTATCTCGACTGTGACGACTTCCAAACCCGGCGGCTCATATGCCCCCAGACGGGACCACCGCGACTCCCATCGCGACGCGCCGCGTGAGGCGTCCCGCGAAACACCCCGCGACGCACCCCGGGACGCGCCCCGCGAATCGTCGTAGGGGAGAGGACTGGGAAGTCTTTACGCGGATTACGCAGATGGGGAGTCCGATATTAGATTTTTTCTCTGCGTCTCTGCGCCTCTGCGTCAAAACACGTTCCTGGATGGCGATCGCCACCCAGGCCAGACAGTACAAATGGAAAACGCGATCTTAGTTGGTTTTCAGTCACTCGACGAATTGAGGGAACTGGCCGAGGCGGCGGGCGGACGCGTCGTCAAGGAAGTGGTCCAGCACCGCACGAAGCCTGATGCTTCGTTTTTCATCGGCAAGGGGAAGGCTCACGAACTGCGTGATGATGTTCTTGCCGAAGATGCGGATCTCGTTATTTTCGATGACGGGCTGAGCCCGGCGCAGATGCGTAACCTCGAGGGTCTGCTCGAGGTCAAGGTAATCGATCGTACGGGGTTGATCCTCGACATATTTGCCCGTCGGGCCAAGACCAGGGAAGGGAAGCTTCAGGTCGAATTGGCTCAGCTCAACTACAATATTTCTCATCTGGCAGGCCGCAGCGACTGGCTCTCGCGACTTGGTGGCGGTATCGGAACGCGCGGGCCGGGCGAGACCCAGTTGGAAGTGGATCGAAGACGAATCCGCCAGCGGATTGCCCGACTGAAACGTGAAATCGATCAGATCCGCAAGCATCGCCAGCTTCATCGATCGCGCCGAAGGCGAAGCAATCAGCAGGTTGTCTCTCTGGTGGGTTACACGAACGCCGGAAAGTCGACGTTGTTTCGGCGGCTTTCCGGCGAAGACACGCTCGTTTCCGGTCGTGTGTTTTCGACGCTGGACACCGTCGTCAGACGTATTCGTCTCGGGGGAAAGAATACCCTTCTCGTATCCGACACCGTCGGCTTCATCCGCAAGCTCCCACATGAGCTCGTAACCGCGTTTCGGGCGACCCTGGAAGAGGTCGTGGAATCCGATCTGATCCTGCACGTGGTCGACGTATCGGATCCTGAATACACGGACAAGATGCGCGCCGTTCTTGATGTTCTCCGGGAGATAGGCTGCGTCGACCAGACGCTCCTGACGGTGTATAACAAGTCAGATCTTGTGGAGATCCCCCCGATTCCCGCCGAAGGCGAAGTCCTGCTGTCAGCCCTCAAGGGCGAAGGAATCGACCGCCTGAAAGAAATGCTCCTTGATGCATTGAACCCCGCCCACGCGGTGAACTAGTGGTCCCCGCCAGAGATAGCGTTGCTAGATTTCGGAGTGCAACGGTACCGGATTTGGGGGAGCGACGAGGAGCCAATGCTCTTCATTGCGAGGAGGAGCGACGCCAAAGACGGTACCGTTCCGCCCGAACCCGTAGGGCCGATGGAGGTTGCCCCTCATGAACGCTCAACACCGTCGAAAGCTCACACAGACCATGCGGTGCCCTCACCCATCAGTTCGCCGGCAACCTCCTTCGGAGATAGTAACGTTATCTCAGGCGGGGACCACTAGCCGATGGTCAGCTAGATAAGACCGATCGCTCCGCCACAGGCGGTCGTCGAAAAGTAGGCAAAAGCCTGCTTCCACAGACGATGTGGAAAAGTGTGTGGAAAAGCAGTGTTTTTATGTGCCAAATAGGACTAACGGCCCTATTCGCAGGACCTTACCCCGTCTCGACCTTGCGGCCATACTGTTGAAAAGTTCGGTAAATTTTTCGACGACATGCAATATCTGCGTGGTGAGAATGGGCTGTTCCGGAAGTTTTTGCCAAACCGAAACACTCCGGGGCCAGGGCCAGGCCGTCCTATCCCCCTCACGTGGTAGCCATGCCGGACGTGGTGGAGCGCTCGGCCTCGGCGCCCTCAGTTGTTCTTGAGCCACTCGTTGGCCGCATCGTAGTGCTCGAACAGCTTCTCCTCACGGCGCAATTCGGGGGTGTGGACGATTTCACGGAGGTTGGAGATCCGTGGTTGATGCTTCACATGGAGCATTTCGTGAAAGACGATGTATTCGACTACGTAATCCGGAATATGGTTGGAATCGAGCAGGCGGCTGATGAATATGACGTCCGTAGCGTAGTCGTATCTGCCCAGTACCCGGCGGGCTTTCTTTGGGGTCCACGATACTCGTGGCTTACGTAGAGAGCCTTCAAAATAACGTTTGTTGAGGCCGTCGAACAGGGTGTCCAGATTCCGAACGCGGCCCTGGGGACTGCTCGTGCGTGCCGGTCGGCCCCGCTCCGCACGGGCCTGCCGGCTCCTCGCCAGCATTTCTCCGCTCATCGTGTAGCGCCGGTAATCCAGATGATGCCGCCGGTCGATCTTCTTACGGTAGATCTTTGAGAGGAGGATCGTGGCCAGGGTCTCGAAGACTTCAAGCGGCGCATCGTCGAAGAGATCACTGACCCGTACTTTGAGAATCCCGTTTTCGAGAGTTGCGCTGTGGTTCGCTGCCACGGAAGCAACAAACCTGGCTTCTATTGTGGGCAGGGGAGTCCGGGGTCGGAGTCGACGGTGGACGGTTAGAAAAGCAGCCTCGAGGTCGCTCACAGCCAAATTGATACTAGTTGCCTTCGGTTTTCGGGATCGTCTTAAGCGCGGCCTTCGCGCCTTCCAGTGCCAGTTCGGCTTGTTCGATCGCATCGGAAAGAGCGGAGTCTTCACCCTCCGTCCCGGCCTCAAAACGCTTGAGAGCGGGGATGCTTTCCTCGGTGAATTTCTTCAGTGCTTCGAGCGGCTTGCGAACGTCTCCACGTTTCCTCTCGTATGCGTCGTCGATGTTGTCCATCGCTTCTTCCAGTGCCTGGAAGTAGCCTCTAAGCAATTCGGCGGGCGTGAACTCAGTCAGTTCCGCGGTGCTTTCATCCGCGGCCTTCTCGGCCTCTTCCTGTTCTTGATCGACTTCGGCCGTTGCCCCAGGTTGGAAGATATTGATCAGGGTCTTGGCGACTCTTGTCGCCTTGCCCGGTCCCTTCTTCTTTTCTTCTTCTTCGAGGCCGAGATAGATCAACCGCGTCTTCGCGATGTCGAGGAAGACGGAGGTCCGCATTCCAATATCCTGTGTGTCACGAATCTCGTCGATCTCCATTTCGGTAAAGTACTCGACCAGAGGTGTTGCTACTACGGCAGTCACCAGGAAACAGAACACAAGGCAGGTGAGGCCGATCTTATTTGGAAGTCGAAGTTGCATTCTGTCCCGGGAACAAGGCCTTGATGAGTCCATCCCGAATTTCGGTAACTTCGGTGATGAGTTCCTCAATCGGTTGTCGGTAGTCGAACGTCAGCAGTGAGCCGATGTCGTCGAGTTGCCGTACATGTTGTCGGAGCGCGATCTCAAGCTCTCTGAATCCAGCAGATCGTCTGGCGGGGTCACGTCCCGAATTCACCATGGTGTCTCGCGCCCCGGTCACGGCGACCCGATATTCTTCGACATGCTCGTCCATTTGTTCGAAGTCACCCGCCCTGGCGGAATCACCCATGAAACTGATCAACAGTTCCGAAATGCGAATGTACACTTTGGTTCGCCCGACCGGATTGGTCGTTCGGAGAAGTTGGGCCTGTTCTCGCTCGAATCGGCGGAGTCGTTCGTCCCGGGGTTCGGAAAACACGTTCGTTCGTGCCCCGCAGGAGGCCAGTCCGATCAACACGAAGCCGAGGGCAAGCAGGCGTGTCACGTTGAACCTAGTTCTCGTTGAGACGCTTCTTGAGGGCCTTGAGCCTTTGTCGCACTTGAAATGATCGAACATCGTCGCTTCCATCGTCGAATTCAGTGAATTTATTATAGTGCAGTGAGGCCCGCTCCCAGTCCCCTAATTTGTCAAAACATGTCGCAAGCGCGTAGTGTGACGGTCCGTGATCGGGTCTCAATTCCAGGTACTTCAGCAACATAGTTCCCGCGTTGACCCAATCCTCGTGTCGATAATGAATGGCAGCCAGTGTGCCCCAGGCCGCCACCCGTTCCGGATCCAGGGTCAGAGATTTCTGGAGAGGGGCGATGGCTTTGTCCCGCAACTCCATTCTGTAGTAGCTGTTGCCGAGTCGGAACCAGTTATCGGCGCTGTCGGGGACTTCGATGACGAGGCTTTCATATAAGGGAGCGGCTTCTCCAAACTGATCGTTGGCGTAGTAGGCTTCGGCGAGCTCCGCCCGATAATCTGGCATTTGCCTGAAGAGGTCTATAGCCGCGGGGAAGTCCTCGAGATCCCTCAAAACCAGGGCCAGCCGGAGCTTGATATCCGAGTCGTCCGGGATCATGCCGGCTGCCTGTTCGAAGTGTTCCTTCGCGGACGCCAGGTCTTCTGCTTCCACATCCATATCGCCCAGGGCGACGAGCACGGCCGGTGTTCCCCCGCCAAGATCACGCGTCTGGATCAGCGCGTCATAGGCTTTTTCGGGGCGATCCATGCGAAGGTATAGAAAGCCCAATCCCCGGTAGACCGCGATCACGTTCGGAGTGATTTCCAGTACTTTCAGGTAGGTGCGCTCGGCCTGCTCGTCCCGTCCCATTTCGTCGAGTGTGCGAGCCCGGTAAAGGACTGGAATCGGATCCTCCGGGTGGAGCATCGACGCGTCGGCAAACTCCTGGACAGCCGAGCCGAGATCCCCGGATTCGTGTAACAGAATCGCCAGGTTCATCCGTGCCTCGAAAAGCGTCTCGTCCCTTCGAAGGGTCTGACGGTAGACCTCGATCGCACGCTCCGTCTGGCCGCTTTCAGAAAGTGAGACAGCAAGGTTGAACCGTGTCGGGACGTGAGATGGTTCCTGGGCGAGGATGGCCTCCAGCTTCTCTATCGCATCACCCCACTCCTCCAACTCCATCGAGGCCATCGCCTCGCCATACACCTGCTCCAATGGAAGCAGCTGTGCCGGCGCCTGTGCCTGTATCAAGAAAGCTAGAATCAAAAACTGGATCATATTGAAGTGCCCTGTTCTTTAGCGTGGAGACGCTGAGAACGCGGAGGTTTCAAGACTTTTCACCGCAGAGGCACAGAGACGCAGAGAGAAATATTTCGAATTCTTAATCTGCGTCAATCTGCGTAATCCGCGTAAAGGCTCCCCCCTATCTCTTCAGCACCGGCTTCAAGAACTTTCCCGTAATCGACTTGCGGTTCCGCGAAACCTGCTCTGGTGTCCCGACGGCGACTACCCGTCCTCCGCCATCTCCACCCTCCGGCCCGAGATCAATGACCCAGTCGGCCGATTTTACGACATCCAGATTGTGCTCGATAATCAGGACCGAACTCCCGGCACGAATCAATCGCCTGAAAGCGACAAGCAGCTTATTGATGTCGTCAAAGTGCAGGCCTGTTGTCGGTTCATCGAAGATGAACAGCGTCTTGTTGCTCGTGTCGCGTGCCAGATGTGATGCTAGCTTGATTCGTTGCGCTTCACCACCGGAAAGCGTCGTAGCGGATTGCCCCAACCGGAGGTAACCGAGCCCGACTTCGTCGAGCATCGTCAGCTTCTTCGTGATCCTGCCGACACTGGAAAAGAAGCCGAGTGCCTCCCGGACGGTCAGCTGGAGAATCTGATAGATGTTCCTGCCTTTGTAGAGAGTCTCGAGAACACCGCTCTTGTAGCGCATGCCCTTGCATTCCTCGCAGACGAGTGCGACGTCGGCGAGAAACTGCATTTCCACCGTGACGGTGCCGTCCCCCTGGCAGGTTTCGCACCTTCCTCCAGGAATGTTGAAGGAAAACGAGCCTGCCGTGTACCCGTGCGACTGAGCTTCGCGCGTCGAGGCAAGTAGCTCCCGAACCTGATCGAAGGCCTTGATGTAGGTCACCGGATTCGAGCGCGGCGTTCGACCAATTGGACTCTGATCGACGAGCACAACGTCCGCGATCCACTTGGGGTTTACCTCGATCCGACCACTGGATGGGGCCGATTCAGTTCCGTTGATGTGGGCCTTGAGCGCCTCGTAAAGGCAGTTGTGGACAAGAGTTGATTTGCCGGAGCCGGACACTCCAGTAACGCATGTCATCAGCCCGAGCGGAATTTCGACGTCAATTTCCTTCAGGTTGTGCTTCGCCGCCCCCTTGAGCGTCAGCTTCTGTTTCCGGGGAGCCCGCCTTTCTTTCGGGAGCGGTACTCTCAATTCCTTGTTGAGATATTTCCCGGTGAGGGACGCACCGGTCGTGGTCAGAGCGTCCAGGGTGCCCTGGAACACCAGTTGCCCACCGTTCTCTCCCGCTCCGGGTCCGAGATCGATGATCCAGTCGGCCGCACGAATCATTTCCGCATCATGCTCTACGACGAGGACGGTATTGCCCAATTGCCGGAGTCGTTTCAGGATTTCGATGAGTCGCAGTCCGTCCCGTGGATGCAGGCCGATCGATGGCTCATCGAGCACGTATAGAGCACCGACCAGGGTAGATCCCAACGAAGTGGCCAACTGGATGCGCTGGGCTTCCCCACCCGACAGAGTCGAAGCCAAACGATCCAGTGTCAGGTACTGCAATCCGACATCGTTCAAGAACCGAAGCCGGGTGTGGATCTCCCACAGGACTCGCTCTGCGATTTCCGCCTGCATCGGAGAGAGCTTGACGTCCCTGAAGAATTCGAATGCTTCCGCCGTAGACATCCTGGCGATGTCCGCGATGTTCTCGCCGTCAACATAAATGTCGCGGGCTTCCTGGCGAAGGCGGGCTCCACCGCATTCCCGACACAGCGTGTAGCCTCGGTAGCGGCTGAGAAAGACTCGAATGTGGAGCTTGTATTTTTTTGTTTCCAGGTAGTCGAAAAATTTCCTCACCCCTTCGATGACGAACCCTTGTTGTTCGGCAGTCAGGTCCCGATAAGGAACGTCGACGGGGACCGAGGCAGATGCGGCGCGCTTCTTGAAGTCGGTGAGATACTTTCGGTATCGGGGTTTGGTCCATGGATTCACAGCGCCCTCGATCAGGCTCTTGCCCTTGTCCGGGATCACCAGATCCATGTCGAGGTCGATCGTGTTTCCGAATCCCTGGCAGCGCGAGCAGGCACCAAAAGGGCTGTTGAACGAGAAAAGCTTAGGTTCGGGATCCTCGTACCGGATGTTGCACTTCTTGCATTCGAAACGCTCGCTGAAGCGATGAATGCCGGCGCCGGCATTCGACTCGGCTACCAGGATAACGACTTCTCCCTGGTTTTCGTGGAAACAGATCTCGACGGAGTCGATGAGTCGCTGCCTTACCTCGTCATCGACCTTCAGTCGGTCAACCAGGACGTAAGCCTGGCGGTTGAAGTCCACGTCGAGCAGCGATTCCGGTTTGGAGTATTCGAACGTCCGGCCGTCCTGGAAAACCCTGCCGAAACCTCGCCGCTTGAGATCTCCCAGGCACTGGGCGATCTGTTCTTCACCTTCCAGTTGTGGCAGGGGAAAGAGCACGTAGAAACGCGTGCCGTCTTGCCATGAGGTCACCGTGTCGGCGATCTGATCCACGGTGTCCTTCCCGACGGGCGTGCCGCACTCCCGACAGCGTGTGACGCCTACCCTGGCGAACAGCAGTCGGATGTAATCGTAGATCTCGGTCGACGTGCCTACGGTCGATCGAGGGGTCCGTGCCGTGTTCCGTTGCCGGATCGAAATTGCCGGAGCGATACCGGTAACTTCATCGATATCCGGTTTTTCAATGCGCTCGAGGAATTGGCGGGCATAGGCGGACAGCGATTCGATATAACGTCTCTGCCCCTCAGCGTAAATGGTGTCAAAGGCCAGAGACGATTTACCGGACCCACTGACCCCGGTCACCACGGTCAGTGAGTTGTGCGGAATCTCAAAGTCAATGTTCTGGAGGTTGTGGACCCTGGCCCCCGTAACAACAATCCTCTCAGACTCCGCAGGGGACTTTACAGCCGTAGGCATAACCCCCGATTATATCCCACCGTCAAATCGCATCCGGTAGATCTCGTCACACCTCGATGGCCGGTAGCCCGAAACATCTTTTTTCAACGCAAAAACGCAATGACGCAAAGAAGAAATGGCAACATAGTTTTCTCGCCTTTCGCAACGGTTCGGGTGAAACCGTTGGCAAACAAACCCCTTCCCCTTTGCGTCATTGCGTTTTTGCGTTGAAGAAAACGTACCGGTCAACCGTGACCCACAGCCGAGCGTCAGGCTAGCTGCCGGTGAAGCGGTCGATGTTGTCCGGCGTGATGGTGAGAACACGGACCTGGCCGGGGATGCCCAGGCGGGGGACTTCGCGGTTGTTGATAAGAAGGGTCAGGCCAGCTGCGTTGCCGACAGTTAGTTCGATCATGTCGTCGGCGGTGTACTGACGACGGGTACCCGGCAGAAGGATCTCGCCGTCGGTGATCTGGAGTCCGTCAACCTGGACGGAAACCCAGGTGGCGTCGTGAACTTGAATCTGCACCCTGACGCTGTCTCCGGTACTGGCGTCCTGGATTCCGGGCGTCGCGGCCTCGACGGCTTCGGGTCTAATCGGGGCCGGGCGAGTCGTTGGCACAGGTCGCGCCAAGGTCTGGACTGGTGGCGTCGTCGGTCCGGCCGCCTCCGTTGGTGCTCCCGTGTTCTTGGCGAACACGTAGAAAAGCACGATCAAAACCACCAGGATACCAACCGCTATGGGGATGATGTGGCGTTCAGGGGAGTCGGGCTCGTAGCTTCCGGTGGGTTCGTCGTTGTCGAATTCAGCCGAGTAGTTCGTGAGGTCTTCGTATTCCGTAATCGCCTCGTCTGGATCGATTCCTACGCGTGTGGCGTATGTGCGGATGAAACCGCGATTGAACACACCGCCGGGAAGCACGTCGAAGGTTTCCTTTTCGATAGCCCGCAAAAATCGCGCGCTAATCCGTGTCTCGTCGGCGATGTGTTCCACCGTGACGTTCTTCGATTCGCGAGCCAACTTAAACTTCTTCCCGAAATCCGACATGCCTGTTTGTATGCTCCCGATCTAAAAAATCAATAAGATCTTATAAACTAGACACTTAGGAGTCAATTGCTTTTATTCACAGTTTTTGGTACCTTTCAGCACCGCCGGAGGCCCTCCGCATGCGAGAAGCGCAGGTGTCGGGGCCGGACTCCACACAGCGTGCCGGTCGGTGAAGGTAGTGATGCAAGAAGCACTTGGTATGGTTGAAACATTGGGGTTTATCGGCGCCGTCGAAGCTTCCGACGCCATGTTGAAAGCGGCCAACGTGTCTCTTTGCAGCAAGGAATACACGTTGAACGGTTACGTCGCAGTGACGGTTCGTGGAGACGTCGGTGCCGTCAAAGCCGCTACAGAAGCGGGTTCCGCGGCTGCGCGCCGTGTGGGGGAACTGGTGAGCGTCCATGTCATCCCCCTCCCGTATGACGACATTGACCTGATCGTTCCACGCTGACATCCTCCGTTCCGCCTCGCGTATTTTTTGCGCGTCCGACCAAGATCGTCGGCAAACAAGACCGATTATGGACAAAGACCTCGAATCCATCCAGGAAGCCCGACGTCTGCTTCAAGCGGCCCATGTGGCATGGAAAGCCTTTGAGGATTTTTCCGCAGATCAGGTCGATCGGATCCTGGAGAGTATCTCACGAGCAGGCATCGAGCATGCTTCGGCCCTGGCGCGAATGGCTGTCGAAGAGACCGGTTTTGGCACGATCGAGCACAAGACGGCGAAGAACCTTTTTTGTGCCGACGATGTGCACCGGGCAATAAGGCCTCTGAAGACGGTCGGTATCGTGAGCGAGGATCCCCAGACGAAAGTCATCGAGGTTGCCAGTCCGGTCGGGGTCATTGCTGGAATCATTCCTTCAACCAACCCGACTTCCACAACGATCTACAAGGCGCTCATCGCACTCAAGGGCAGGAACACGATTGTTTTCAGCCCGCATCCGTCGGCAGTCGGTTGCATCCTGGAAACTGCACGGATCATCGCCGATGCGGCAGAAGCCGCCGGTGCACCTTCCGGTGTGATCGCCTGCATGAAGACGCCTTCAATGGAAGGTACCCAGGAGTTGATGAAGAACCGGTTGACTGCCGTGATTCTGGCGACAGGTGGCCCGGGTCTGGTCCGGGCCGCCTATAGCGCGGGGAAGCCTGCGTTTGGTGTTGGACCCGGAAATGTTCCAGCTTACGTTGAGACGTCTGCGGACGTTCCCCGGGCAGTCGGACATATCCTGACTGGAAAATGTTTCGACAACGGAACTCTGTGTTCGTCGGAGCAGTCGGTCATTTGCGACGAAGCGATCAAGGACTCCGTGCTGGAAGAGTTGGGAAAACAGGGAGCCTACATCTGCAAACCGGAAGAGAAAGCGAGTCTTGAGCGTACGATTCAAACTCCACGAAAGACGCTCAACACAGAGATCGTGGGTCAGAGTGCCGTCCGAATTGCAGAGATGGCCGGGATCGACGTGCCGGCCGGGACACGCGCGCTTGTCGGAATCGCTGATGGTGTCGGTCCTGAACATCCCCTGTCGATGGAAAAACTTTCCCCGATTCTGGCGTTCTACACTGTTCGGAATTGGAAGGAAGGCTGCCGGATGTGCATCGAGATCCTGAATTTTGGAGGCCTCGGGCACACGTTGGGTCTGCATTCCACCGACGACGAAGTGATTCGGCAGTTTGCGCTTTACAAGCCCGCATCCCGAATCTGCGTCAACACCCCGGCCGCACTCGGAGCGGTCGGGTACACGACCAACCTCTTTCCTTCGATGACGCTGGGCTGCGGTTCCTTTGGCGGCAACATCACGTCCGACAATATATCCCCGCTACACCTGATCAACCTGAAGCGGGTTGCATTCGGTGTCCGGGAAGTGAAACCCGCCAAACCCGAAAAGCCGACCTCTGTTTCGACGACTCCGAAACCATCACCCACCAATGGAGGAAAAGGCCGCGATGCGATTGCCGGTATCGTGGATCAGTGGTTGAAGAAGAAGACCCCGCCAGTTCCCACCCCCGTAGAAAGTCCCACACCGGAACCGGCACCACCCGCACCGGATCCTCCATGCCCCGCTGTGGCTCCCCCGTTGAAGAGTTTCTCCCAACTCGAAGCTCCGACCAAACCCGAGAAACCGGCCGAGCCCCCCCAGCCCGTCCCCTTCGTCTGCGAAGACGACGTGCGGACGGCCGCGGCGTCCAACACCAGAATCCCCATCGGAACCAAAACGATCATCACGCCATCCGCCCGGGACCTGGGCGACCAACTCGACGTGTTCATCACGGTGAACTAGAGCCCCTTCGCATCCCAAGGATTTTTTTCAACACGAAGACACGAAGAACACGAAGGACACACGAAGTCCGATATATCTTTAGCTTCGTGTCCTTCGTGTCTTCGTGTTGAAAAAAACTGTTCGTGATGACGAGGCGTGTCGGTCAGGACGCTGCCTTCTCAAGCTTCGAGGCGACGCATTTGAAGAACTGTTCGATGACCATTCGGGCCGCGCCGCTGACCATTCGCTGGCCGACGGAGGCGATGCGGCCACCGATGGCGATGTTCCCGGTGTAACTGACCTGGGTGTCGGCCTGGTCGGGTTCGAGCTGGATCGTTCCTGTGCCTTCGACGAAACCGCCTCCCCCCTTGCCGGTCACCTTGAGCGAGTACTCCTGGTGAGGGTTGAGGTCGTGGATGTGTATGGTGCCGGTGTAGGAACTACGGATCGATCCGATTCCGACACGCATGTTCATGCGGTAGCGATTCTTCTCGATTTCGTCGAGGCCCTCGCAACCGGGAAGGCATTCTGAAATATGGTCGGGATCCGTCAGCCAGTCCCAGACTGTTTCGGGCGTGACATTCGAAAATGTGAACTGGCCGGCAACCTTCATCCCGCCCGTTCGATCGCGGCTCCGATCGCACGAGCTGCGAAGATGCGAGCCAGATCCATTCGATAGTCTGCTGAAGCGTGGACATCGTCCAGCGCAGTGACACCCTCGGCGGCCTTTTCCGCTGCCGCACCGATGACATCGGGTGTCGCCTTTTGATTCTCGAGCGCATTTTCGGTAGCGGTAGCCCTGTAGGCCCGACCCGCGATGCCGGTAATGCCCACCCGTGCTCTCGATACGGTGCCGGCATCATCCAGGCTGACAACGGCCGCGGCGCCGCAGATGGCAAACCCGGAGGCCATCTGTCGGAGCTTCATGTAGGCGCTGCCGGTGTTGCCCGATTGGACCGGTATCCGGACCTCCCGGATGATTTCGCCAGGTTCGAGCGCACTCGTGAGCATGTCGACGAAAAAGTCCGCCGCCGCTATCTCGCGGTCGCCTTTCGAGCTGGCAGCAACGATTGTCGCTTCTGTGGCCAGAATCACAGCCGGGTAGTCGGCGGCCGGGTCCACATGGGCCAGGCTCCCTCCGATCGTGCCCTTGTTGCGAATCTGAACGTCTCCGATATGTTCGGCCGCTTCACCCAGGGCCGCCGAGCGACTCCGCACCGTGTCCGAAGAGGCGATCGTGCTGTGGGTGGTCATCGATCCAATCCGAAGCGTGCTGCTGTCTTCGCTGACGTAAGCCAGTTCGGAGATCTTCCCAAGATCGATCAGCCAGGCCGGCGTGGCCAGGCGCAGTTTCATTATCGGAACCAGGCTGTGTCCTCCAGCCAGAAGTTTCGCGTCTTCGCCATGTTCTTCCAGCAAGCCGATCGCTTCAGCCAGCGAGGACGGCGCCACGTAGTCGAAATTCTGCGGAATCATGACGGGCTACCCCCTTGGAGGATCTTCCAGATTTTTTCTGAACGCAGCGGCATGCGGATGTCCTTTACACCGAACGGAGCCAGCGCGTCGACGACCGCATTGACGACACACGGAGTCGAACCGATCGTTCCGGCTTCGCCGACGCCTTTCACGCCAAGCGGGTTCACCGGAGAGGGTGTCACCGTACGATCCATCTCGATCATCGGCAGGTCCTGTGCTCTCGGTATCGCGTAGTCCATCAGGCTCCCGGTGACCAACTGCCCGTTCTCGTCGTAGATGACTTCTTCATGAAGCGCCTGCGCCACCCCCTGGACGATACCGCCGTGAAGCTGTCCGTCGACCAGAAGTGGATTGATGACGTTCCCGCAGTCATCCACTGCGATATATCGCGTCAGCCGGATTTCCCCCGTCTCTCCATCGATGTCGACCGTACAAATATGGGTGCCGAAGGGGAACGTGAAATTGGACGGTTCGAAGAAGCGTGTCGCCTCCAGACCCGGCTCCACCCCTTGTGGAATGTTCCGGGCCACGTAAGCTTCTGTAACGACGTCGTTGAAGCTGATCGACTTGTCTTCTTCCCCCACGACACTGAGTTTACCCACACCGAACTCGATCTTCTCCGGGTCCGACTCCAGAACGTGGGCGGCGATCTTCTTCATCTTTTCCTTGAGATCCTGGATCGCCAGATACATGGCCGTTCCGCCCACCGCCGTTCCGCGGCTTCCGAAAGTGCCGATGCCGTACGGAATGCGCGCCGTGTCGCCGTGCAGTACCACGATGTCGGACATATCCAGGCCGAACTCGTCAGCCGCGATCTGGGCGAAGGATGTTTCCTGTCCCTGACCGTGAGGTGAGGCACCGGTCAAGACGGTAATCTTTCCAGTGGGCTCTATACGCACCGTTCCACTTTCCCACCCCCCGGAGGGCATCGCTGTCGATGGCCCCATCGCGCATACTTCGACGTAGGATGAAATGCCGATGCCCATGTATTTACCCTGGGCACGTAGCTCCGCCTGTTTCTTGCGCAGTTGGTCGTAGCCGGCCATCTCCAACGCACGTTCCATCGCCTTCTGATAGTTCGCGCTGTCATAGACGACGCCGCCCGAGGTCTGAAAGGGGAACTGGTTGGGATCGGGGAAATTCCGCCTGCGAATTTCCACAGGGTCCAGGCCCAACTCCCCGGCTGCGATGTCCATGATGCGTTCGATCAGGTAAGTTGCTTCGGGACGTCCAGCACCTCGATAAGCGTCAGTGGACATCTTGTTGGTGAAGACCCCGACCATGTCGACCTTGAATGCCGGCGTGCCGTAGGCGCCGGGGGCCAGCAATGCCGTCAGTGTCGGTATGATCGGCGTGAGCAATTGATGGTAGGCTCCCAGGTCGGCAACTACGTACAGGCGCATTCCAAGGATCGTCCCGTCCTTCTTGAGAGCCAGTTCGACGTCCTGAATCTGGTCCCTCCCGTGGACCGTTGCCGCGATATTCTCCCGCCGGGATTCGATCCACTTCACGGGCTTTCCGAGCAACCGGGCGGCGTGCGCAACCAGTGCTTCTTCGGCGTAGACGTTCAGCTTGCTGCCGAATCCCCCGCCCACTTCAGGAGTGATGACCCGGGTCTTGTTTTCCGGGATTCCGAGCATCACGGCGATCTGGGTCTTCAGCAGGTGTGGAATCTGAGTGGAGGACCAGACAACAAGTTCCTCGTCGGGCATCTGAACGTTGGCAACCACTCCCCTTGTCTCAATCGATATTGGGGCAAGACGCTGGTTGATGAGCCGGTGCTTCGTGACGTGTTCGGCGTTTTCGAAGGCTTCACCTGTGTTCCCGTTTTCGAAACCCCAACGGAAGGCGATGTTGTCGTCCCACTCTTCATGCAGAACCGTTGCCCCGGCTTGAATCGCCTTTTCAGGGTCGACCACAGCCTCAAGCGGTTCGTATTCGATATCCACCTCTTCGGCCGCGTCGGCGCCCACGTACCTGTCGTCAGCGACGACGATCGCGACAGGCTCTCCGACGAACCGTACCTTGCCGCGAGCCAATGGAGGATGTGCGGGGATCTTGAGGTCCGGCAATTGGCCGGCACAGGGGACCGAGCCCAAACCTGCGGTGTCCTCACCGGTCAGGACGGTATGGACTCCGGCGATTCCCCTGGCACGGGTGACGTCGATGTTCTTGATCCGGGCGTGTGCGTGAATGCTTCGGACCACGGTCATGTAAAGCATTCCCGGTAAGACGATGTCATCCACGTATGTGGAAGTACCCGAAACCAGCCGCGGATCTTCCTTTCTCTTGACTCCTTGACCGACGAAGCGATTAGTCATGTCATCCTTCCTCACTGAAGGTTTGCGTACTCTCTCCCGAGCGTGATCGCGATTACGACCCCACGGCCGTCGACGAGTTTTCCCGTATTTTTTCGCCGGCGGATTCCACGGCCTTGACGATGTTCTGGTATCCGGTACAGCGGCAGAGGTTCCCGTCCAGCGCAGTCCGAATCTCTTCCTCAGTGGGCGTGGGGTTGTTCGCCAACAATTGGTGACTGCACATGATCATGCCCGGCGTGCAGTAACCGCACTGCAACCCGTGCTTTTTCCAGAAGCTCTCCTGTAACGGATGCAGTTGGCCGTCTCTTGCCATTCCCTCGATCGTGACAACCTCGGCGCCATCGGCTTGAGCTGCGAACATCGTGCAGGACTTCACCGCAACTCCGTCTACCAGAACCGTGCAGGCACCACAGATACTGGTGTCGCAACCCACATGCGTGCCGGTCAGCCCCGCGACGTCGCGGATGAAGTGAGTGAGGAGAAGTCTCGGTTCGACCTCTTCGTCGTGGCTCGTCCCGTTGATCGTTATGCTTATACGACGCTTCATAAGCGCAACTCCTTGTGCTTGTTCGTAGAGGGTCGAAATTATGCTTCAAAGAAGGAGCCGAACACAACCGATTCCACACGAGTGACATTATTTCGGCCGAGAGACGCAGAGGCGCAGAGAGAAGAAGGATTAATCTGTGTTGTTACCGGAGGAAACCGGAGCTTGAGAGGTACTTGGAATCCACATCGCAACGCAGAAAGAAAATTCCTGCGTCTCTCCCCGACTTTGGACTTTGGACTTTGGACCTTGGACTCCCCATCCTCACCCACCTAACCGTGCTAAAATCAAAAGGATGCGCCTCGAAAAGATACATTCGTATCACCTCATCCGTGTCCTCCGGGTCGTCGTTCCGATGGTCGTGCTGGTGTTGGTTGCCATCCCGGCCTGGAACTACTGGAGCCGGCCGCCCGAGGAGGTTGTCTTCGATCAGCCACTGCCGGAACTTGTCGAAAACATAGCGGCTCTTCAAGAAGGGTTCAAGTTGTCGCATGTCGAAGGGGAACGGACGGTCTTTACTGTCGAAGCACGGACCAATCTGGGGTTTACCGACGGCAAGAGCCTGCTCGAAGACGTGACCGTCACCTTCTTTGGGGAGGAAGGCGATCAGCTGGAGCGCCGAATCAGCAGTGATCGATGCGGGTACGATCAGGACACCGGCGACATTAGTTTCGACGGCAACACAGTAGTCCAACTCGACCGGAGCACGGTTGGAAGAACTTCGGCGCTTACTTATAACGACCGTAACCGCATGATTGAGTCGATCGATACAGTGACGCTCAACCGTCCGGGTGAATTCGAGGGGCGAGCCGACCGACTGAGCCTTTACCTGGATGAGGGCATCATTACCCTCGACGGGGGCGTGACCATCAACCTCGAAGGTGGGACGGTGCTTCGAACGTCATCCGCCAAGTTCCACCAGCAAGAAAATTGGGCAGAAGTGGCGGGTGGAGTTGAAGTTTCCTCAGTCACCGGCACGGTGCGTGGCGGAGAAGGTCGAGTCGAGATGGAGCCGGAATCGCTGCGTCCAACTTCCATAGCAATTCTGGGTGACGTCCACGCACAATCGGTCGATCCCGAGAATCCATGGAAGCTGGCAACGGACTGGCTGCGGGTCGATCTGACGGCTTCCGGTGTTGTACGGCAGGTTGTGGCCAGAGAGGCCGTTGTCCTGGAATCCGGTGAAACCGGCGATTTGCTATACGGAGATGAGGTTGATGCTCTCTTCGATCAAGTGGGCCAGGTTCGAACAGTCGAGGCACGTGGGAATGGCCGAATGGTTTTCGGTCCGGACCAGGAACTCCGATCCGGTCGTATCAGGCACGAACTGTCCGAGTCCCGGACCACCACGGGCGAAGAATCCGTCCTCCAGATGGGGAACGCCCGCGCCGAAGGCAGTAACTTCCTGGTGATCGACCGGGATGACCTCGTTCGGTTTGAAACCGACGATCCCGCCTTTCTTCAGACTGAATTGGGTTCTTCGAGTGGGGAGAGGACCCAAGCCACTTTCGATCCTCGGACCCGACAGCTTCTCGAACTGGTGCAAATTGGGGATGTCCGGTTTACGCGAGGAGACCAGACGGGAACGACAGATCGTGCCGAGCTTCAGGATTCCGGGAAGCGGGTTCTGCTGGTAGGACATCCGGTTGTTTCGGATAAGCGCCTGCGGATCGAGGCGTCACGGATCGTCATGGATCAGGGGACAGGGTCTTTCAGCGCCCTCGGCAACGTCAAGACGGTGTCGCTCGATCGGGCGAATCCGATTCTCATCGTGTCCGGTCGAGCCGAGGGAAGTGAGGACAGGATCGTGTATTCCGACGGTGCCAACCTGTGGCGGGATCTGATCCATGTGAAGGCCCGGACAATTGAAGTCTTTCCCGACGAACAACGCTTCGTTGCCCTCGGCGGTATCGATTCGACGATGGATGAGGTTCGAGCCTCCTCCGAGCGCCTCGAGTTCGACGATGCGACGAGTACTGCCCACTATTCCGGCCGGGTCCGGGTCCGATCGGAGGAGGCGGAGCTTGAGGCCGGTGATCTGACGCTGAGCCTCGATGACGGCTCCCCAATCCGGGTCGTCGCCAGGAGTGAGGTTGTAGTTCGAGGGACAGGATTCTCCGGCGTTGCCGACGAAGCAGTCTACAGCCGGAGTGAGGGAACCATCACGCTCGAGGGTCAACAGGCGGAGGTTTCTGATGTCGCGGCCGGAACCGTCTCCGGCCGCAAACTGGTCTTGGACATGGCAGACAATGGTGTTGTCGTTAATGGTGAAGACGGGAGCCGTGTCGTATCGAGACGTTTTGTGCGTCAAGACCAGAATCGTCTCGTTCCTTACTGATTTATATGCTTGTCTTGGAAACCGTCGGGGTCCGTAAGTCCTACAGGAGTCGAACCGTCGTTTCCGATGTCAATCTGAAGGTCGCACAAGGCGAAGTCGTCGGTTTGCTCGGACCGAACGGGGCAGGCAAGACGACAACCTTTTACATGATCGTTGGGTTGACGCAGCCTGATTCCGGATCGGTTCGGCTGGCCGACAACGACATCACCGATCTTCCGATGTATCTGCGGGCGCGAAACGGAATCAGCTACCTGCCACAGGAAGCCTCGGTTTTTCGCAAATTGACCGTTGAGGCCAACATCATGGCCATACTGGAGACCCTTCCGTTGTCTCGGAAGGAGCGTCGCGAGCGGCTGGAAACCCTGCTCGAGGAGTTCGGTATCGGCCACGTCCGCAAGAGTCTGGCTAACACTTTGTCGGGCGGAGAACGGCGGCGGGTGGAGATCGCGCGTTCGCTCGTCATCTCCCCGAAGTTCATACTTCTTGATGAGCCGTTCTCGGGAATCGACCCAATTACAGTGCTGGAAATCCAGAAGATCATCCAGCATTTGAAGGCCAAGCGTATCGGTATCCTGATCACCGACCACAATGTTCGGGAGACTTTACAGGTGACCGACCGCGCCTACATCATCAACCAGGGTGTGATCTTCAGGTCAGGCACACCCGACGAACTCGGCAACGACGCCGAAGTCAAAAGGGTTTATCTTGGCGAGCATTTTAGTCTAAATTAGATTCTTACGAGAATTATGCCCTACCTTGAGCACAGACTTGTCCTGAAGACCGCCCAAACCTTGAAGCTGACGCCCGGGCTCGTCCAGATGGTCAGCCTGCTGGCGTTGAACAAGCTCGAGCTCGTGGACATGATTTCCGAAGAGCTCGTTCAGAACCCCGTCCTCGAAGAGGCCACCGAAATAGTCGAAGTCACCGATGAGGAAGCTGCAGCGAAGCAGGATCAAGGTGAGGCCGCCGAACCCGACTCACCTGCTGACGATGATTCGTTACGAGACTTCGACCTCCAGGAGTTTGAAAACTACCTGCAGGACGGCGCCTCGCGCCCGCGTGAGACAGAGGTGTTCGAAAGGCCTTCGTTTGAGAATTTCCTGGCGAGGCCGTCTACCTTGACGGACCATCTCGAATGGCAGATGAGCGTGGCCAGCATGGACTCCGACGTACGGTTTGCGTGCGAGTCGATCATCGGGAACCTCAACGAAGACGGTTTCCTGGCTGCTGTCGACGAGAAGGACCGCGAGGTTCCCGGATCGCTCGAGGAGATCGCGGTTTCGGGCGGGCACGTGGTCGAGGACGTGGAAAGAGCACTGCTGATCGCCCAGAGCTTTGATCCGCCCGGCGTTGCGGCCCGCGATTTGCGTGAGTGTCTCCTGATCCAGCTCGCCCTGCTGGAGGATGACAATCCGATCGCGATGGAAATTGTGATGGACCATCTGCGCAAGCTCCAGAACAGGCAGTACAAAGAGATCGCCAAGGCCCTCAAACGGCCGCTTCCGGACGTTCTTGCGGCCATCGAAATCATCAAGAGTCTGGATCCCCGGCCTGGTCAGAAGTACAACAAACTCGAAGCGCGAACCATAGAACCCGACGTGTTTTTCGTAAAGGTCGGCGACGGTCACACGGTGGTTTCGAACGAGGACGAAGTTCCGCAGCTACGGTTGAGCCAGACCTACAGAAAAATGGTAGAGAAGGGCGCCGCCAGCAAAGAGGTCCGCAATTATGTCAAGGATTGTTTCAAGTCCGCGGTTCAGCTCCTGAAGAACATTGAGCAGCGCAAGAACATTATCGTTAAGGTGTGTGAGGTGATTGTCCGCAGGCAAGATGGGTTCCTCGAGAAAGGAATGGATGAGTTGAAGCCCATGATGATCAAGGATGTCGCCGAAGAGGTTGGCGTTCATCCTTCTACCGTCAGCCGGGCGGTTGCGAACAAGTTTGCCCATACCCCACAGGGAGTCCACAAACTTCGATTCTTCTTCTCCGAAGCGGTCAACGGTTCCAACGGCAACAGGACGTCCCTCACGCTCGTCAAGCTGAAGGTCAAACGACTGATCCAGAGTGAAGATCCGCGCAAGCCCTTGACCGATGACAAGATTGCCACGCTCTTGAAGGACGACGGTATCTCGGTCACTCGGCGCAGTGTCACCAAGTACCGCGAAGACTTGAAGATTCCCAGCACTCACCAGCGCAGGGAGAGGATGTGAATAGCTATTAGCTATCAGCTGTTGGCCAAGAGCCAAGAACCAAAAGCTGAGAGCTGAGAGCTGAGAGCTGAAACCGGAGGTTTCCCATTGAGAGTGGAGTTTACAGGGCGTCATATTGAAGTTACCGAACCAATTCGTAAGTTCACGCTTGATCGCCTGGAGCGGCTACGTTCGCTACACGACATCATAGAAGTACATTTTGTATTTACGGCCGAAAAACACCAGCGTCACATAGCCGAAGTGAACCTCAAGACCCGCGTTGGATTCCACAACTGCAAGGACGCCAGTAACGATTTATATACTTCCATCGCTTCAGTTCTGGACAAGCTCGAAAAGCAGGTCCTCAAGGCCAAAACCCGTAACATCAAACGCCGTCGTGAAGCCCCGAACCCGCGGATCGTCGAAGCGGATTCCGTGGCGGATATCGAGCAGGACGTTGCGGAAAGAATTCCCGAGATCATTCGCGCTGATCGTGCGGGGGTCAAGCCGCTCAGTATCGACGAAGCGGCCATCGAGATCAGCACATCCGATAACGAGTTCCTTGTTTTCAGGAACGCCAAGAGCGATCGCCTGAACGTAGTTTACAAACGCAAGGACGGCGATATCGGCTGGATCGATCCGGGACAATAGGCAGGTTCACAGGGCGGTTCGGACGGACCATCGCCATGAAACCGTCTCCCCTCATCATCATCACCGGTTCGAGCGGTTCTGGAAAGGGAACCTTTCTGAGAGCTCTGGAAGACCAGGGATATTTTTGCGTCGACAATCTGCCGGTTGGATTGCTCGGAAAGTTCTCTGAACTCGTCCTGAAATCCGAGGGTGACGTCGAACGCGCAGCGTTGGTCGTAGATGTTCGGGAAAGGGAAAGGCTCGACGAGTTCCCTGTCTTGTTTGAGGAGCTCAAGAGAACACACGATCTGGATGCCTCCCTCTACTTTCTGGAAGCTTCCGACGAAGCATTGATCCGCCGCTTCAGCGAAACGCGCCGCCCCCACCCGATCGATGCCGCTCGCCCGGTTCGAGAGGCGATCCAGATGGAAAGGGAACGTCTTCGGCCGATTCGAGCGATGTCGGATCAGATCGTCGACACATCCAGTTTCTCGGTTCACCAGCTCCGGGACTATGTGGTCCGACTGTTCGATGAGCAAGATGACCTGGGCCTGCTGTTGACTCTGGTCAGCTTTGGTTTCAAACATGGGATCCCGGTGGATTCGGACATGGTCTTCGATGTTCGTTTCCTGCCGAACCCGTATTTCGTGGCCGAGTTGAAGAACCTGACTGGATCGGACCAGCCCGTGGTGGACTACATGCAGTCGCACGGTGTGACCCGTACCTTTCAGGATCAACTCGGCTCCATGCTCGATTTCCTGCTGCCCGAGTTCAAGAGAGAAGGGAAGTCCTACCTGACGATCGCCCTCGGCTGCACCGGCGGCCGTCACCGTTCCGTCATGCTCATCAACGCCCTCGCCGATTCTCTGGTGGACACCGGACTCAAGACCAAGATTATCCATCGTGACGTGGATAAGAGGTGAACAGCTCTCGGCGGGCAGCGTGTAGCAAGCAGTTTGCGGTTTGCATTCGGACAGTCTATCTGCGTAATCTGCGCCAATTTGCGTAATCCGCGTAAAGACTTCAGACTTCGAACTCCACCCCTCCCGCATGGTAAAATCCGTGTCTCAAAGGAGTACCCATGATTGGCGGTCTGATAGTGACTCATGGACGGTTGGCGATCGAGTTGTTGAACGCGGCCGAGACCATCGTCGGAGACATTCAGAACATTGTGGCCGTTTCGATCGGGTGGCATGATGACGTCGACATTGCCACGAACATGATCGAGAAGGCTCTCAAGCGTGTCGAAACGGGATCCGGTGTGTTGATCCTGACCGATATGTTCGGTGGTACGCCGACCAACATCGCTTCTACCTTTCTGGATGAAGGTTCGATCGAAGTCGTCACCGGAGTGAACCTGCCGATGCTGATAAAGCTGACACAGCTTGAACCGGACGTGGATTTGGCTTCAGCTGCGAAGTTGGTACGTGAGAATGGACAGAACACCATTCACATTGCCAGCGAACTGCTCTCGCCGAAGCCATGACGTCACGGGAAGTGGTAATCGGTCATCGGTTGGGTCTTCACGCACGTGCCTCAGCCAGGCTGGTCCAGTTGACGGGCCGGTATCGATCAGGGATTACCCTGTGTCGAGTCGATGACGAAAAAGGGGCACCCGCCGATGCGCGAAGCATTCTTGGGATACTCCTGCTCGCGGCAGGCCATGGGACCCGGGTCCGCGTTCAGGCGGATGGCGATGACGAGAGGGAGGCGGTCGATGCGATCTGCGAATATCTGGCCGATTGACGCGCTGAAAAGCTTGAGTTGATGACGGTTGTAGAACGCAAACTGAAGGGTGTCTCGGCTTCGCCCGGCGTGGCCTTTGGCCATGCTGTTACGGCGTGGGATCCCCAACTGGTGACGCTCAACTATTCTCTGAAACCGGAACAGGTCAATCGCCACGTCCGGAGTTTTCTTCGATCGGTCGTAAAGTCCCGCACCCAACTCGAGGCCATGCAGGAGAAGCTGGAGGGTTCACGAGGAGGGGGAGATTCCACCAGTCTGATCGATGCACACATGTTGATCTTGAAGGATCGGATGTTCATCGACAGGGTAGTCGAAAAGATAAGGAACGAACAGATCAACGCGGAGTGGGCTATCCAGTCCGTCAGCGGAACGATACTCAAGGCCTACGATCGGGTTCATGACGACTACCTGCGCGAGCGCCGCGGCGATCTGGAAGACATCGTGCGGCGACTGCTGGTCAACCTGCGTTCCTATCATCCCCCGACTTTCAAGTCCTTGCGCTATCACAGCATTCTGGTTGGCAAGACGATTCCTCCATCCATCCTGATGGAGCTGAAGTCTTCCAGACTGGTAGGCCTGGTGACCGAAACCGGCAGCCCTCTGTCCCATACAGCCATCATTGCCAGGTCCATGGCACTACCGGCTGTCGTGGGTGTTCGGGCTGTATTGCCAGGCCTGATTTCAGGTGAGCTCATCATCCTGGACGGAGATGAAGGCATCGTCATCCGGGCTCCTTCCGAGGATACCCTCGAGCTCTACAGAAAGAGAGTCGAGGCAGAAAAGAAGTCGAAGAGAAGGTTGGCCCGCGCCACCCACACGCCCTGTGTCACGAAGGACAGGATCTCGGTGTTGCTGGGCGCCAATATCAATTTCAGAGCCGAAGTGAAAGGCGTCCTGGCGCATGGCTGCGAGGCGATCGGACTGTACCGGACGGAGTTTGAATTCTTCCGTGACGGCAAGGAGGTGGAAGAGGACAAACTTGTGGAAGACTATTCCTACGTTCTGTCCAGGGCGAAGGCTGTTTCAGTGAACTTCCGGACTATCGACGTAGGCCTGCGGAATGGGGGGGACGGCATGAACCCCGAATCCGGTGCACGTGGCCTCCGTTTTTCCCTGGAGAAGAGAGATCTGTTCCGAAAGCAGTTGCGTGCGATATATCGTTCTTCTCCAAGTGGACATGCGCGTATCGTTTTGCCGTTCGTTTCGACCCTGGACGAACTGGATGCTGCGATGGACATCATCGGCGACGTGAGAAAGCAACTGAAACGCGACGGGGTTGATTATGACGACGCTGTACCGGTTGGCGTGATGATCGAAACCCCTGCTGCCGCCTACACCTGCGATTTGATGGCGTCCAAGGCGGATTTTTTCTGTCTGGGAACGAACGATCTGATTCAATACTGTCTGGCGATCGACCGTACCGACAAGTCGGCTATGCGTCTTTACAACCCCTTCCATCCCGCCGTCTTGAGGCTGCTCCGCCAGGTGCATGATCTGGTGACGCCGACCGGAAAACCGATCGTTGTGTGCGGCGAGCTGGCCGCTGAGCCTCCTTCGGCTGCGATGTTGCTGGGCCTCGGATTTACTGAACTTTCGGTGAACCTTGGTGCCTATCCGGCGATCAAGCGGTTGATTCGTTCCGTAGCTCTCGGAGAGCTGCGGGAGCTGACGGACGACTTGATGAAGCTGCGCAGCCATCGGAAGATTGAACAACGGATTCGTTCGATCCTGGCTGATCGGGTCAAAACGTGACGGACACCTCGTCGCCTGTGCCGCAGTTTCGAAGCTATATCCGTCCCTATGCCTGGGTTCTGGGGATCAGCCTGGCGCTCGTCGGCGTCGTCGGCGTACTCGAAGCGGTGTTCGCATTCCTGATCGGGCTCGTCGTCGACATGTTGGGACAGTCCGATGCCTCGACGCTGACGATTCCGTTTTTCGAGAACCTCAACCTGGACATTTCGGCTGAATACGGAATGTGGGTACTCGTCTTCCTGGTAGTTTGCGCGATCCTCAAGGCCGCCGCGGGATACGGTTCGATTGCTTCCACAGCGTACTTCGGTCAATCGGTCGTTCGCGATCTGAGGACGGACCTGTACCGTTCCATCGTTTCCAAGCCCCTCGGGTTCTTCGAAGATCATCCGACCGGAGAACTGATCTCTCGCGTTTCGGCGGATGTGGAGAAGGTTCAGACCGCTGTTTCCGAGACCTTGGCGGATTTCCTCAAGCAAAGCGCGATCCTCATTTTCCTTCTTGTCGCGGTGTTCGCCATCGATTGGAAGCTGGCGGTCATGTCCCTGGTTCTGGTTCCTCTCGTGTCCTATCCGACGGTATGGTTCGGTCGTCGCCTGCGTAGTCTGAGCCGGTCCAATCAACAGGAAATGGCCGGCATGGCCAACATCCTTTTCGAAACGTTTTCCGGGAACCGGATCGTGAAGATCTTCACGATGGAGGGGGCTGAACTCGGCAAATTCTGTGAGGTGGCAAACCGGGTTTTTCTTCTAAACCTGCGCCAGCGGTTGACTCACGCTCTCTCCTCACCGTTGATGGAGGTCATGGGGATCTTCGTCGCTGCCGCTCTGCTTTTCTACGCGCGCAATGAAATCCAGGCAGAACGGATGACGGTCGGCAGCCTGGTGACCTTTATCTGGGCGATGACCAGACTGTACGATGCGATTCGGAGGATGAGTGGTATCAATAACTCGTTCCAGCAGGCTATCGGTGCGTCGGGAAAGCTGTTCGAGATTATGAGTTCGGATCGTGAACCGGACCTCGGTCGATTGGAACTCGCCGAGTTCAAACATTCCATCGATTTTCGCAATGTCAGGTTCTCATACAAGGCGGGTGTAGCCACTCTGGATGACATCTCCCTGTCGTTACCTCACGGAGAGGTACTGGCTCTGGTTGGTTCGAGCGGCGTTGGAAAGACGACGCTCGTCAACCTGTTGCCACGCTTCTACGACGTCTCGTCCGGTGTTGTCGAGATCGATGGTGTTGACATTTGCGACTTCAAGCTTCGCTCCCTTCGCGAGAAGATCGCGATGGTGACCCAGGACGTGATCCTGTTCAACGATACGATCCGAACGAACATCGCATATGGCAGTCCCGGTGCGGACGAAGACGCAATCCTGGCCGCGGCGAAAGCAGCGCTGGCGGACGATTTTGTGTCGAGTCTGCCCCACGGTTATGACACGATCATCGGCGAACGCGGCCTCCGGCTGTCCGGAGGGGAGCGCCAGCGAATCTCCATCGCTCGAGCGTTGTTGAAGGACGCCCCGATATTGATTCTGGACGAGGCGACCTCATCCCTTGACGCCGAGTCCGAATCCCTGGTCCAGCAGGCACTTCAGAATTTGATGCGGGGTCGGACCACAATAGTGATCGCCCACCGTCTGTCCACGGTACGTCGTGCCGACCGAATACTGGTCCTCGCCGACGGTCGCATCCAGGAGGATGGGACTCACGAAGAACTGGTTTTGCGAAAGGGCCTTTATTGGAAGCTTCACAAACTGCAATTTCACGATGTAGGGAAGGTCTGAGTCCAAAGTCCAAAGTCCAGAGTCCAAGGTCGGGACAGGAGGTCCGGAATCCGGATGACTTTGGACCTTGGACCTTGGACTAAATAAGGAAAACACATGATTTACAGCATGACCGGATTCGGTTCCGGCAGGGTTGATGTCCCGAATTTGATGGTGTCGGTGGAGGCCAAATCGGTCAACCATCGTTACATGGATCTGCATGTCCGGCTGCCCTCGGAGTTCCAGAGTCTGGAGGGCGTTGTGAGGAAGGCCGTGACCGGCACCTTGCGGCGTGGACGTGTCGACCTGTTCATCAAGATTGATCTGACACGGGAAGACGTTCAGATGGAAGCCGACGACAAGCTCATTACCTCCTATATCGACCTCACCCGCAGGTTGCAATCCAAATTCTCGATCGGTGGCGAGTTGACGCTGGAAGCGATCTCAAAGTTTCCCGGCGCAATCAAAATAGCCAATGACGGCCTGTCGGCGGAAGCACTCGAATTCGTCTCACAACACGTGGAGGCGGCGACTTCCGAAGCTATCGGGCAAGTGAGTCAGATGCGGCTGAAAGAAGGTGAGGCCCTGGTGTCTGATCTGGATGAGAGGATTGGAAAGATACGGAAGAATCTGGAGATGATCAGGGGTGGGGCTACCGCTCTGCTCCAACACCATAGAGAATCGCTTATCAGTCGCGCCGCCGAACTGGTCCCAGATCTAAAGCTGGACAGTAATCGACTGGAAATCGAGGCCTTGATGTACGCCGAAAAGAGTGACATCGCAGAGGAAATCACGCGGCTGGGAAGCCATCTCGATCAATTCAGCGGCCTGAAGGCCCGCCCGGAAGAGGCCGGCAAGCGGATGGACTTTCTTTTGCAGGAGATGAACCGTGAAGTGACGACGATCTTGTCGAAGACGTCCGGCATCAACCAGTCCGGGACCGAAATCGGTGAAGCCGGCATTGACATCAAGGTCGAAATCGACAAGATGAGGGAACAGGTCCAGAACATCGAATGATTTCCATCAAAGACCCTTCTTTTCTACGATATAATAGAAAGTTGCGCGGAAATCTCTACATTGTTTCGGCACCTTCAGGCTCCGGAAAAACCACACTGCTCCAGCAGCTCATACGAAACTTTGAAGACCTGACGTTTTCCATATCGCACACGACCCGGCTGCCCCGGGGAAGTGAGAAGCATGGTGTCGAGTACTTTTTCGTTGATCGCGGGGAGTTCTTCGGGATGGCCGAAAAGGATGAGTTCCTGGAGCATGCCGAATACCACGGGAACCTCTACGGAACTTCCCGGAAGTTCGTGGAAGCAAACCTCGAGATGGGAAAGAATGTAATCCTGGACATCGACGTCCAGGGAGCCAGGCAGGTCAAGGCCGGGAACGAGGATGCGGTGAGCCTGTTCCTGCTACCGCCTTCGTTCGCCGAACTGGAACGGCGCCTGCGGACGCGAAGGCTCGAGGACGACGACACGATCAGCAAACGTCTGGTGATCGCAAAGAGTGAGATTCTCCGTTGCCGCGACTACGACTACATTGTTGTGAATGACAAGATTGAAGAATCGGTCCGACAGCTCGAGGCCATCGTACGCTCGGGCACTGCCGAGGTGCAGCAGGAAGAAAGCCGGATCGACGACATTATCGCTTCTTTTGGAGGTATAGATTGATCACGATTCCCGACCACATCGACAGCAAATACAGGTTCGTCATACTTACAGCGTTGCGCGCACGACAGCTTCAGGGCGGCAGTGCTCCCATGATCGACCTTCCCAACGAGAAAGTGACTCAAGTGGCCCAGCGAGAGGTTCTAGAGGGGCTCGTACAGTTCACGATTCCCGAAAAGGTAGAGAAGAAATAGGACGAAGGGTCTTTTTTACGCGGATTACGCAGATTACGCAGACTGGCAGGAGGAATCCGATTCCGAAAGCTGCCCGCTACCTGCTACTCGCTGCCCGCTAGCCATTTGCCATGAAAAAAACCGTCACCCTCGGGGTCACCGGCGGCATTGCCTGCTACAAGTCTGCCGAAATACTGAGACGGCTCCAGGATCGCGGTTTCGATGTCTTCGTGGTGATGACGCGAAACGCGGCTCGGTTTGTGACGCCCCTTACTTTTGGTGCGCTGTCGGGCAACAAGGTACATGTCGACATGTTCGAAGGTCGACACGGCCGTGCTGACGTCGAGGGGGCCTTCGATCATGTGCAACTTGCGGAGTCAACGGATCTTTTCCTGGTTGCGCCGGCGACCGCGGACTGTATCGCTCGAATGGCCGCCGGGATAGCCAATGATTTCCTCACCACATTCCATCTTGCCGTGACCGCTCCCATCGTTGTCGCGCCCGCGATGAACACGAGGATGTGGCAGCACCCATCGGTTCAGGACAATGTCGCGGTTCTCAAGAAACGGGGCGTCCGGGTGATTGATCCGGAAGTTGGCGAGATGGCCTGCCACACCTTCGGTCCGGGTCGACTGGCAGAGGTGGACAGCATCGTCGACTTTTCCACGAGCCTGCTGGCCCATTCCGAGGACCTGGTGGGCAAGAAAATCCTGGTGACCGCCGGGCCGACGATCGAAGATATCGACCCGGTCCGTTATCTGACCAATCGATCGTCTGGGAAGATGGGACATGCCATAGCTCGAGCCGTCCGCGACCGCGGAGGCGATGTAGTCTTCATCTCCGGCCCGACGGCTCTGGATTTCCCCGGGACTATCACCGTCCGTTCGACCCAGGAGATGCGCGATGCCGTGCTCGAGCATTTTCCAGATGTCGATGTCGTGATCAAGGCGGCTGCCCCATTGGATTACCGGCCCCGGCATGTCGCTCCCCAGAAAATCAAGAAGAGCGGCCAGAACCTGGAGGTGACCTTTGAGCGAACACCCGACATTCTGAGCGAGATAGGAAAACTCAAGAACGGTAAGGTGCTCGTGGGGTTCGCCGCCGAAACCGAGAACCACTTGGACTCCGCCCGCCGAAAGCTCACCGAAAAGAATCTGGACCTTATCGTCGTAAATTCGGTCTCGGGACCGGATTCGGCTTTCGAAGGTGATACTAATCGTGCCAGCATCATCGACGTATCCGGACAACAGGAAGACCTCCCCTTGATGTCGAAACAGGAGATGGCCAACCGGATTGTCGATCGCGTTGTGAAGTTGCTCTAGGGGAAGGAGCGGGTAGCTTGCAGCGAGCAGCTACGTTGAAGCCGGTATCCGAAAGCTGCCCGCTACAAGCTGATAGCTAATGACTCTCAACCTGATTGTCGATCAACTCCGATTCTTTTGCGACATCGGCATCACGGAACTGGCCGTCGATGATGGCAGTCTCCTTCGAGATGATTCCCGACAGCAGACCATGACACTGGAAAACATCAAGGGTGAGATCGGAGACTGTCAGCGATGTCAGCTTGCCGGATCACGCACGAACATCGTCTTCGGCTCGGGCAACCCCGATGCCGACTTGATGTTCGTCGGCGAAGCGCCCGGTTCGGAAGAAGATCGGCAGGGGGTGCCGTTTGTCGGTCGGGCGGGACAGTTGCTGACCAAGATCATCGAGTCCATCGACCTCAAGCGAGACGATGTGTATATCTCGAACGTTCTGAAATGCCGTCCGCCGGGAAACCGGAATCCAGAACCCGGAGAAGTCGAAACCTGCAGCCCCTTCCTTCGGAAACAACTTCTGTCGATTCGCCCGAAGCTGGTTTGCTGTCTGGGGGCTTTCGCCGCCCAGACGATGCTCGGCATGAAGACACCGATCTCACAACTCCGCGGCCGGTTTTACGACATCGGCGGTGTTCGGATTATCGCGACGTTCCATCCCGCCTACCTGCTGCGCAATGCTGGAAAAAAACGTGAAGTCTGGGAAGACATGAAGCAGATCCGTGCCGAGCTGTTGCGGCTTCGATCCTGAACGTGTACGCCGAGGTTGCACTCTGCCTGCCGTTTTCCCGAACGTTCCTCTACGCTATTCCTGAAGACGTTGAACTTCCTGCCCGGGTGAGGGTTCCATTCCGGAACCGGGAAGTGCAGGGGTTCGTTGTGGGGCTCCGGGATGAGAAGCCGGCGGACCTGGAAGTGCGAACCGTTGTCGACATCCTGGATTCCGAGCCGCTCGTCCGGCCCGATGTCTTTCGGCTGTGCAAATGGATCGCCCTCTACTACATGGCTCCCCTCGGTGAGGTCCTCAAAGGAGCTCTACCGCCGGCGATAACCCGTAAACATGTAGAACGATTCCAACCGGCAGAACTCCCCGACCTCGATGTTCGTCATACCGTCGATCTCACCGACGACCAGGCCCGGGCCTACAAAGAGATCATTGGAAGCGATCGGTTCAACACAGTACTGTTGCACGGTGTCACCGGGAGCGGGAAGACCGAGATCTATCTTCGTATCGTCGAACACTACCTGCGGAGTGGCAGGACTGCTCTGATCCTGGCCCCCGAGATCGGACTCACTCCGCAGTTGAGGGAGCGTTTCACGGACCGTTTCGGCCCTCGGCTTGCCATCCTGCACAGCTCTCTGACACGGAAACAGCGTATCGAAGAATGGCTGCGCATCTATCGTGGAGAGGCTCCAATCGTGATCGGGACGCGCTCGGCGTTGTTTGCTCCGTTGGAAAATCTTGGCGTCATCGTTGTGGATGAAGAGCACGAAGGAAGCTTCAAGCAGGAGGAGATGCCTCGCTATCACGCGCGTGATAGCGCAATCATGCGGGCGAAGATGGCCGGCGCCGTGATCGTCCTGGGCTCGGCGACGCCGTCGATGGAGTCCTTTAGAAACGCCGAAGCAAAGCGCTATTCCTACGTCCGCCTTCCCGGACGTGTGGAGGAGAGACCTCTGCCCGAGGTTGAGATTATCGACATGCGGGAAGAGTACGCGCGCGCCGGCAAGCAGGTCGTCTTTTCGGCACGACTCTTCGGGGCGCTCGAAGAACGTCTGGAGCGCGGCGAACAGGCGATGGTGCTCCTGAACAGGCGCGGCTTTTCGATGTTCCTGCTTTGCCGGCATTGTGGCTTTTCGTTTGAATGCAGCGCCTGCAGTGTGTCTATGACCTATCACCGATCAATCGATCGCCTGTTGTGTCACTACTGTGGGTTGACGCGGAAACCCGAATCGACCTGTCCGGAGTGTTCGAGCGAATACGTCCAATACGTGGGGGAGGGAACCGAGAAGGTCGAAGCTCTGCTGAAGGAATTATTGCCGTCGGCGCGTATCGGCCGGATCGACAGGGACACGATGCGTCACATGCGGGACTACGAGTCCATGTTGAGCGACTTTCGTGCTGGGAAGCTGGATGTTCTGGTCGGAACGCAGATGATCGCCAAGGGACACGACTTTCCTATGGTGACGCTGGTTGGCGTCCTCGCAGCGGATGGTGCGTTATCCTTGCCTGACTTCAGAGCTGCCGAGCGAACTTTCCAGTTATTGACTCAGGTAGCCGGCCGTTCCGGTCGGGGCGAATCACCGGGAGAAGTCGTCATCCAGAGTTACTTCCCCGACCACTATTCTTTGCAACTGGCGGCAACCCACCGCTTCGAAGCGTTCTACGCCCGTGAGGTACACTTCCGCCGGGCGATGTTCTATCCGCCCTTCACAGCCCTGGCCAGCATCATGATCCTGGAGCGAACCCGTGACAAGGCCAGACAACTGGCCCTCAAGATCAGCGACTTCCTCGACGGCCACCGGTCCCGGTCGATGCGAGTCCTGGGGCCCGCCGCTGCCCCGCTTGAGAAAATCAAACGAACGTATCGTCACCAACTGCTGATCAAGTCCGCATCCCGAGCTGAACTGCACCGTGTGCTGGAGCTCCTCCGGAACCACCTCGAAGAGCAGAAAATCGGCCCGACCCGTGTTGTCATCGACATCGACCCCATCTCCCTACTGTGACCTTGCGCGAAACGGGTGATTTTGTTTCAACACGAAGACACGAAGAACACGAAGGAAAAAGTTCTTAAACTTCCCTCCTTCGTTAACTTCGTGTCTTCGTGTTGATTCCCGTTCCCGATCATTGGCCAGGCCTCTTCGGGAATGGTTTTCAGGTCGGATCCAAGGATATTGGGTTGAAGGCTAAAGTATCGGACTTTGGATACCGATTCAGTAGTCGACTGCAACTTTCGCGGGAGACTTGTATATGCAGGACGAACTTATCGAGTTGAAGCTAAGAGAAGGTGGTGTCGGAGGAGACGGAATGTCTGAGGTCCTGATCGAAATCCTCGATCGCCTCATTGCGCTGATTTCGGACGTTGCCGTGGGAAACGAGAGCCTCAAGACCAGTCCGGAATTTCGGGAACAGTTGGCGGAGTTCCGCACCCAGGTCAATACCCTCCGTCCGTCCGGTCTTCGGTCTGTCGAGAGCCTGGCGGGGGCGTGCCTGACGGCGTGTGAGAAATTCTTCAGTCAAGCTCGCGAACATGCCCTCAATCGGGAGATTGAGTTCATCGAGATCATCGACGTTCTGCGTCAGGTCGTGCGGACCCTCTCCGGCGATTCCGAACAGTTCAGCCAGAGCATCATAGGATCATCGAGACGATTCAAGCACCTGCTCGAGATCAACGACCTCGGGGTCCTGAAGCAACAGATTCAGGTTGAGGCACAGGATCTGGATCAGATGGTAGCCGAACGTCAGAAGAACGAAAAGGAGAGTTACTCTGCTCTGGCCAGCAAGATCGAAACGCTTCAGGGAAGGCTGGCACGAGCGGAGGAAGACGCGCAGATCGACGCTCTGACCCAGGTCGCGAATCGCGGGAGCTTTGATGACGCCATCCAGAACTGGACCGAAACCCACCGCCACGGTGGTACCCGTTTTGTCCTGGCGATGCTCGACCTTGATGACTTCAAGAAAATCAACGACACGATGGGACATCAAGTGGGCGATCGCGTGTTGCTCGGAGCGGCCCAGACATTCAAGAAATGTCTTCGTTCCGAGGATCTCGTCAGTCGTTACGGGGGTGAGGAGTTCGCGCTGCTGCTCGGCGACATCAGTCTCGACCAGGCTGAAGCCAAGTTCACCGCGATGCTTGCGGAAATCGCATCGACCCGGTACGAACTGCGCAAGGGTGATACTGAAGGCGCGGTCCACTACACCGTCAGCTGTGGCGTTGCCGAGTTCGACGGGTCCGAAGGTCCCGAGCAACTCATCAAACGCGCAGACGAAGCCCTGTATGATGCAAAAAGGCGCGGAAAGAATCGCGTCGTCGTAAAGAAGAAATCTTTACTGACCAGTTTCTTCGGAAAGAAGCGTAACACTGCGGCTTAGGATTCAACGCGAAGGACACGAAGATAGAAGTTCTTATATTTTCTTCTCCCTACTTCGTGTTCTTCGCGCCTTCGCGGTAAAGCCCGTCTTCCCATTCCTACTCTCCTTCCTCCCTCCCAGCATACCGCCAGAACTGAAATCCAAGCGCCTGCAGCCCTGACAGGATAAGCAGAACCGGGTCGGTGGCGATGTAGAGGGAAGCGAACGTTCCGAGCGTCCTCAACACCAGAACAACGAGAACAACGATCGCCACGTTGAAGCCGAAAAACACGAGCGCCAGACCGATCGTCTCGACAGTTCGTTCGAAGGCGAGCCGGAACAGCCGCCGGGAGTAGCCGAGCCAGCGGGTTCCAGCCCAGTAAGCCCCGAGAGAAGTAGTAAACACCAGAACAAGCAGAAGCAACGGGACCATATTGTGTCTCTAGAGATAACCGGCGGTGCGGTAGTAGATGCGGGCCATTTGTTCTTCCATGATTCGTTTCATCAGTTGGATGCGGCCCCATGGGCCCTGCGGTTGGACCGAGTAACTGTCGGCCGACGCGGCAAACACCCGGAACCCGGCATTCTCAAATAACTGCTTCGCACGGATCAAGTGTTGCGTTTCGGTCACCAGCAGAATCTGGTGAATTCCTCGTGACGTGAGCGTCTCGCCCATCAGCGCCGCTTCCTGTCGCGTCGTCAGACCTCTTGCCTCCACGATAATGTCGGCGGGGTCCACTTGCATCGTACGTGCCAGCCGCCATCTTACTTCCGCTTCGGAAGCGTAGCCTTCCTGGCTTGCCGGACCCAGCAAGACCAGAAGCGGGGCGTACCCGAGTTGATGCAGTTCGATTCCGCGCACCGCTCGTGCCAGCGACGGTTGGCTCAGTTTGCCGTCAGCGGACAACCCGGCTCCTAGGACGACGATTGCATCGCTTGGCGCCATTTCCTCCGGTACAGCCAGTTGGCGGCCGAGAACGTTTGGAAGAGGTGTGTAAGCGACAAAGAGAAATCCCGCGATTGCCGTCAGTCCCAGCGCCTCGAGCAGTCGATTCACATTCATAGTGGTCCGATTATAGCAAGCGAGTCCGAGGTTCGAGGTCGGGAAGCCAACAGGCAAAAACCGAGAGGACACAGATGAAAACTTTGATCAAGACGTTGACTGCCCTCCTGCTGACCGCGGGCCTGGCGTTGGGCTGGTAGCTGGTGGTGAGTAGCGAGTAGCAGGTAGCGTGCAGCGTGCAGCCGCGAAAAGTACCGTTTAACGCCACCCGACCTCGGACATAGGCCTCCCATCCGCGTAATCTGCGCCAATCTGCTTAATCCGCGTAAGGACTTCGGCCTCTCATCCGCGTAATCATAGTAAGCTCCTGCCTCAAACATCCCCTGTTTCGGCGCCAAACCTGCTATACAAGACTGTTGATGAGGATCTTCAGATCATGACGAGGCCCCTCCGCCGATTGCTGTTGATATTAGGCCTGCTGACTGCGGTTCTCGGGAGTGGGACCCTGGGCTTTCACGTTGTCGAGGGCTGGGCATGGTTCGACAGCTTCTATATGGCGTTGATCACGCTGACCACGGTCGGTTACGGAGAACTGTATCCGTTGAGCACTCAGGGTCGCGTTTTTGGATCCGTGCTGATGATCAGCGGTGTCACGGTGACGTTCGTATCGATTGCGACCCTGGCAGACCTGGCGATCAAACTGGAATTGGCGGATTATTTCGGCCGCAAACGGAGACAGCGCATGTTCGACAAGCTTTCGAATCACTACATCGTATGTGGAGCCGGACGGGTCGGACGGAGCGTTGTCGACGAGTTGCGGCGGAACGGGGTCTCCGTAGCACTGGTCGATGAGAATGCCGAACGGGCACAATGGGCGCTGGATCAGGACATTCCGACGATCATCGCGGACGCTACACGAGACGACACGCTACGGGAGGCCAGAATCGATGTCGCAACAGGCCTCGTGGCGGCCATCAGCAGCGATGCAGACAATGTTTACGTCACGCTGGCCGCTCGCTCCCTGAACCCCGACCTGCGCATCGTGGCACGAGCCTCAGCTGAACAGGCCGAAGACAAGCTGCGGACCGCCGGCGCAACGACGGTCCTGACGCCTTACCCATTTATCGGGCATCGGTTGGCACAGTCCCTGCTCCGGCCACATGTTTTGAGTTTTCTGGATGTCGCTTCCGCCTTCAGCAAAGGCTCGGACAAAGATCTGGAAATCGGCCAGGTATGTGTGTCGGACTCAAGTGTCGTGGCTTCGAAAACGTTGAAAGAGTCCGGTATCCGGGAGACGTACGGCGTCATCGTTCTTGCGATTCAGAAGCCGTCGGAACCGATGTTCTTCAACCCCGCCCCTGACACCCGCATCGATGCCGGCGACTTTCTGATAGCGATGGGTGAGAGGCCAAACTTGAAACGCATGGAAACGGATTTCGAATCCTAGTCGCCTTCCTGGCAGACCCTTCTTCTGATACGTTTCGAATGGCATTGCCCAGTCGTTACAACTAATTACAAGCCTTACGGATTTACCCGGTAACCTTTCCCTCCCTCTCCGTGTCTACATTTGCTTACGGGGTGGAGTGAATTTGCCTAGACATCGATCCCCGCCTTTTCACGCTGGCAGCCCGCTGTGAGGTTGCATGGGCAGTGACGGCCCTCGCAGTCTGGGCGTTCCTGGAGAGTTTATGAATTTGAGGTTTCTTGTCGTTGTTCCGGTCTCCCTTATAGTTTTTTTTCTACAAGCACTCTCGGCTTTGCGGCCGATCCGGCTGGCCCGATACTCAAAGTCGAAAAGGCTTTCGAGGCGCCCGTTATCGATGGGTTTCTCGACGATGGTGTCTGGGAGCAGGACCCTCTGGAGATGACCCAATGGATTTCCTACCAACCCTTGCGCGGAGAGTCGATGGAACAGCGAACGGAGGTATGGGTCAGTCACGACGACAAGTACCTCTACTTCGCCTTCCGTTGCCACGACCCGGAACCCGGCAAGATACGAACCACGATCAGTCGACGGGACAACATCTTCGGTGATGACTGGGTGGGCTTGAGCCTGGACTCATTCGGGACCGGACAGACTTCCTATCACCTGATGGTCAATCCCAGCGGCGTCCAGATGGACGCACTGAACAGCACGGCTTCGATGGAGCAGATGGCCACTGACTTCGTGTGGGATAGCGCGGGCCAGATCACCGATACGGGGTACAACGCCGAGATTCGGATTCCACTCCAGACCATTCGGTTCGATGGTGGCGACGAGGTGGAGATGGGTGTCCTGTTCTGGCGACGGATCAGCAGAATGGGGCAGTCCTGGTCGTGGCCCGAACTATTGCCCGGTCAATGGGTTTTTGATAGCCACGCTTCCCTCAACTTTCGCGATCTGGAACAACCGCAGCTTCTCGAAGTCATTCCCAGCGCCACCTATTCCCTGAACCAGAGTTGGTTGCGACCCGGTGAGTGGGGGCCTGCGAACTCTGATCCCGCTGCCGGCCTCAGCCTGAAATACGGCGTCACGTCGACGATCACACTGGAATCGACATTCAATCCCGATTTCAGCCAGGTTGAAAGCGACGCATTTCAGAATCAGGTCAACAACCGGTTTCCGGTGTTTTTTGATGAGAAACGCCCGTTCTTCATGGAGGGCAGTGGCCTGTTCGGAGTGGCCGGTAGCGGCGGTGACAGCAACATGCGTACGGCCGTCCATACACGGAGGATTGTTGATCCGAACCTCGGTTTCAAGTTGACGGGCACGGCAGGAAACACGATTTTCGGCTTTCTCTCCGCGGCGGATGAGGCTCCGGGTCGGGAGTTCGATGAAAATGACCCGAACCCGTATGCCGGGGAGAAGAAGGTGTTCAACATTGGCCGGGCCATGTACAACTTCGGTCCGTCCAGCTATGTCGGCGGGCTGGTCACAGACACGCGTTTCGGGTCGGGCCACAACCAGGTCGTCGGTGGCGACCTAACGTTCCGTTTGGATAGCCGTCAGAGGATCAGCGCTACTTTCCTTGATTCGGATACCCGGTCCGACAACGGGGAGCAGTCTAAGAGTGGCCGTGCGGCCCAGGCGACCTACAACTTCGACACTCTTCGATTCCGTACGTTTGCACAGGTGGAACGCTACGACGAAGACTTCCAGATGGACACGGCGTTCGTCAATCGTACCGGCGTGACAGGGATTAAGAGCTTTACTGAGCTGAACTTCTATCCGGAAACCAGCGGCTGGCTCAAGAAGATCTCACCGGGTGTGTGGTTGCAGCGTACCGACGACAGTGTGCATGACGGGGTCGAGACGGCCGTTCAGGTCAACTTGAACATGAATTTCAGTCGACAGGGCTATCTGGGTGGGAACATTCGGAGAGGCCGGGAACCGTTTCTGGGGACGACCTACAAGCGAAACCGGATCAACCTCTGGGGAGGCGCTCAATTTACCAAGTGGCTCAACGTTAACGGCTCGCTCAACATGGGAAAAGGCACTCGGTACGATCTGGCCGATCACTTCCAGGGCGATACGTTCTCGGGCAACCTCAACCTGACCTTCCAGCCCAGCACAAAGCTCAACCAGAATGTCTCTTATACAAACGTCCGATTCGATCGTGAAACGACAGGCGAACGGATCTTCACCGTTCACATCGTCAACACCAGGACACGCTACCAGTTCAGCAGGTTCTTCTTCGTTCGAAGCCTTATCCAGTTCGATAGCAGTCAGAAACGAGTCCTCACCGATCTCCTGGCGTCGTACCAACTCGTGCCGGGAACCGTGGTCCACTTCGGCTACGGTTCGTTGATCGAGCGCCGGGATTATCGTGACGACCGGTGGATTCCGGGCGAAGGAGACTACCAGACAACGAACCGGGGCATCTTCTTTAAGGCGTCCTACCTTTATCGTTTCTAGTATGCGGTGTGCCTGAAGGATTTTTTTCAACACCTAGACACGAAGAACACGAAGGAAACAGTTCTTAGAATCTCCCTCCTTCGTTAACTTCGTGTCTTCGTGTTGAATCCTGATGCTTAGCTGCCACCGGTCTTCGGTTCCATTCCAAGTCCTTCCACTATTTCCGCTCCCAGCTTTGTGAATACCTCAGGTGAGGTCTTTATCTTCAGGTTTCGCCCGCCCCCTCCCAGGATGATCCAGTCGCAACTCATGATGCGATCGTCGACATAAAGCGGCAGGTCTTCGGGGAGGGAGAACGGTGTTACGCCGCCCACTTGCATGCCAGTGACCTCGATCATTTCTTCCGAGGAGGCGAAGGATGCACGCGACACGCCCATCACCTTGCGGACGCGCTTGTTTACATCAAGGAAGTTTGTGGCCAGGACGACACAGGCAGCGTATTTCTTCGGACCGCGCTTGGAAGCGACGAGGATGGTGTTGGCCGACTTGTCCATGGGGTAACCGTATTTCTCGCAGAAAGCGGATGTGTCGGCGAACGTTGGATCGATGTCGATCAACTCGAACGCCACACCGAGTGCTTCGAGCGCGGAGACGACAGGGGAGTCTGTAGGTGTCATGAGCCACATGATACACTTGGCGGCGATCCTGGAATCGAGTTGTTTGGAGGCTGCCGATGCAAGAACTGAGAACGATTACACGACTCACCATCGGGCTGGGCGTTGTTTCGGTTGTCGCGATCCTGGCAAGCCACCTTGCCCTGACTGACATCTGGCATGGGGAAGGAGATCTGACACTGGAATGGCGGGTCCTTCAGATCGGCTTCGGTGCCATCGTTCTCTTTCATGTGGCTGCGTTCGTCACCCTCCATCGCCTGAAACGCCATATTCAGGGCTAGGAGCTTCAGGCTACCAGCCACTTTTCGGTTTTCGGCGATACGGAGTTGAAGAAATGGATCTGACCGTTGGCCAGAGAGCGAGTCGGACACTCGAATTGACCGCGAACCACGTGAAGTCGTTCGCCGAAATGACCGGAGACTACAATCCGCTTCACTTTGATGAGGCGTTCGCCGGCAAGACGAAGTTTGGAAAACTTGTTGTCCAGGGAGGGCTGACAACCGGTCTTCTCCATGCCCTGGTGGCCATGGATATGCCCGGTCCGGGTACGGTATTTCTGAGCCAGAATTGGAAATTTACGGCCCCGGTTTTCATCGGTGACACCATTACCGCTCACGCGGAAGTTGTCACCATCCACGAGACCAAGCCTGTTACGTGTCTGAAAATCCAGGTCGTGCGTCAGGAGGGAGAGACGGTCCTGGAAGGCGAAGCCTGGTGCTACACGTTCGAGCCCCAAACCTGAAATGAGGGAATTTACGCAGATTACGCGGATTACGCAGATGGAGACGGGGCGATCGCCCCTGCTCAGCCAATCTGCGTAATCCGCGTAATCAGCGTAAAAGGAGATCAACATGCCACGGATCGTCGATTCAATTCTGATGGAACTCGATCAGGAAGCCGCGACCACAAGGAGAGTCCTGGAGCGGGTGCCGGGCGACAAATTGGGCTGGAAGCCACATGAGAAGTCCATGTCCCTCGGGCAGTTGGCGTTGCACGTCGCGACCGCGCCTGGTGACGTTGCAGGCATGACAACGATGGACGAGGTCGATGTCCCCGACTTTGGCGAGCCCCCCACGGTCTCATCGGCTGAAGAATTGATGGCCGCTTATGACAAGAGCGTGAGTGCCGCGCGGGAAATCCTGGATGGGATGGATGATGCAAAGGCGATGGCGACGTGGAAAGCGACCAAGGGCGGTGAGGAGCTGATGGCAGTGCCGCGAATAGGCGTCGTTCGATCGATCTTGCTGAACCACTGGTATCACCATCGCGGGCAGCTCTCCGTTTACCTTCGCCTGCTGAACGTCCCCGTGCCTTCTATCTACGGCCCGAGTGCCGACGAAAATCCCTGGGCATAGACGTTCCCAGGCTTTCGGTCGGGTGCTGTTTCTCGGTCGGCGGCCGGTATGACGCCGGCCCCCGACCTTTCTGGAGGGTTGTCATGAAGAATCCATCCCGGAGGGAATTCATACGGCACGTTGCCGTCGGCGCGTCGCTGGCTTCCGGACCGCTGGCGGCGAGCGGGTTTTCGTTCGCTTCACAGAGCCGGTCGGATCCGCCTTACAACATGCTGATCCAGGGTGGCCATGTCGTCGATCCTTCCCAGAACCTGTCTGCGGTTCGCGACGTCGCGATTTCGTCTGGCAAGATCGCGGCGGTTGCTCCCGACATACCTCAATCTGAGGCCCTCAGAAGGATTGATGCCAGGGGGCACTTTGTCACTCCGGGACTCATCGATATCCATACTCACATCTATGACGGCGTTGTTCGTTTCGGTATCCCTGCCGACGTTGTCGGTGTGGCGAAGGGGGTGACGACTCTGGTGGACGGCGGATCGGCCGGTGCCACAACTTTCCCGGGCTTCCGCAAATACGTCGTCAACCAATCCGTAACTCGCGTCTTGTCTCTGCTGAACATCTCGTCGATCGGATTGGTAACGTCTAACGAACTCGGCCTGCTCGAATATGCAGACGTTTCCGCTGCCGTCAGGACGATCGAAGACAACCGCGACGTGATCGTAGGAATCAAGGTTCGGATGACTCCCGACATCGAGGGAGGGCGCGATCTGGAAGCTCTCGGCCTGGCCCGGGAGGCGGCCGAGGCCGCCAGTGTTCCTTTGATGGTTCACATTGGGGGTTCTCCATCCCCGCTCAGAGAAATTCTGGCGATGCTCCGGCCCGGAGACGTTGTTACTCACGCGTTTCGACGCGTTGGAAGCATTTTGGATGAGGACGGACGGGTGATGTCGGAGGCCCTGGAAGCTTCCGAGCGGGGAATCCATTTCGACATTGGCCACGGTGCGGGGAATTTCTCGTTCGACACGGCTGAGAAGCTGGTCTCACAAGGGGTTTTACCGGACGTGATTTCCAGTGATGTCCACGAGCGCAATGCAGCCGGACCCGTTTTTGGACTGCCGACGACGCTGTCTAAGTTCCTGTCTCTCGGTCTGACGCTCGAACAGGTGATTGAACGTGGTGCCACCAACCCGGCCCGAATATTCGGTCTGTCCGACCGGCTCGGAACACTCCGGGAAGGGGCCGAGGCCGATGTTGCTCTGTTCACGTTGTCGGAAGGTCGTTTCGAACTTGTCGATTCGGGAGGCGATACGAGGGTGGGTGACCGGATGCTCCACCCGTTCGCTACCATCAAGGGTGGCCGAGCCTTTGGTGCCATCAACGCCTGAGAAGTTCCTTCCAGGCTCCATCACGCGAGCACAGATGCCCTACAAGAAGAATAAAGTCGAAATCCTGGGTAGTACGATGGCGTATGTCGAGGCGGGGACGGGTGATCCCATCGTTCTTCTCCATGGAAACCCGACCTCGTCCTACCTCTGGCGAAACGTGCTGCCGCATCTGGAGGGCCTGGGGCGTCTGATTGCACCGGACCTGATCGGAATGGGAGACTCGGACAAGCTGGCGCCGAGCGGCCCGGATCGATACCGCTTCGTGGAACACCGCCGATACCTGGACGCACTCCTGGATCAACTCGGTGTAGTCGAGGACGTTGTTTTCGTTGTCCATGACTGGGGGTCCGCGCTCGGCTTTGATTGGGCGAACCGCCATCGGGACCGGGCTCGGGGAATCGCATATATGGAGGCGATCGTCCAGCCGTTGACCTGGGCGGAGTGGCCGGCTAAGGCACGGCCAGTGTTTGAGGGGTTCCGATCCCCCGCGGGCGAAGCCATGGTGCTGGAGCAGAATGTGTTTGTCGAGCGCGTCCTGCCCGGTTCGATGATTCGGAAGCTGACCGAGGACGAGATGAATGTGTATCGACGCCCATTTGTCGAAACGGGAGAATCACGCCGTCCCACGCTGACCTGGCCACGCGAGATTCCGATCGGCGGAGAACCGGCGGACGTTACCGAAATCGTCGCCAGTTATGCGGATTGGCTGAAAGGCTCGGACCTGCCCAAGCTGTTCGTAAACGCCGAGCCCGGAGCTATCCTGACCGGTAGCCAGCGCGACTTCGCCAGAACCTGGCCGAATCAAACCGAGGTCACGGTCACGGGTGGTCACTTTATCCAGGAAGACTCGCCTGATGAGATTGGGGGCGCCATTGCCGCATGGCTGCAGTCGATTGGAGCGACGAACAAGAATTAGACCTGTGTAAGCGAAGTTACACAGCCACGAGCCGCTCCAAGTTAGACTAGGACTCAGTTGTTAGTTGGAAAACCAAGAAGGCGACCACACTTTCGTGGGGTTGTTTAACCCATCCTACGCTCACGGGTTGACGGCGGGCTGGCTGACACAGGACAGGAAGACCAAGGTCGACCATACTCTGTCAGTTTTACGGGCTGGGGTCCCTTGCCCGCCGCACAACCTCTTGATGAGTGGTGTACGAGGACACGATAGATTGTATACAAGGGGAATGCAAGAACTTCTTTTGAGGTTTTCTTGCATGCCGATGTGCTCATTTTTCCGCTCCCCTGCAAGTTTTCCGGCTTTCCTCGATTCCAAATCAGTCCGAGTCAGTTCAGGCCGAAGAAGTGCTATGATGTGGCTAATCGAACCCTTGGAGGAAACAAGAAGGTGAAGCGTTTTTCGGCAGTTCTGCTGATTGTTGGGTTTGGGTCATTCATGTTGCTGGCGCAGCGGGAACTGGACCCCTTCGATCAAGATGTCAAGACAGGTCCGGAGGTTGGTGAACGAATTCCGGACTTTCGGGCGCCTGACCAGGCCGGGATCGAGCGGGACCTCAATTCGGTCAACGGGCCGAATGGGGCGATGGTGTTTGTGTTTCGCTCCGCCGACTGGTGACCGTTCTGTAAGACCCAGCTCGTCGAGCTGGAACAATCTCTGGAGGAGTTCCGGAAACAGGGCCTGGGTGTCGTGGCGATCAGTTACGATACGCCCGAGGTCATCCGTCACGCTGCCGAGCGGCTCAAGATCAGTTATCCGCTTCTTGCGGACACGAACTCCGAGATCATTCGGGCCTTCGGAATACTGAATACCAACATCCCGGAAGATCATGAGTGGTACGGCGTACCGTTTCCGGGTATGTACATCGTAGATACCGACGGTATCGTTCAGTCGAAGTACTTCGAGGAAGACCACCGCGAGCGTTACACCGCAAACTCGATACTGACGAGGGAGTACGGAGTCTCCGGCGGGCGGCGCGTGGAAGTCCAGACCGATCACCTGAAGCTGACTGCATATCCCAGCGAGAATTCCGTTCGCGGTGGCAACCGCATTACGCTTGTCATCGATGTGGAACTGCCCGAGAAGATGCACCTCTATGCCCCGGGAGTGGAAGGCTACAAGGCTGCCGTTTTCTCGATCGATGAGAATCCATTGCTGCGACCTCATGGTGCCGAGTTCCCGGAAGCCGAGATACTTCATCTGCCGGCGATCAACGAGAGGGTGCCGGTCTTCGAGCACGAAGTGAGGATCACTCAGGATGTGACGGTGAGTCCGCGTGCCCGTGGTCCCCAGTTGATCGTCTCCGGTTCTTTCGAGTACCAGGCCTGCGACGACAAGATTTGCTACCTTCCCACAACAGTCCCGTTCGATTTCGAAATCGGGGTCGAGCGTCATGACGTCGAACGTGCCCCCGAAGCGATTCGTCGGAAGGGTCCGGGCTTGTAGTCATCGTTCGGTTGACGAGGTCGAAGTCCTGTACCTGTTCGATGAAACCCATTGGGCGAACGGGTATGCCACCGAAGCCGCCCGCGCCAGCATCCGATATGGGTTCGAGCTTGTGGCACTGGATCACATCGTTGGCCTGGTCCACCCGGAAAATATCCCTTCCCGACAGGTGCTCGAAAACGTCGGCTTGACGTGCCGAGGTCGTGAACGTTATTTCAACATGGATCTCGACGCATTTGAGATCTCGCGGACTGCTTTCGTCCCAGACGGATCGGAATACCGGGTGTTAACGTGAAATTTCTTTCAACATGATGGGATGGACTCCTCCTTTGACTTGGTCGGCATCTAAAGTGCC
>CAZOZZ010000012.1:0-45876 GCA_964584435.1 uncultured Solibacteraceae bacterium | reverse complement strand
AGACCTTATGACTGCTTAGGGAAGTGGTGTACGTCAAATCGAGGCAAGGTCAAGTCACATAAAAGTAGGGGTCGGCATAGCTTCCGTCGCCTGGGCTCATCCCAACTCCGATCGAACGGGCAAGCGCTCCAACACTCTCGTCGTCCGGCTGGATCAGGGTCGCGATGTCGAAGTGGTGCGGCCAGCACTCGACGTCCGAAGCCCCCTGCTCACTGACGGCCACCGCCTGTAGCATGGAGTTCGAGTTGGAATACCATCGAGCGAGTTCTTCGAGGGCGGCTCCATCCCCGCCGGAAAACCTCGCACCGTCAACCACCGGGTGCGGCGGTATCTCATGATCCGGTCGCGTGAGGGAACGGTCCAGCCGTCGGTCGGTCCGCAATCCCACGTTGGACTTGAGCCATTCGTACCCCTCCTGGACCGTCCTCCCGGCAAGAGGCAACGAGCCGATTTCTGATCCGTCGGGATCGAGCAACAGAAGATGGAGGTCCCTGGGTCGGAGTGCTGCACAAAATCCATTCTCATCAGATACGAACCTTCCCACAAGCGAGGCCGATTCGTCGGACCACCGGACGGCCGTATGACTGAAGTCGGATAGCGGAGGCACAAAGGAAAAGCCGATGGAGGCAACCATCTGAACCGCGTGATGGAGTTCCAGTCGCGCATCCACCAGAGCCTTCGAGTACGGTTGCCCGACCCTTTGCCAAACCCCTTGCATTCGAGCTTCGTTCACCTTAGTCCTCCAGGTTCAGGATAGAATGGAGATGTCCATTGGAGTATATCTCACGAGGCCTGAACGGGTGGCCCCGAGGGTTCTTCGGACTGGCTTTCGATCAAGGAACGTCATGGGGATCTATTCCAGACATATCTTCCCAGGGTTGATGAACTTCACGATGTCGGGTGAGAATTTCTCCGAGATCCGGCGCGCTTTGCTGGCCGGCGTCCGTGGGGAGACTCTCGAGATCGGTTTCGGGACCGGACTGAACCTCCCCCACTACCCCCCTGGAATCGAGCGACTCACGACGGTCGACGTCAATCCCGGAATGGGCGCCCTCGCCCGAAAACAGGTGGATCGGTCTCCTATTCAAGTGGACAGGCGTGTGCTCGACGGCGAATCCCTCCCCATGGGCAACGCCACATTCGACAGCGTCGTCAGTACCTGGACCCTCTGCAGCATTCCCGACGTTCGGCGGGCGATCGGCGAAATCTACCGTGTCCTGAGGCCAGCCGGATGTTTCTTCTTCGTCGAGCACGGGCTCGCCGACGAACCGAACACACGAAAGTGGCAGCACCGGCTGAACCCGGTTCAAAAAATTATCGGTGATGGTTGCCATCTGACGCGCGACATGGAGGAACTGATCCGGTCTGGAGGGTTCCATTTCGTCCGGCTGGAACGGCTTTATATGGAAAAGGTTCCACGCGCGGGAGGATACCTGTACCGGGGAATCGCAACAAAACCCAGAGCGGCATGACCTGGGAGCCTGCCTAGAATGCTAGACAACGCATAGAAACCAGAACCTTTACCCTGTCTCAACTAAAGTCTCCTAAGCGGATTGCCGATAGAGTAATTATAAAGGCGCAACGTTGGACAAGTCGGCAACCTGGAACTGACGGGACTTCCTGGCGGGGTCCTTGGGAAACGGAAAACATCTATGAAAACGATCCTGCTGGCGGATGACGAAGACTATCTCCGAGACCTGGTTCGCACGATCGTAGAGGATGCGGAATGCCGTGTTCTGGAGGCTTCCGACGGGATGGAAGCTCTGGAACTGGTTCGAAGTGAGCATCCGGATCTCGTCGTTCTGGATTGGATGATGCCTGCAATGACTGGAATCGAAGTCAGCCTGGCCATGCGCCAGGACCCTCAAACAGCGGCTATTCCAATCATTCTGCTGAGCGGTAACGATGAGGATGCGTGCATCGCGGAAGGACGACGGGCGGGCGTCACCGCGTACATGACGAAGCCATTCAGCCCCCTCGAATTGTTGACCCGGGTGGAAGACATCCTCGCTGAAGTTCGAGTCAGCGACAACCCATGTCAGGCGATTGATCCAAAGGATGACAGCGCGATGGCCGCCTGATCTGGATTCGTCCCCTTACTCCGAGTCCTTGCCAGGCGACCCGGCTCAGGAACTCGACATCTAGTAATGATTGCAGACACGTCCAAGAGCGAGACTCCGGCACCGCATCTCAATTCACAACTGGTGATGTGCGCGCTCGATTTCAAGCGCATGGCACAGCGCGAACGTCAAAGCGCTCAGGGACTCCACGACACCAGACGCCAACTGAAGCTCTTTGCCAGGGACGTCAAAAACGTTTTTGACGCTGAAAGGGGCAAGGCTCAGGAACTGGAAAGAGCCTACGTCGACACCGTCATGCGGCTGACACGGGCATCCCAGTTCAAGGACGAAGAAACAGGAGCTCACCTGGACCGTCTGGGCCACTACTCAAAGACGATGAGCAGGCACCTGGGTCTGGATTCGACTTTTTCGGATCTGATCGAAAAAGCGGCACCGATGCATGACGTAGGCAAGATCGGCATCCCGGATGCCATCTTGCGAAAGAAGGGCCCACTCGATCCGGAAGAATGGGTCGCCATGAAGAAACACCCGGGAATCGGCGCCAGCCTGTTGAAGGGTTCGGTTTCACCCCTACTGACCCTGGCCGAGGAAATCGCACTGACGCATCACGAACGACACGATGGCACGGGATATCCACAAGGACTTCGAGAAGAGCAGGTTCCGATGTCCGGACGCATCGTGATGCTGGCAGATCAATATGATGCGCTACGCAGCAAGCGTCATTACAAACCACCATTCAGCCACGAGCGAACTTCAGACATCATCCTGAACGGGGACGGCCGGACACTTCCAGAGCACTTCTATCCTCCCGTGCTCGACGCGTTCCGAGATCTTCAAGACACGTTTGCCGCCACTTACGACCGCATCTCGGACTAGCAGCCTGTCACAGATACTGGTACGCGTTGACCCCCACGCCAACCGGCGATACACTCGCTTCTTCAAGTAGCAACCAACACTCTCGAACAGCATCTGGGTGAGGAGGCTGACAATGATGATCCTGAGGAAACTTGCGACTCTGTCGCTGGCAATCTGCCTGTTAGTACTCCCGGCTATAGGCCAGGAGCCCCAGCAAGGTCCCCCGGTTGTAGGCCCGCAGAACGGGTCCCTGGTGGTCGTGGGAGGTGCGATGCGAGACATGGCCATCGTTCGACGAATCATCCAACTTGCCGGCGGACCCGACGCTCCGCTGGTGCTGGTTCCAACCGCAGGTGGAGCAACCCACTACGATCAATACTGGAACGGTCAGAGGCTCTTCAGAGAGGCTGGAGCGACAAACATCACGATACTGCACACTTATGATCCTGAGGTGGCCGACACTGATGAGTTTGTCGCACCACTCAGAACGGCTCGCGGTGTCTTTTTCGGAGGCGGACGCCAGTGGCGACTGGCCGATTCCTATCTCAACACGAAAACCCAGGTAGCGCTCGAGGGGGTGCTCGACCGTGGCGGCGTGATCGGGGGTTCGTCTGCCGGTGCGTCGATCCTGGGATCGTTTCTGGTCAGGGGCGACACAAAGACCAATACAGTCATGATGGGCGATCACCTGGAAGGATTGGGTTTTCTCAAGAACGTGGGCATTGACCAACACCTGCTACGACGGAACAGACAGTTCGACATGCTGGAAGTTATCGAAGCCCATCCCGACCTTCTCGGCATCGGTCTGGATGAAAACACCGCAATTGTCGTCCAGGGAGACGGTTTCCAGGTGATCGGCCAGAGCTATGCCGTCATCTACGACAACGAGAGCGAGATTCCTCCATACGGACGATTCTATTTCCTGGCTCCCGGTGATCGGTTCAACCTGCGAACACGTGAAGCGACGCGTGCGACCCAGAGCCAGCGCCCGATTGATCGTGTCCAGAAACCTTCGAACAACAATTAACCGGGACCACTATATCGACGGGAAAATGGCGATGTGTCCGGCGCTCGACTAGACCACGGGCGAGAAGTGTGTCAGGGCACGGAACAAGCCGAATTCTGTGAGAGTTATCATTCATGGGAATACACGCAAACTTGATCGCGGGCGAGTGGAAGGTGAGTGCCGAGTCCTCCGACAACATGAACCCGTCCGACCTGGGCGACATCGTCGGTGAATATGCAAGTGGCGACGCTTCGAGCGTAACCGATGCGGTGGCGGCGGCTGCCGCAGCGGCACCCGACTGGGCAGCGACAACACCTCAGACCCGCTTCGACGTTCTCGACGCCATCGGCACGGAAATCCTGAACAGGAAAGCGGAATTGGGCGAGCTCCTGGCCCGGGAGGAAGGAAAGACACTTCCTGAAGGAATAGGGGAGGTCGGGCGGGCCGGCATGGTCTTCAAGTTTTTCGCCGGGGAAGCGCTACGCATCGCCGGCGAAAAAATAGATTCCATTCGTCCGGGTATTGAAGTCGAAATCACACGCGAACCGCTGGGAGTGGTTGGCGTGATCACGCCGTGGAACTTCCCGATAGCCATACCTGCGTGGAAGATCGCTCCCGCACTTGCTTACGGTAACGCCATCGTGTTCAAGCCGGCCGCTCTGGTACCCGGATGTGCCTGGGAACTGGCGGACATCCTCGCCCGAGCCGGCCTTCCCAGAGGCGTTTTCAACCTGATCATGGGCCGAGGCTCCATCGTCGGAGAGGCGATGCTCGAAAACCGGGGAATCGCGGGTATCAGTTTCACCGGATCCGTAGATACCGGCGCTCATGTCGCCGCTCGATGCGCTGCGCGTCTCGCCAAAGTGCAGCTGGAGATGGGGGGGAAGAACCCTCTCATCATCCTGGATGACGCGGATCTGCCCACCGCAGTCAACTGCGCGGTCCAGGGAGCGTTCTATTCGACGGGCCAGAGGTGTACGGCATCGTCACGCCTGATCGTCACGGAAGGAATCCACGATCGTTTCGTGGATGCGATCATCGAGAGAATGAAGGCACTACGCGTGGGCGACGCGCTCGAAGCGGACACCGACATCGGCCCTGTCGTGGATCAGAGCCAGATGGAAAAGGATCTCGAATACCTGGAAGTCGGCGTCAAGGAGGGGGCCAGGCTTGCCACGGGCGGAAAACGCCTGAAAAGGGACAAGGATGGCTACTACCTGGAGCCCGCTCTGTTCACCGACACGGCACCGAACATGCGCATCAATCGCGACGAAATATTCGGTCCCGTCGCAAGCGTGATCAGGGCCGGGAACTACGAGGAAGCACTCTCGATAGCCAATGACACGCCCTTCGGTCTATCGGGCGGCATTTGTACGACCTCACTGAAGCACGCGAGTCACTACAGGAAGAACGCCCAGGTGGGAATGGTGATGGTGAACCTGCCAACGGCTGGAGTCGACTATCACGTTCCGTTCGGCGGCCGGAAAGGATCCAGCTACGGCAGCCGGGAACAGGGCCGCTACGCCGTCGAATTCTACACAACCGTCAAGACCTCGTACGTGGCCCCGTAGGAGCCTACGTCCGGGCCCTTCACTTTCTTAACAAAATCTTGGAACAATCATCCCCTCTCCAAATCCGTAAAGTTCGGCGAAGCGTGCCTGGAAGTCACGACGGAAGGCACCCTCCTTCCCGCCCTTCTCCGGCTAATCAAATACATCACGTTACACATTGAAACCGCCCCGAACCGTTGATAGCATTCCGAGATCACTCTGGACACTCGCTACCCGCGAACGGACGAATAAAGGATCAAGAATGCAAAAGCCAGACAAGGGTGATCGCGACCTGACCCTCCAGCGAAGATGCTTTCTCGGATACTTCGGGACCCTCGGACTGACTTCAACGCTATTTCCCGGAGCCCTTTGGGCGCAGACCGCAGACGGTGAACGCCGTATTGATGCCGACATGGTGAACGCCGCCGCCGGAATGGCCGGGTTGGACTTCACCGAAGAACAACGCCTGGAAATGGTGGAAGGTGTCAACGACAACCTGGACAGCTACGAGGAACTGAGAAACATTCCGCTCGATGCGAGTGTCGCCCCTCCTCTCTATTTCAACCCGGCCGTGGCCGGCATGACCTTTGACGAGGAACATCGACCATTCAAGATGAGCACTCCTCCAACGATAGAAAGACCTTCGAACCTCGAAGACGTTGCCTTCTGGCCTGCGACTCATCTGGCACGCCTGATCACTTCACGTCAAGTACGGTCGGTCGAACTGACCGGGATGTATCTCGATCGCCTGAAGCGATACAACGGCGTGCTCAACTGCACGGTCACACTGACTGAAGACCTGGCTATGGAACAGGCACGGCAGGCAGACGAAGAGATCTCGTCAGGCCGGTACAGGGGCCCGTTGCACGGGATACCCTGGGGAGCAAAGGATCTGATCGCCAAGCGGGGGTATCGGACAACGTGGGGATCGGAAGCATACAGGGAACAGGTCATCGATACCGACGCCACCGTCATCACGCGACTCGAAGAAGCCGGGGCGGTACTCGTTGCCAAGCTTGCAACCGGCGAGTTGGCGCGGGGTGACCAATGGTTCGGTGGGCGAACGAACAACCCCTGGAAGCCCGACCAGGGGGCGAGTGGGTCCTCCGCAGGCCCAGGTTCGGCTACCGCAGCGGGCCTGGTAGGGTTTTCGATCGGCACGGAAACCCTGGGGTCGATCGTTGGGCCATCCCGGCGGTGTGGAGTCGCTGGTCTGCGGCCAACCTTCGGCCGCGTCAGTCGCTATGGCGTGATGCCGGTGAGCTGGAGTCTGGACAAGGTGGGGCCGATGTGTCGCAGCGTGGAAGACTGTGCCGTTGTCTTCAATGCGATCCACGGCCCGGACAGGCGTGATCTGGCGGTTGTCGATCGACCTTTCAACTGGGACGGCGACAGGAGAGTCGGATCTCTCCGCGTCGGCTATCTGAAGGACGCTTTCGATGCCGATTCCGGGGAGGGGGCTGCCACGGGGAAAGCCAACGATCGGGCTACGCTGGAAAAGCTCCGTGAACTAGGCGTTGACCTGATACCCATTGCCCTGCCCGAACACGCAGGAATGAACGCGCTGACGATGCTTCTGGTTGACGAAGCGGCGGTCTTCGACGAGTTGACGCGCAGCGGAAGAGACGAACTACTGATCAAGGATCGGAGAGAACCCGAGGCGATGTTGATTCGAAACTCCCGTCTCGTTCCCGGGGTCGAGTACCTGCAGATGAATCGCGTGAGGATGATCCTGATGGAGAATATGGCACGTACGATGGCCGACATCGACGTCTATGTAGCACCATTTGGGGGCAGCCCGAACAACAGTGCCACGAACCTGACGGGCCATCCCGGCATCTCCGTGCCCAACGGCTTCAATGACGACGGCACTCCGACCGGCATTATGTTCGTAGGTCAACTTTACGGCGAGGCCGAAATGCTGACTCTGGCAAAGGCATATCAGGATTCGACCGACTTTCATGAGCAACACCCCAAACTGTAGGTGCGGTCAATGACCGCACAGTGCGCTCACAGAGCCCACCTACATTAGGCCAACCCATCAACAGAAAGGAGCCCTTTCCGGGCTCCTTTCTGTTGATGGGTTGTCAGGATCTTCAGTTCACAAGTTACTGGACTGAAAAGCTTCTGACACTATGTAAGCGGCGGGTGTGAAGGGCAATCTTTCCTGTCTGTCTTGGGGGTATTTTCGTTCGCCTTCCGCCCGAAGTGGCGGGAAAGTCGCTACTCACCGGAGGATCTCACACGCCCGGCACAAGCTTCCTCGACGATCAGCCGGATCTCTTCCCTGCCCCGGGGTGACGGCAGGCCCCAATCATCACGGTAATTGAACACTTCGAACAGCGAAGCGGCACCGAACTTGCCATCCAGGATTTCGATGTGAGCATCGGTCAGGAGAGCCGGGTGGCAGACTCCGCAAGCACGAGCGATGGAGGTCAGTTCCTTCCGCAGGACACAGATGTAGTTCGCCAGCCGAGCAGACTTCGACTCTGGGTCCAGCCCACGCATCAACCACCTGTTCTGTGTGGCAACCCCTGTCGGGCAGTTGCCGACGTGACATCGCTGAGCCTGGACACAACCAATCGCCATCATGGCTTCTCGCGCAACCGCGATCATGTCGCAGCCCAAGGCAAACGCTACGACCGCCGACTCTGGAAAGCCCAGTTTTCCCGAACCGATAAAGACGACGTCATGGTGGAGCCCGGCCTCGGCAAACTCACGATATACCCGGCTTATCCCCAGCTTAAAGGGCAGGGCCACGTGGTCGGTAAACACCAGCGGGCCGGCGCCTGTTCCACCTTCTCCCCCGTCGATCGTGACGAAATCCACTCCGCGGCCGCTGGTCGTCATCTGATGAACCAGCTCGCGCCAGAATCCGATCTCGCCGACAGCAGACTTGATCCCCACCGGAAGACCTGTGGCATCGGCCAGTTCCTCGACGAAATCCAGCATGCTGTCGACGTCACCGAACGCTCGATGCCGCGACGGGCTGATGCAGGTCCGGCCAACAGGGATGCCGCGAATCGCCGCAATTTCCGGCGTCACCTTCCTGTCGGGAAGAACGCCTCCCAAGCCGGGTTTGGCACCCTGGCTCAACTTGATTTCAATGGCACGGACCGGTGCGGACTCCACAGTTTCCAGAAATCGATCCATCGAGAAGTTTCCCTGCTCATCCCTGCAGCCGAAATATCCAGTACCGATCTGCCAGATAAGTTCGCCGCCGTTCCTGTGGTATGGCGACACACCGCCCTCACCCGTGTTGTGGAGGCACCCCGCAGACTGACACCCCTGGTTGAGGGCTGTTACCGCAGCCGCACTCAACGAACCGAAACTCATCGCTGACACGTTAACGACTGATCTCGGGCGAAACGCCTTCCTGCGGCTCCTTGCGGCGCCCAGCACCTTTGCCGAGGGAAGCGGATACATCGGATCGTAGCCGGGCTCTCCGGCAATGGAAGCCTGAAGTGGAAAAGCGGCATGCTTGATGATGAGGTAGTTCGACGACAGCTCGACTTCTTCGTCCGTCCCGAATCCAAAGTAATTGTTCTGGCGCTTGGCCGAAGCGTAGACCCAGGTTCGCTGATCGCGGCTGAAAGGGCGTTCCTCGTTGTTACCGGTAACGATGTACTGTCTGAGTTCGGGACCAACGGCCTCGAAGATGTAACGGAAATGACCGATGATTGGGAAATTTCGTAGTATCGCGTGCTTCCGTTGGACGAGGTCGTAGATCGTAACCAGGACGATCGCAAGGCCAATTCCTGTCAAGATCAACATTGGGGAAATGTTATGCCGTGGAAACAAATGCAGTCAACGTGGATGTTGGATGAGGGCAGGTAGCGAGTAGCTGGTAGCTGGTAGCGATCAGCGGGTAGCCGAATCGGGAAGCTGCTCGCTGCCCGCTACCTGCTAACTAACAAGACGGATTGGCGGAACATCACCCTGGGTCGCGCGGGGAGAAGACACCTCTTGACCTCCGACGAGACGGCAGAGCGCGTCACGATCTTCGGCGGATGGCAAACCCCATCCATGGCGGTAACCGAACAGGTCGAACAACGATGAAGTACCGAACCTGCCATCGAGGATCTCCAGGTGGTCGTCGGTCAACAATGATGGGTGATACACGCCGCAGGCTCCCGACAGCGCATCGATCTCTTTTCGCTGCGTGCAGATGTAGTTAGCCATTCGGGCACTCTTCAGAGTTGGATCCAGTCCCCGCATGAGCCACTTGTTCTGAGTTGCGATGCCCACCGGGCAGTTCCCTGTATGGCATCGCTGAGCCTGGATACATCCGATGGAGAGCATCGCTTCCCGCGCGACGGCAATCATGTCGCACCCGAGAGCAAAGGCAAACACCGAGGCCTCCGGAAAGCCTAGCTTGCCCGACCCGATGAAGACGACGTCTTCATGGATACCCATCTCAGCAAACTCTCTGTATACACGGCTGAACCCGTTCTTGAACGGCAGGGCAACATGGTCGGCAAACACCAGCGGCGCCGCACCGGTTCCGCCTTCACCGCCATCGATCGTGACAAAGTCGACACCACGACCGGTTGTGGTCATCAGATAGGCCAGCTCGCTCCAGAATCCCATGTCCCCAACCGCAGACTTGATTCCCACGGGCAGGCCGCTGGCATCGGCGAGTCCTTCCACGAAGTCGAGCATGCTGTCGACGCTGCCAAACGCACTGTGGCTGTTCGGACTCAGGCAGGCTTCCCCTTTGGGGATGCCCCGGACCTCCGCTATCTCTTCGGTGACCTTGGCTCCGGGCAGAACACCCCCCAATCCCGGTTTAGCCCCCTGACTCAGCTTTATTTCGATGGCACGAATGTTGTTCGCCTCGACCGTTGCCTTAAAACGGTCCATCGAAAAGCGACCCTGCTCATCGCGACATCCGAAATAGGCCGTACCTATCTGCCAGATCAGTTCTCCACCGAACTGATGGTGAGGAGATACGCCACCTTCGCCCGTATTGTGAAGACAGCCCGCAATCGCACTACCCCGGTTGATCGCCTCCACGGCCGGCGCACTGAGCGACCCGAAGCTCATTCCCGAAATATTGATGATCGAAGAAGGGCGGAACGCCTTCTTTCTCCGGCGATGACCACCGAGGATCTTGGCAACGGGAATCGGGTGCGTGGGATCGTAGTCAGGCTCGCCCGGATGAACGGATTTCAGCGGAAAGGCCGAGTGTTTGATGATGACGAAATTGGGAGACAACTCCAACTCGTCGTCTGTTCCGAACCCGGAGTAGTTGTTCTGCCGCTTCGCCGAGGCATATACCCAGCTTCTCTGGTCGCGACTGAAAGGTCGCTCCTCGTTGTTGCCGGTGACGATGTACTGGCGCAACTCCGGACCGACGGTCTCCAGCAGATAGCGGAAGTGCCCTACTACAGGGTAGTTACGCAGAACCGCGTGCCTTCGCTGGATCAGGTCATAAGCAATGACGGCCGTCAGGGGCAGCACGATGAGCGCAAAAGGAATCCACATCTCCCTCTATTTATCGACAGGTGACGTGGTGGGCTTCAGCCTATTCTGGACACAGGGCGGAGAACAACGAGCGGAGAGCCGGACGGGGCCTGAACACCTCAGGCCCCGGATCTGGGCATATAAGCTAAGCCCATCCACACTAACGGGTTGACGGCTTCTATGGACGTCACGATCGCAGGGAGAGTGGGCAATCACATAGACGGTTCGGCTGCTGTGGTGGACGTGAACGTAATACCACCCACCAGGCGCGTCGACCTCATAGAAGTCCGGGCGCCGAGGGCTGGGGGACAGCCTGCAATCGGGTCCCACTTCGTTTTGAAGTTTGTTGGCATAAGTCCGCAGAGCGGGATTGACCGGCATCACGCTGTAGCGCCATCGACAAAGACCCTCAAAATCTACCCAAGTCATCAAACCTCCTCACGCGGCTTCGTTTCGCGTTCTATCTGTAAGACGTGGGAACTCTCTGATTGGTTGACTGCTCCGGTGTAAAGATGATGTAAAACCGCAGATTGAAGACATGATGCGGGCTAGTTGGGGGCTCTCCGGACGTATCGGTTGTCGTAGGTGCGGGCCAGGTCGATCGTTCTAGGGTCGATCGTGGGGTCGACAAGCGTGAGCGTTTCGAGAACGTTCGGGGGACCGTCCTCCGGCATGAGTCCGTCCGGGCTGAACATCCCGAGGTTGGCTTCGAGAGCCTCAACGTACAACTCTCTGTTCCCTTCTACCCAGAATTCCGGAACATGCCCGGCGATCTCTTCGGCCGAATGCGATCCGATATATCGCAGCGTCCGTACGGCTGCGTTGGCGAGGGCTTGAACCGTGCGTGGGTTCTCGACGGAAAACGGCAGGGCGACATAAAGTCCGCCTGAGGGCCAGGGACCGCCGAAGACTTCCTCGGCTCCTTCTGCCGAACGGGTGTCATAGAGGGGTTGTGCGGTTCCATCACGAGCGAGTTTCTGGGCCAGCGGATCGACGGTGACCCCACCCCAGACCTGATCCGATTCGATGGCGGCCACCATGGTTGTCGTCCCGGTCGTGACGACGGGTATCGCCTGGGGATCGAACCCGTTCTTGCTCAGTAGATACTTCACCATCGCATCGGTAGACGAACCCGGCGCCGTGACACCGAAAGGCTTTCCGACGAGGTCGGCTATGGATTGGACTTCGTCGATGTGGGGCGTACCGATCATCATGACGAGGCCGGGAACGCGGTCGAACAGGGTGATCATCACCAGGTCCTTTCCGCGAGCCTGCGTTCGAATCGTGTGTTCGTAAAAACCGACAACAGCATCGACCGATCCCCCGGTCAACGCCGCCAGGGCCTGTGAGCCTCCTCGAAGGTCCGATATTTCAACGGTGAGTCCTTCATCGGCGAAATAACCCAGTTTGTTGGCAAGACTCAGAGGGAGATAGACATACTGAGACTGTCCACCCACGGCGATGCGGACGTTTGAGATTTCCGGTGCGTCGGGAGATGCTGGTTCCGGAGCCGGGCCCGAACACGCCCCCAATATCCAGATAAACGAGAGGGAGAAAACACACCATCTAAGAGAATTCGTTTTAAGAGGCTTCACCTCAAGAGACTTCATCAATGCTCCTGACTCATGCTGCAAGCAGATCTCCCGAAGGCGACGGTTTCCAGGCAAGCAGCTTGCGCTCCAGGAAGACCACACCCAGTTCCACGATCACGACGATGATACATAGAATCGTCATCCCGGCGTAGACTCCTGCGGCATCGAAATTTCCCTGGGCTTGCGCGATCACCCATCCGAGGCCCCGGGCGGCGGCCAGATATTCGCCGACAACCGCACCGACCAGGGCAAATCCGACCGAGGTGTGCAGACTCGAAACGATCCAGCTCATCGCGGAAGGCAGAAGCACATGCCGGGCCAACTGGCCTTCGTCGGCTCCAAGCATTCGGGCGTTGTTGATCAGGTTGCGATCGACATCACGAACGCCCTGATACACATTGAAGAACACGATGAAGAAGACCAGCGAAAAGCCCAGTGCAATCTTTGAAGCCTCGTCAATCCCCAGAAGCAGAACGAAAATCGGTGCGAGGACGAGGCGTGGCAGTGCATTCAAGACCTGAATATAGGGATTGAACACACGAGACCAGAAGTCGGACCGGCCGAGTACGAACCCAACGGCAACACCGAAGACGACGCCAAGCGTGAAGCCCGCGACCATTTCCTCCAACGTCACCGCGATGTGACTGTAGATCGTTCGCCCTCCCAGGATCGTGCCTTCCGTCGTTCCGATCCAGGTCCAGACGCGCGACAGGAACGCCGAAGGCTGCGAGAAGAAAAACGTATCGAGAACGCCGATCCGCGCTCCAACCTCCCACGCGCCGATGAGACCGGCGAAGAGTCCGATCTGTATCGCGAGAACGAGTCCGGAGTTATTAGTTCGTACGGGCATGGCTCTCCAGGACCTCCGTTCGCAGCGCCGACCAGATGTCTTCGTAGATTTCGGAAAACCCGGGAGTGAAACGAGCCTCCATGACGTTGCGTGGTCGGGGCAGATCGATTGGGTAGTCTGCCTTGAGACGGGAATTCGGACCGGCAGTCAAGAGCAGAACCCGGTCGGACAGGGAGATTGCTTCTTCCAGGTCATGGGTTACGAAGAGCACGGTGGCACCCAGCTCTTGCCACAATTCCAGCAGTTCGCTTTCCATCAGGGCGCGTGTCTGTACATCCAGCGCGCCGAAGGGTTCGTCCATCAGCAGCAGCGGGAGTTTGTTGATCAGCACCTGTGCCATCGCGGCACGCTTGCGCTGCCCCCCGGACAGTTGGTGCGGGTATCGATCATCGAAACCGGACAACCCCACCCGATCGATCCACCGCCGGGCTTCCTCCCGGGCGTCTTCGGGCCGTGCCCCTCGAAGGATCGGGCCAAGCATGACGTTATCCAGAACCCGCTTCCACGGAAGGAGCGCGTCCTGCTGAAACATATAGGCGGCCTCGCTGTTGACCCCCCCGATACCCCTGCCCGAAGTGCGAACTCGGCCCGAAGTCGGACCGAGCAAGCCCGCGACAAGATTCAGTATCGAAGACTTGCCACATCCAGTAGGACCCACGATGGCCACAAACTGTCCTTTTGGAGCCGAGAAAGAAATCTCTTCGATGGCGGGATATCCGTCGAACCGGACCCCAACGGCATCCAGTTCGACGGCTGGGCTGGTGGCGGAAGACTCCACGGTTCCAATGACTAAGAAGCGGCCGTCCGGCTCAAGGCTTCCGACAGGCCCGGTACCCCATCGACACCGCTTGGCGTTTCAAACCGAGTCCCTTCGAACGCGTCACCAATCTCTTCATATTCACCGCCCAGGTGTTTGGCTAGAAACGCCTCCGCCACAGCGTAGAACGCCTGCCGGTTCTCCGGCTTCGCAAAGCCGTGGCCTTCCTCGGTAAAGAGCATGTAGCTGACCGGTATGTTCCTCTCGTTCATCGCCGCCACGATCTGATCCGATTCGGCCTGTTTTACGCGCGGATCCTGCTTCCCCTGGGCGATCAAGAGAGGGCGACGGATTTGATCCACGTGGAAGAGCGGCGACCGTGATTTCAGAAACTCCCGTTCTTCGTCGGTCGTCCAGTCGCCGATCCTGTTCTTCATGATCGACATAAGAGGGACCCAATAGGGCGGCGGGTTTTCCATCATCGTAATCAGGTTCGACGGGCCGACGATATCCACCCCACACGCGAAGGCGTCAGGAGTGAACGTCAACCCTACCAGCGTGGCATAGCCGCCATAACTGCCGCCCATGATCGCCACTCTGTCGCGATCGGCGATACCCTCATCCACAGCCCAGTTGACGGCATCGATCAGATCATCGTGCATCCCGGCAGCCCACTCGTTGTCGGCCTTGTTAATAAAACCCTTCCCGAATCCGGTGGAGCCGCGATAGTTGACCGACAGGACCGCATATCCCCGATTAGCAAGCCACTGGTGATTTGGGGTATAGCCCCAGCTGTCCCTGGCCCAGGGGCCGCCATGGACGAACAGGACCATCGGCAGAGGCTTGTCAGGCCTTCCGGTGCCGTTCGGGTCGCTCGAAGACGGCAACGACACATAACTGACCAGTTCCAACCCGTCTCGCGCCGTAACGACGTCGGTGTGCATCTTGACGAGCGGGAGGTCTTCCAGTTCCGGCTGATTGGTAAACAGGAAGGTTGCGTTTCGCGCGACACGATCATAGAGATAGAAGCGTGCCGGTCCGTCATCCATCAGGTAAGCAACAGTCCATTTCTGATCATCCAGTGTCCGGCTCGTGATCTGGATCTCACCGTCGGCAACACCGCCGAGATACTCCATGTCCGGCTCAATCGACGGATCCAGGATCTTCCACTCCTGACGGGCATGCGTAAACGTAACGGCCTGGATGTTCTTCTCGGTGGGATGCACTACCGCACCGTCGATATCGGCACGATCGCTCTCGGCAAGGAGTTCTTCGTCCCCGGTTTCGAGGTTCACGGCGGTGAGCGCGCTCTTGTCCCGACCTCGGCTGTCCACCATGTAGTAGCGCTCAGCCGACTTGTCGAAGCCAACGGGATGAGTCGTCATCGCATCGGCGGCATCGATCCGGACAAACTCCTTCCATCCGTCTTTGGGGTCGGGCTTGAGATAGAGGTGCCCCGCTTCGGGAGTAAACGTCAGGGCGAACCGCACGCGATAGTCATCGTCGGTCATGAGAGCGGCGAAACCGGGATTCTCCTGCATCAGTTCCCTGTCACCCGTGTCGATGTTGACACGATAGATGTCATGCAACTGGCGCTTGTCCCGGTCGTTGATGCCTACAAGTATTTCCTCTGGAAACTTCCGACTCACGCCTTGAATGCGCGCCGCAATCTTTTCGATCGGGGTCAGGTCCTTGATGACATCGGTGTCGAGGTTGACGCTGTAGATATGCCAGTCCTCGTCGCCGTCCTTGTCCTGAGGATAGAGCAGGTGTGCGCTGGTATAGGCCCAGAAGAACGATCGAATGCCGCGGTGGTCGTCCTTTGTCACCGGTTTTGCCGCCGATGGATCACCGACCGGCCCAACCCAGACATTGAGCACGCCGTCGAGCGGAGCAAGATAGGCCAGCTTCGCCCCATCGGGACTGATACGCGCATGCGCCTTTTCGGGGTTTCCAAACAGTTGTTTTCGAGAGATCAAGAGTCACTCCTCCTTGTTACCTTGAGGGACCGGGTGGGCAGAGGGAAGCTTAGCTGGTTTGAGGGAACCGGGTCAATCCCGGGTGGGAACTTCAGTCAACCGAAAGGCACGGTGACGGGAAGGACAGGAAGGGGATTCAACGCGAAGACGCGAAGGACGCAAAGTAGAAAGTTTCTTGATGCGGAGGCAAGAAACAAGAATCTCTGTGTTTCTACGGCACTGCGGCAAAAAAAGGTTCTCTTCGCGGCCTTCGCGTCTTCGCGTCTTCGCGTTGAATCCTATTCCTGCCTGAAGCCTGACTACCGGTGGGTACGGGCTTCCTCGATCAATCTCATGGCACGGGAGGGGTTGTATACACCACAGGGGCAGAAACGGGCCAGGGTGGCCACGGCCTGTTCCGGGGTACGGCGGCCTTCACGGACCATGTCCATCATTTTCTGGGCCATGTTGAACGAGACCATGCCGTGACCACACATTGTCGCTAGTTCGAGGACCTGGTTTCGGGGCAGGTGTTTGTTGGGATCCGTGAAACCGAGCGAGTATTCGACACTGTGCCGCCGGATACCGCAAGATTCTCCGGCTTCCCGTGCGCCCTCGACCGATGTGCTGATGTTTACCGAAAGGCCAAGGTCTTCGGCGATGACCTCACCGAGACATGCGACAGCCTTGTCTCGGGAATCGAAAACCGCCGCGGCCGGACCAGCCCTCTTGATGCCGGTAATCACGTTGTCAAAATTTGAACCGATGTCGCGGCTCCAGTGGACACTCGGACTGAGGTTGCTCGAGGGACGGAAGCTACTCTGACCTGAAGCACCGATGTTGGAGGGAGCGTGCCGAACACAGATCCTCAAGAACGTCTTCAACTTGTCGATGGCACCCTCGTCGTTCTTGCCCTTGCTGGACATGGCGAAGATGATGTAATCGTCCCTGAAGGCTTCGGCCTTACCGTACCGATGCAAGGTGTTCGTCACCCAGATCCTCCCCCTCGACGACGTTCGTAATCCGACCCAGCCCCATGTTCGTCTTGGCCCTCTCGAACGTGTAACCCAACGCTTCAAGCTTCGGTGCCAGCATCGGATCCTGCCCATCGGTGTCGCAACGTGTCGACACGCCCAGGGCAACCACGGTGTCGATCTGATTGGCAACTTCCATCACGGTGCCAAGCACTCGCTCGACGTCGTCGAACTTCGTCTTGATCTCGACGATAGCCGACAGGATTTTCTCGTTGAGGAGGTCTTCCTTGAGCGTGCCGCGGCTCTTGTCGATCATCAAGTGGCTGATCGGGTTGTTCGCTTCAAACGTCACACCAAGTCTGGTCAGCGCCATCGTCATCGACTGAATCTGGTGGAACCGTACGCCGACACCCGGACGCCCGAATTCCACGACATATCCGACTTCACCGACATCAACGCGATGTGCGACGTCGTTCGTCTTGACCTCCTCGGTACCACGGCCCGTGATTCCGGTCGACGTGTGTTCGACGACCGGATCGCTGAAGACACGACGCGCGACGCGAGGCCATTCGAGTTCCTCCATCACGAAGGCACCCGTCGGACAAACATCCGGCTCGGGTTCGAAACGAAAACGAAAGATCTTTGCCAGGCCACGCACGGCCCGAACAATGGTTGGACTCAGGTGTTCCTGACTCATCCCGCGGAAGCAGGTCCCGCATTCCACGCACTCGTCATAGTTGATCGTCGCGCGATTGACGCCGGGATCGATGTAGATCGCGCCCATCGGGCACACGGGCACACAGTTGCTGCACGCAACGCATTTCCTGGAATCGATCTGCATGGCCAGCCCTCTCCTCAGGGGCGCCCAGTATATCACCGGGGGAGACAGCGAGGACTTGTCGGCACCTTCCGCTGATCCACCCGATGTCAGTATGATCGCTTGGTCAGGAGGGACGATACGTTCCTGGCCAGTTGACCCACGAAATCCTCGTCTGCCAAAAGCGTTTTCTTCACAGTATCCGCGCTTTCAAGATCGCCAGTTTCCACGACTTGTCTCAGAGTTGCATTGATAAGAGTCTGATAACCCGCCGAACCGGGTGCGGCCGCTTTGTCCTTGAAGTACTCCACGATATCCGCATCGAGATACATGCTCACACGCACCTTAATGTTCCGAGCTTCTGTTTCGCCAGGTCCTGCATCGTGACGCTCGCCACGAGGGACTCTCTTCGACCCGGGTCGAAACGGAAACTTCTCTTCGCTCAAATTAATCTTCGTTTTCCTTCGCATAGATTTTTCCCATCAAGCTGTCAGCTTTTCTCGCATGGATTAATCGGATGGTCTTGTTTCTCTCCACAAACACCACATATAAGAGTCTGCGACCGGACCAACCTATCCGCCAGAATCTCGGTTCGAGCAAAGAGTGCACAGCATCATAAGCTTCGACGGCACGCACATCGTCAAACACGAGGACGGCCTCCCGGAAGTCGACGCCGTGTTTTCCCAGATTGCTCGTCGCCTTGTCTTCAGCCCATTCAAACCTCATCCCAACTATACGTATTTATACACATATATACATATATCTATTTGGAGCCGATGATTGGAAAGGGCGGCGGACTCCGAGGCGGGCATGCCTTCAGTCAGGTGTTACCTGTAGAACAGATTAACCAGTGCCAGCGGGATAGCAGGCACGTAGCTGACCAACAGCAACACGCCCAGAAGAACGGCGATGAAGTAGCTGTTGACCTTTGTCACTTCCCACACGTCGGCTTTCGCGATCGAACACGCAGTGACCAGGACACTCGCCACGGGAGGGGTTTGCTGACCGATTCCGAGATTGAGGGTTACGACCAGGCCGAAGTGAACGGGATCGATGCCGGCTGCGGTAACCAGGGGCATGACGATGGGAACGACGAGGATAATCGCGGCGGCGGAATGCAGGAACAGGCCCACTGCGAGAAAGAAGACATTCAGCAGGGCCATGATCACCAGGGGATTGTCGGTCAGGCCTATGATGGCCGCGGCCACACGCTGGGGCACCTGGGCCGAAGTCAGGAAGTCTCCAAGGAGCGCGGACGTGGCGACGAGCAGCATGACGACCGCCGTCTGGCTCCCCCCTTCGATCATGGATTCCTTGAGAAGTTTGAAATCCAGTTCCCGGTAGATGACCGCGCCAATAAAGATTGCTGCGACAACGGCGAGCCCGGCGCCCTCGGTGGCGGTCACCCACCCGCCGAAAATGCCGCCGAGAATGATGATGGGCAATGTCAGCGCCCAGGCAGCTTCCTTGAAAGTCCGAACAACGCGACGGAGTTGGAAGACCTCTTCAACCGGAAAATTGTGACGCACGGATATGAAGTGGGCAACGCCCATCATCAGGAGGCCGCCGAGAAGTCCGGGGATGATGCCGGCAACGAAGAGCTCGACGACGGAGCTGCCCGACATGACTGCATAGAGGATCATGGGCAGCGATGGCGGGATGATCACAGCCAGCGTTGAAGCCGACGAGGTCACGGCGGCCGCAAAAGGCGTCGGGTAACCTTTCCGCTTCATCGCAGGAATCAGGATGGATCCCAACGCCGCAACGTCCGCGACGGCAGAACCCGAAATCTCGGCAAAGAAGAGCGATGTTCCGATGGTCACCATCGCCAGTCCCCCCCGAACGAATCCGAGCAGGGCGGACGCAAACGCGATCAGCCGGCGAGAAATGCCCGAAGCGTTCATGATCGCTCCGGCGAGTATGAAGAGCGGGATCGCGATCAGTGTGAACTTCCTGGCGCCATCGAAAAGAACCAGGGCGACGTTCGGCAACGAATCGAGCCCACCCGTCACACCCATTGCTACGGTCGCAACGACTCCGAGAGCGATACCGATCGGCACGTCGATAAATACAAGCGCCAGCAGGCCGATGAAAAGCAGGAGCAGCATCACGGTGAGTCCCCTTCACCACTATCCGCGTCAATGGGCTCGTGCCCCTGGCAAAAGCTCAATAGCTCGGCAACGATAAAGAGAACGGCCCCTATCGGAATCACCGATTGGGTGAATTGCGCAGGAACCCAGGGCAGGCTGACCAGATGCGTTCCTTCGAGAACCAGCAAGACGCGCCAACCGGCCCATGCGACAAGCAGGAAGAATGCGACAATGACCGCCTCTCGAACAGCAACCAGGTACAGCCGCAGTCTTGGGCCCGCGGACTGAATGAAGTTCGGGAACCCAATGTGGGCACGGCCCAGGGCGGCCAGGCAGGCTCCATAGTAGGTCAGCCAGACCAGTAGGATCGAAGCGACCTCGTCGTACCAGACCAGGGAAGCGCCGGCCTTACGAAAGACGACACCCGCGACCACGACGAGGGCCAGCGACGTCATCAGAACGAGGACAATGGATTCAAGAAGACGCCGGAAAGGTTGATGGAGACGGCTCAGCACCGAACCAGTCTACCCGAAATAGCGATGGTCTTATTCCGGTGGGTCTGCAAGGCGAATAGCCGTCTCGATCATCTCTTCGCCCCCGGTAACGGAATTACCAAACTCCTCATAGATCGGACGGCTCGCTTCGAAGAAACTGTCGTGATCGGCTTCGTTGATTTCGATGCCTGAAGCTCGAAGCTCGTCCAGCAATCGTTGATCGAGAATACCCGCCTCGGCATAGACGTACTCTTCCATCTCCTTGCCTGTTTCTTCGAGAACCTGGCGGACATCAGAGGGAATCTGGTTCCAGTGATTCAAACCGGTCAAAAGATACGCCGGGCTATAGACATGACTCGTCAGCGAGAGGTAGGTCTGCACCTCCTCGAACTTGAAGCTCGTGATCTGTGCCAGTGGGTTTTCCTGTCCGTCGATCACCCCCGTCTGCAACGCCACGAACACCTCGGAAAGCGGCATCGGCGTGGGATTTGCGCCAAAGGTCTGAAACAGTTTGACTCTCCATTGCCCCCTGGGGGTCCGCAGCTTTACGCCTTCCAGGTCGGCGGGAACGGTTACCGGACGTGTGTTGTTGGTGACATGCCGGAACCCGTTTTCCCACAGGGCCAGCACCTTGTATCCCTTCGCTTCGGCAGCCGGTGCCAGGGTCGGCCAGAAAATCTGCTCTTCCACCCGGCGCATGTGATCCCTGTCCTTTATCAGGTAAGGCATCTCGAACAGGCCGAACTCATCGACGGTCGACGACATGATCGTCGAGGGCACAGAAAAATCCATAGTTCCAAGCTTCAGCTTCTGCAGCATCACTTCGTCGTTACCGAGTTGGCTGGAACCAAAAAACGTCACGTTGACGCGCCCGGCGAGCCGTTCGTTGACGCGACGGGCAAACTCTTCTGCAGTCGCAGAGATCAGTGAACCGGGGGCACTCACTGCTCCGATCTTGATGTCCAGAACACCGGGTTCGGACGGCCCTCCGGCCTGACAGGCACCGATCAGCAATGCGAGCGCGAAAACACTAGCCAGTCGCCCACCGAGACACGGGCGTTTAATGGAAAACTGTTCAGACTGAAACATGGTGCGGATTATGCTCGCTACGTCGATCGTCTTTCAACAATAATCCCAGCAGCCTGTGGCGGGAGGCGAGTTCACACCAATGGCGAATGGCATCGGAGGTTCCGTGAAGAATACCAAGAACTGTTTGATACAGGCATTGCTGATCACCGTTCTGGTGGGCGGCATCACAAACCCGGCCACAGCACTCCAACAGGACCTGGCCGTTTCAATTGCGCTCGGGACCAAATTGACCTGCTCCGGAGTGTTTGTCGTGGGGCGGGATGCCCGCGAGTACCTCCGGAACGATGCATATCCGTTCACAGGTGTCGACTGGGGCACCATCGAGATCTCAGTCGACCGGGATGCCCGTACGCTCGAACTGGCCACTCCCGACGGAAAGATTCGAAAGAAAGCCGTCTACAACGGCTCCCAGGGCTGCACTCTCATCCCTGACGGCGAAACCGGTATCTTCTTCACACCGGCGGAGGTCGAAAGCGTACTGCCGGATCCCACGACCGAGCTGTGGCCGATGGGAGACGTGATCGTGCGGTCGACAGCAAGCCGGGAATACGACGAAGAAGCGCTGCAAGCCGCAGTGGACACGGCTTTCGAGAGGGACGACCCGAACGGCATTCCGCTCAAGACACGCGCGTTCATTGTCCTTCACAAGGGGCAGATCGTGGCCGAGCGATACGCTCGCGGCTACGACATGAACACCCGCCACGTGAGCTGGTCGATGGGAAAAAGCATCACGGCCACACTGGTCGGTTTGCTCGTCCGCGACGGGCACTTCACGGTAGACGATCCGGCCCCTGTTCGCGAATGGCGCGACATCGCCGATCCCCGTGGCAAGATTACGATCGCCGATTTGCTTCATATGAGCAGCGGTCTTGATTTCAAGAGGCTCGCCGGACCGGACTACTTCACCAAAGAAAGCGATCACCTCTACGTCTACGCCGCGGCGGTCGATGCCTTTGCACTCTCAGTCAGCAAGCCTTCGGAGTTTCCGCCCAACACCGTTTACCGCTACCGCAACTCCGATCCGCTCACCCTGGGCAAGATCGTTCGCGAGACCGTCGAGGCACGCGGCGAAAACTACCTGACGTTTCCGCAACGGGAGTTGTTCGACAAGATCGGGATGCGCAACATGATCCTGGAACCCGATCCCTACGGAAATCTTCTCCTGCCGGGCTTCGACTACGGAACGGCCCGGGACTGGGCCCGCTTCGGACTCCTGCACCAGCAGGACGGCATGTGGCAGGGCGAAAGAATCCTTCCCGAAGGATGGGTCGACTACATCCGGACGCCCGCACCCGCCTCGGAAGGCAACTACGGAGGATTGTGGTGGATCAACGTCCAGGAGGGTGTGCCGGCTGGTTTCTATGCTTCAGGGGCGCGGGGGCAGCGTGTCATGGTGATCCCATCCCACGACCTGGTTATCGTTCGGATGGGGCACAGCATCGGCGGCGGATTCGGCTCTCACTTCAACAGAGTCACGACCGCCGTCGCCGAAGCCTTCGAAACGTCATCGAAGAAGTAATGACAGGATCCCCTTTACTGTGACTATCCAGCCGCTGTGGCGGACATCGGTCTTCGATCAGCCTGCAGCGCCGCTACCGCTTTCGATTCCTCGGCGAAGGAATCGAACTCAACCGCTAGCTTTGTCAGGACCAGGACGTCCCGAACCCTCTTGTTGAGGCCCACCAGGTTGGCCTTCCCGGCACACTCATTGAGTGCCAGCTTGGCTGCGGCCAGCTCTCCCAGCCCAGCGCTGTCGATAGAGCTCACGTTACTGAGGTTCAGAACAAAGCTGGTAGTGCCGTCATCGATCAACTCGCGAACTGTCTCGCGCAACAGCAGCTGCCCATCACCACATCTGATTCGGCCATACAGGTCAACCACAACGACGTCATCAACTTTTCTTGATTTCACTTTCAACGACATTTTGAAGTGTCTCCTTGTTTCTTGAGTCCGGCCGAGGCTCCACGCCTTGCCGACTAGCAACAACCTTACGGAACACGGTCCCGCGCCTCCATGGGCGGGACATGTCTTCTGAGGGAAACGGGCATGAAACGCCAAATGCCTGGGCCGTATCAAGTTATAGAGCCGGATGAAACGCCGAACATGCGTCAGGCAAAACCGGACAGTGGTAGAATTCAGCAATCGGATCTAGAAAGGTGGCCACTAGCGAATGCCTGATACCGTCCCCCCGGAACCGCAACTCTTCCGCTTTGGGCTCTTTGAAGTCGATCTGCGATCAGGAGAACTGCGCAGGCAGGGCGTTCAGATCAAGCTCCAACAACAGCCATTCCAGGTGCTTGTGATGCTGCTCGAGCAGCCCGGCGAACTGGTCACCAGGGAAGAGATTCAGCAACGCTTGTGGCCGGACACGATCGTAGAGTTCGAGAGCAACCTGAACGCTGCAATCAAGCGCCTGCGTGAGGCGCTGGGGGATTCGGCCGGTAATCCGCGTTTCGTCGAAACGGTGCCCCGGCGCGGTTATCGCTTTATCGCTGCCGCCGGACCGCGGCGGAGCACATCCGGAACAGGCGCCGACGCGTCGGATCCGTCAATCACCGTACTGCCGTTTCGGGACAGGAGCCCTCAACAGGATCAGGAGTATTTTTGCGACGGCATTACCGAAGAGCTCACAGATGCCCTGACGAAGGTTGAAAACCTGCGTGTTGTCTCGAGAATCTCCGCTTTCCAGTACAAGAACAAGACGGAAGACGTACGCAAGATCGGTTCCGCACTAAACGTCGGCACACCGCTGGAGGGCAGTCTTCGGCGGACGGAAAACAAGCTCCGCATCACGGCACGTCTCACGAATGTGAAGGACGGATGTCACATCTGGACCGAGAGCTATGAATGTGACGTGCGGGATGTCTTCGACATTCAGGATGAAATCACCGCGGCAATCATGAACACGCTCACCGACGAACTGGGCTGGAAGCTTTCGCGCACCACCGGCCCCAGGCTTATCCTGTCGAAACCTACCCTGACGAAGGATCTCGTCGCCCACGATCTGTATTTGCAGGGCCAGTACTTCTGGAACCAGAAAAATGAGCAAGGCGTCAAGAAAAGCATCGAGTGTTTCGAGCGGGCCATCGAAAAGGATCCCGATTATGCACTGGCGCACGCTGCGCTGGCAGATTCATACATGACCCTGGCCTCGTTGGAAAATGATCCTGCTGAACGCACACGGTTGTACAGCGCAGCCCAGGAGAAGCTCGAGAAGTATCTGCGCATGGTTGAGGAGAACTACCAGCATAAGGATCTGAAGTCGGATTCGGCCAGTCGCTGAACGCACCGAATTGCAAGGATGGCACCGAAGTCTCGTACCTTCGCGGTGAATCGTGCTGAGAAATTGCAATGAAAAGCGAAATCATCATTGATTCGAAATTCTGCGGACCGAAAAATTCGGGCAACGGCGGGTACGTCTGCGGGTTGATGGCTGAACACGTCGGTGGTGTGGTCGAGGTGACACTCCAGAAACCGCCACCTCTGGGACGACCACTTCGGATTGACGATGCCGATGGGAGCGGAATCTCTCTCTTCGACGGAAACGGTCTGGTTGCCCAGGCCCGTCCGGCTTCCCTGGACGTCAACGTTCCAACGCCACCGTCTTTCAAGGCCGCGGTAGAAGCCGCGAAGGCCTACAGAGGTTTTACTTACCACCCGCTGCCCCACTGTTTCGTCTGTGGAACGAAGCGTCGAGACGGCATGAGAATATTTGCCGGGCCGGTTGAAGGGCACGGAATGGTCGCCTCTCCATGGATTCCGAATTCTTCGATGTCTGACGAAACGGGTCAAGTCCGCCCCGAATTCCTGTGGGCTGCGATGGATTGCCCTGGCGCTTTCGCGATCGATGGGCATCAAACGCGCCTGCTCGGACGGCTCACCGGCAGGATCGATCGAGGTGTTCAGACCGGCGAGCAGTGCGTTGCGATCGGTTGGCACATTTCGACAGACGGCCGGAAATCGCTGACGGGCACCGCGGTGTTCGATTCATCCGGCAGGCTTTGCGGCTCGGCTAAAGCAACCTGGATCGAAGTGAAGCCAACCCCGTGACACAACCCGCAGCGATTCCCTACCGCTGACAAAGTCGGAACTGAACAAATCCGCGGATTGTTTTACAATGTCCCCACGATCCGTTCACAAACAACCCGGGAGGAATGAAAAGATGAGCGTCTTTGGCAAGACTCTGTCCGAGTACATCCAATTTCAGAAGATCTTCTTGATCGTCACTGTGGCTGTCGGGCTGATCCGACTTGGCATGTCCATCGCAGGCGTTCCCAATTCCATCGCCACGTTCTTCAGCATGACTGCAGTCTCGCTGGTCGGCATCGTCTACTACGCCGTATGGGTACACCTGAAGGGAATCGGCAGTTACAAGCAGGTCTTCATACTTCTGGCAATTCAGAGCGGGCTTGCGAACGTGATCGTTTCGCTCGGCATCGCGATCACGGCCCTCACGGGTGTCATAAACATCTTCAGCGCCCCTGAATTCAGCGGAGGAGCAAACCCCTGGATCCACGCCGGCACGCACCTGCTGATGGGACCGACCATAATCGCGCTGGTATATTGGATGATCTCGTTACCGCTGATGTTTGTTACGAAGAAGGTAGCCTAACCGTCACTCGGTCATGGTGGATCGAATGGCGGCCATGATCCGGGAGTCGGTGGGCATGTATTCGTCCTCGAGGCGGTAAGGGAACGGTGTGTCAAAACCGGTAACCCGGGCGATCGGCGCGTCGAGACTCCAGAACGCCTTCTCAACAATCGAAGCGACGAGCTCGGCTCCGTAGCCGCAGGTTTTCGGCGCTTCGTGAACAATCACAACCCGTCCGGTTTTCTCGACTGACGCGGTCACATGTTCGAGGTCGAGCGGCAGGAGGCTCCGAAGGTCTATCACCTCTACCTCGATGGACTCGCTGCTCGCCTGTTCGGCGGCCTTTCGTGCGATCGGAACCATCGCGCCATAACAGATCAAGGTCACGTCGTTCCCTTCCCTCAGCGTGCTCGCACTGCCGATCGGTACAGTGTACGCATCGGCGGGGACCTCCCCTTTACCGGCCCTGTAAGCCTTCTTTGGCTCCAGAAAAATCACAGGGTCTTCGTCCTCGATCGCCGACAACAGCAGGCCCTTGGCGTCGTAGGGGTCCGATGGGATCACGACCTTCAGACCAGCCGTATGCGCAAAGTAGCTTTCCGGGCTCTGGGAGTGGTAATGCCCGCCGCCGACGCCCCCTCCAACGGGCATGCGCACAACCATCGGACAGGCAAACTGGTTTCCCGAGCGGTAACGGTACTTGGCGAGTTCGTTGACTATCTGATCGAAAGCGGGATAAACGAAATCGGCAAACTGAATCTCGGCCACCGGCCTCAGACCATAAAGAGACATCCCTATTGCGGAACCAATGATGCCCGACTCCGATAGAGGCGTGTCCAGTACGCGGTCCCGGCCGAATTCATCGATGAGGCCGGCGGTCACCCTGAAAACGCCACCGAGCCGGCCGACGTCCTCTCCAAGCAGGACGACATCCTCGTCACGACGCATGCCGATGTGCAAGGCGTCGTTTAGGGCCTCGATCATGTTCATCTGGCTCATTCGTCGCCTTCTTTCCGCTGATTCAAATGAGCCGTCAGTTCTTCACGCTGCTCGCGGAGATGCCATGGCACGTCGCGATAGACGTCCTCGAACATTGTGTCGAGGGCGGGAGCCGGCGCCCCTTCGGCCTCCTCAATGGCACCAAGAACCTCTTTCTCCACCTCCTCCAGCAGGGCACCCTCCTTCTTTCGGTTCCAGAGTTTCCTCGATTCCAGATACCGGCGAAGACGATCTATGGGGTCTCTTTTCTTCCACTGCTCGGCCTCGGACCGGTCGCGGTACCGGGTGTCGTCGTCGGAAGTGGAATGGGCGCCGTGCCTGTAGCTGACGCCTTCGACCAGGGTGGGTCCGCCACCGTTCCGGGCCTTGCCGACAGCATCGCTGACCGCCGAATAGATCGCCAAAGCGTCACTACCGTCGACCCGGATTCCGTCAAAACCGTACGCCTTCGCCTTGATCGCGATCGTTTCCGAAGCTGTCTGGAGGCTCAACGGAACAGAGATCGCGTATTGATTGTTCCGGCAGACAAAGACAACCGGCAACTTGTGGACCCCGGCAATGTTCATGCCGCTGTGAAATCCCTCCTCCGATGTGGCGCCGTCCCCAAAGAAGTTGAGAACGACTTCCGGGCCTTTCCTGATCTTGGCCGCCCAGGCGAAACCGACGGCATGAGGGGTCCCGTTTCCCACAGGGCTTGCGATAGAGGCGATGTGAAGTTTGCGTGAACCGTGGTGTGTGGGCAGTTGACGACCTTTGCTCAAGTCCTCGCCAGTACCGAACAACTGTGCCAGAAACTCCCGCATCGGGACGCCACGCACGAACTGGGCACCGGGAACACGGTAATCGGGAAAGATCCAGTCCGGAGCCTGGAGCGCCATCGCAGCCGCAACCGCGATCGCCTCTTCACCTTCCGACGACCCGTAGATACCAATACGACCCTGACGATGCAACGCAATCACACGCGCGTCGAACAAGCGTGTCTGAACCATCATCCGGTAGAGCCCCAGAAGCTCATCGTCAGTCAGCTTCGGCTCATGACCCGGTGTGCTGCGATCGTCATCGGCCAGAACGCTAAACATTGAAGCCTCAGGCATGGGTGAAGCTTACACTGTGGCAGGGGTCGGGATCAAAACACGGCCTGATTGACAAATGTCGACAGAACGGCAGATTGTTTTCAACGCAAAAACGCAAAGACGCCAAGGTTATTGGTAAGGAACCGAGTTCGGCCTCTGACCAATTACTCTTTGCGTCCTTTGCGCCTCAGCGTCTTTGCGTTGAACTCCCTCTACTCCTCGTGCAATACAGAACCCGGTTCCACCCGCGTGGCTCTCAAGGCCGGGACGTAGCAGGCGATGAAGCGCGTCAGGCTGAATGCGGCGATCAGGCCGAAAAACGTTTCAACTATTCTTGGTAGAAGTACGCCTGAGAATTGATTTGCGGCTTAAAAAATTGAAAACAAGAGGACTCTTATTTATTTGGCGAGAGCCGAATATGCTCCGGCACTTTCCCTCATCCCCGCTGGCCGGCCAGCCAAAATCCAACCGACCGGCCCTCACCAACCAGCCGCGGGTCTCGTCCCCTCCATCTGCGGGCGAGCCATCGGGGCCAAGAGGTGCCGGTGCCAGTGTGTGGTCATATACGGCCCGGATCTTACGCCTCGATCCGGTGCCAGTCAGGGCAAAAGCTCTGATCGGTTCTCCCACCGACTTCCTCCACTATGAAATATAGGTCTGAATCGTCAAAGATCAACTGCAACAGTCACTACACACCATTTTTCTTCACGCTTCCGTCCGACCTATTTATACTGGCCCCCGAAACTCCGACGCGATCAACCATGAAGAGGAGCCGGATCATGAGAGCTACCCCAGGAAAGAACCGGATTGTTTTTCTATTTCTGACCCTTCTGGCCCTGGCATGGGTCCGGGTCGCCGACGCGCAGGTGTATCCCAATGCGCGGACCGGCGGAAACTACATGCACAACTTCTATTTCCCCCCAGCGGGAAACAGCACGCCGTGGTGGCCGTCGTGGTCTCCCGACGGCGAATGGATCGCCTTTTCGATGGATGGCTCGATCTGGCGCGTGCGGCCGGGCGAGTCTACGGCCTACGAGGTGGCTTACTCGGACAAGTATCTGTCTTCGCCCGAGTGGTCCCCCGACGGCCGGTGGCTCGTCTACACCGCCGACGACGACGGTCGAAGCATCAACCTGATGATCATGAACCTGGAGACCGGCGAATCGAGTGCCCTGACCGAAGGAGACTTCGTCAATATCGATCCTGCCTGGTCGCCCGGGGGTGACCGGCTGGCGTATGTTTCCACCGAACCCAACGGGTACTTCAATATCCATGTGATGGACCTGGCCGATGGAGAGAAAGGAGACGTGACGGCCGTCACCACCGACAACCGGTTCGGGAGCTCCCGACTCTATTTCGGCGACACCGACCTTCACATTTCCCCCACCTGGGCTCCCGACGGAAGCGAGCTGATGTTCGTATCGAACAGGGATATTCCCCTCGGCTCGGGAGGCATCTGGCGCGCCCCTGTTGAACCCGACGTGATGCGCACCGGACAGGCCCAACTGGTCCACAAGGAAGAAACGCTCTACCGCACGCGCCCGAACGTTTCTCCCGACGGCAAGAGGATCATCTACAGCTCCCATCTCGGGCATCAGTACAACAACCTCTTCGTCTTACCGGTGGGGGGCGGCGAACCGTACAAGATGACGTTCGGAGAGCACGACAGTTTCCAGCCACGCTGGTCTCCCGATGGCGAGTGGATTGCCTATATCTCGAACGAAGACGGTCTTCCGCAGCTGAAGATACTGAAGAGCTGGGGCGGGCGGTCCGAGGTAGTACGTATCACATCCAAGCGATGGATGCGGCCGATGGGCACCGTTACGGTTCGTATCGTCGATGAGTCCGGATCGGAAACGGCGGCGAGGATCTATCCGGAAGCTTCGGATGGAAAGACCTATACACCGAGCGATTCCTACGAGCGGCTGTCAACCCTGAACCAGCAACTGTTCCACACACCGGGAAGTTTCACGACCGAAGTGCCGGTGGGTTCCTACCGGGTGCAGGCGGTCAAGGGTTTCGAGTATGTTCCCGCTTCGGAAACGATCCAGGTCGGAGCCGGGCAGGTTCATTCCATCACCCTGACTCTCAACCGCATCACCAACCTCCGGGCGAAGGGCTGGTATTCGGGCAGCAACCACGTCCACATGAACTATGCCGGCAACCTGCACAACACGGCCGAGAACCTGTTCCTGATGGCCGCTGCGGAAGACATGGATATGATCGGCCACATGATCGCCAACAAGGACAACCGGATTATCGACTATCAACATTACGATGCGGAGCAGCCGGAACATCCGCTGTCGAGCACCGAAACCATCATGCATACCGGCCAGGAGTACCGGCCGCCGTTTTATGGTCACATTTCCCTGTTCAACCTGACCGAGCACCTGATCTCGCCTTTCGTTACCGGCTACGAAGGAACGGCTATCGAGAGCCTGTACCCGTCCAACACAGACATCCTTTTGTTTGCTAAGGAACAAGGTGCGATAGGTGCCTATGTCCACCCGTTCGGAGGCTCCAGGGATCCGCTGGAAGGCAACCTCGGCGGGGCCAAGGGATTTCCGGTCGACGTCGCACTCGAAGCGATCGCCTACCACGAACTGTGGTCCCAGCCCGGCGAAGCCGCTCTGATCCCCTGGCACCACGCCCTCAACAATGGGTTCAAGGTGCCGGCGACAGGAGGGGAGGACTCGATTTCCAACCTGCACCGAACCAATCTGGTCGGAGCCATGCGCGGCTACTTCCATCTGGGTTCCGATAATCTGAACTGGGAAAACTACATGGCAGCGATGCTCAAAGGACGGGGTTTCGTCACCAACGGTCCACTCCTGGACTTCACGATCGATCAGTCGATGGCTGGCGACGAGGTCCGCCTCGACGGGGCTGGAGGCAGTGTCGTGCTTCGCGGGTCTGTGGACTCGATCGTTCCATTGGACCGATTCGAAGTCGTGCACAACGGCCGCGTCATCGAGGAGATTCCTCTGACCGGCGATCGCCGGCACTCCGAATTCGAAAAAGAAATCCAAGTCACGACCAGCGGTTGGTACACCCTCGAGGCGTCTGCCGACAACCGGTCACATCCGATTGAGCAACAGCGGCCGATGGCAACGACAAATCCTGTCTATGTCCTGGTTGGGGACCAGCCGATCCGGAACAAGGAATCCGCGGATTACTTTGTCGAGTGGATCGAAAAACTCACCGAGATGGCCAATGAGCATCCAGGGTGGCGTTCCGACCAGGAGCGGGACCACGTCCTGGCACAGTTCAACCAGGCACGAGAGATCTACGTTCAACGAGGTCTGGAGGCGACAGCCCCTTAATGGCTACTCGGATCGCAAAGCGGCATCACTCCGATCGCAAGGCAAGAAGGGGATCGACACGCGTAGCCCGGCGAGCGGGAATGTAACAGGCCAGGAGGCCCGACAGTCCGAGCAGGGCCGTAATCAGACCGAACGTCAAGGGATCCAGCGGGCTCACACGGAACAGGAAACCGGACAGGAGCCGGGTCAGTCCAAATGCCGCACCCAGACCGAAGGACAGACCTATAGCAATAGTCTTGGTCCCCCTGCCCAGTGCGAGCTTCAGGATGTCGCTTCGCCGAGCCCCGACTGCGATCCGGATACCGAACTCGTCGGTCCGAAGGCCAAGCGTGTACGCGATCACGCCATATGTGCCCACGCCGGCCAGGACGAGTGCCAACAGCGCAAACAAACCCAGCACCGTCGTCTGAAAGCGAACCGGGGCCAGCGACTCGGCAATCAGACCGATCATCGGTTGCGCCGAATTGATCGGCAGGTTCGGATCAAGAGCGGCGACTTGATCCCTCAGTGTCGCTTCAAACCGTTCGGGTGAACTGCGGACCTTCATGACGAGCGTCACGAACGGCCACGGGTCCTGGACGATGGGAACATAGACTTCAGGCTGTGCTTCCGAACGCAGACCGAGGTGTTTGACGTCGCCGACGATCCCCACGATCCTTCGTGAAGTAGCTCCGTCCTGGGACGCCAGCGCAATGGATTGGCCGATCGGGCTTCGCCCGGGCCAGAAACGTCGGGACATCGTCTCGTTTATGACAACGACCGGCGGCCCGCCCTCGTTGTCGGCAGCCCTCAGACCTCTACCGCTCAAAAGAGAAATCCCGACAGTCTGGAAGTAGTTCGGAGAAACAGCATGGTACTGGGAATAGAGTGTCTCCTCGCTGGCCTCCGTCCCCTCCAGCTTGAAACCGAAATTCATGTTCGAGCCGCTGAACGGAAGGTTCGTCGTGGCGCCGACCGAGTCGACTTCCCCGAGGGCGTCCAATCCGTCTACGAGGCGCTCGTAAAAAGACGCCTTCCGGGCCTTCGTGTCGTATCGGATGCCGGGCAGGGCCAGTGAGGCGGCAACGACTCCGTCGGCACTGAATCCAGGATCGACCTGCCGCATCAGAACCAGACTGCGCATCATCAGCCCGGCGCCGGCCAGCAGGACCAGAGACATCGCGATCTCGGCAACAACGAGGGCACTGCGAAATCGATGAGTTTCCCGCTTGTCAGACGCACGACGTCCGGCTGCTCCGATCACACCCAGAAGGTTGGACCCCGATGTCCGGAAAGCGGGAACCAGGCCGAACAGGAGAGCCGTCAGCACCGTCGTCACGAAACTGAACAGAAACACCGAGCCGTCGACCTCAACCTCGGCCAACCTCGGGATGTCGACAGGAGCGAGCGCAACAATCGGGTTCAAGGACCACAGCGCAACGATGCCGGCCGCTGCTCCACCCAACAGGCACAGCAAGACGTTTTCGGTCATCAATTGCCTTAGCAGCCGGCCACGGCTCGCCCCGAGGGCCCCCCGGACCCCAATTTCCTTCGCCCTGGCCGACGACCGCGCCAGCAGGATGTTGGCGACATTGGCACAGGCGATAAGGAGGACGAATCCAACGGCTCCAAACAGAATCATCAGAGACAGCCGGTAGTCGCCGACTACCTGTTCGTGCAGCGGAACCACTCTCGTGCTCCAGCCCTCGTTGCCCGGATGTTCTTCCGCCGGGCGCCCGGTTACAAGAGCCATGTCCTGCTGGGCCTCGGCCAGACTCACCCCGTCAGCGAGACGCGCAATGACATTCAGGTAACGGGCTCCCCTCATCCCCTCACTCAACTGTTCTGAATCCAGCGCCAGCGGGATCCAGGCATCGACGGGTTCCGGAGAACGAAATTCGGCCGGCATTACACCCGTGACGGTAAATGATTCATCGCTGAACACAGTCGTCCGTCCAATCAGATCGGGGTCGTTGCCGAAACGGCGAGTCCAGAAATCGTGACTGAGAACGATCGCTTTCGGCCTGTCAGTCTCATCCACCTCCCCGAGGGTTCGGCCGGTCTGGGCAGCGACACCGAGCACCTCGAAAAACTCCGGAGTCACCGTCATGGTTCCTACCTGCTCGGCGTTTGAATCATCCGCATGCACCAGGTTTTCATACGAGTACGCCGCTATGCTCCGGAGTGATCGGTTCCTCCGTTGCCAGTCTCGAAAATTAGGGGGAGACACGAGCCCCTCGTTTCTGCCGAGCTCGGGGTTGCTCTCCCACAACACGACCAGGCGATCGGGCTCCGAATAGGGTAATGGCCTGAACAGAACCGCGTTGACCACGCTGAACATCACGGTATTGGCTCCTATGCCAAGCGCCAGTGTCACGATCGCAACCACGGTCGAAATGTGGTTCCGTCCCAACATTCGAATACCGTAACGGACATCCTGAACCAGGTTGTCGATGGGTCCGATCCGAACGTCACGCCCCCGTTCCTTGATCAATCCAACGTTTCCGAACGACCGCAGGGCCTGCGTGCGGGCCTTCTCTTCGCTCAGGCCTTCCCTAACGTGTTGCCGTACACGCATATCGAGATGGAACCGCAGTTCTTCATCCATGTCTCGCTCCATTCGAGAGCGCCACAAGAGTCCTCCCACCCGCTGTGCGATCGCCTTCAGCCACTGCATCGACAAGCTCCTCGACTTTCCATAGATTGACTAGGTATTACACCATTACTTCCCTAGATAATCAAGGTATAAGAGGTAAAGACGCTTTACGCGGTTTGGAGAATTCAGTACTCTGTCCCCCGACGCTATCAACCAGCGGGGCTTGGACGGATGAGGCTCGAAAACAAGACAGCGATGATCACCGGTGCGGCGAGGGGAATCGGCTTGGCAACAGCCAACCGCTTCGCCGCTGAAGGCGCGCGTGTTGCCCTGTGCGATATTGACGAAGAGGCGGGCTGGGTGGCGGAAGCCGCCGTTTCTCGAGAGTCTTCGGAGAGCTTTTTCGTGAGGCTGGATGTTACGGACCGAGCCGGGGTGGACGCGGCGGCCCGAAAGATTCGATCCGAGTTCGGACGCATCGACATCCTGCTCAACAATGCCGGTGTTACGGCAGACGCCCGCCTGGGCAAGATGACGGAGTTGGAGTGGGATAACGTCATCGACACAAACCTCAAGGGCGTTTTCAACTGCACGGAAGTCGTCGCGAGGATAATGATGGATCAGGGACACGGTTGTATCGTCAGTGCCGCATCGGTCGTCGCTCACTACGGGAATTTCGGTCAGACGAACTATGTGGCCGCCAAGGCCGGTGTGATCGGAATGACCCGGGTCTGGGCACGTGAACTCGGGCCGAAGGGTATCCGAGTGAACGCCGTCGCACCCGGATTCATCGAAACCGAAATGACTCGGGCGGTACCGGACGACATTCTCGGCCGGTTCATCGACAACACTCCCCTCAGCAGGACGGGTACGCCGGAGGAAGTCGCAAACGCATACCTGTTTCTTGCCTCGGATGAATCCAGTTTCATCAATGGTGCAATCTTGAACGTCGACGGAGGCCTGGTTTTCTGATGAAATTTATCCGACTTGCTCTCCTGGTGCTTTTTTCGATAACAACCCTGGCATCGGCCGCTCCCCGGCAGGAACGATTTTCGAGGATTGCCGAAGGTTTCACACCCACTGGCGAGATAGGACAGACCGAGATAAGCTACCGTGCTGTTACCGCGCTCCAGTTGCTGGAACTATATACGGCAGGAATTCGCGTGGCTTCGATCGAGGTGACCCCTCCGATCATGAGGCTGAAGGTGGGCCGAAAATGCTCCTTGAGAAACATCGGCGTCATCGTCCGGGACGCCGAGGGGAACAGGTTGGATCACATCCCGTTCTCAGTGGACCTGGCGGACACGGATCCCCCGATAATCGGTCTCGACGACTTGAAGGTGAACGGGCACCAGATCGAAGGACTGGGAGAGGGAACCCGAAAGCTCCGTTTCACGGCGGCACTCCCGAACGAAGTGGGCACGATTGCAACCGCGACAATAGACGTGGTTGTCACGAACTGACGGGCGGACGATGCCCTTGGATACAGGCACCCGATGTATGTATCAGCCTCGGCGCCGTCTACTTGAGTACGAGGAGCCGGTCCGGGTCGACCCGAAACACCAGGTAGTCGATTGGCCCGTCGATCACGCTGAAGCCATGCGCGACATTAGCCGGGATGATGACGACGTCGCCCGGCTTGAGAGCCCGACGCTGGCCCCCTTCCTCGATGACGCCGGACGAACTCGGCCCGGTCAATAGCCGCACCGTGGAGGAGTTCGGGTTGAACGGCCTCGCGTTGGACATCGTCGACTTGGTCACGAGCGTGCCGGAACCCGACAGCACGACGTACATCTCCGTCTGGTTGTGATGCTGGATGGCGCCGATCGGCGTACCTGCCGCCTTGACGGGCCGATGCAACACACCAAGGCCGACGTAGCCGTGTTCCCCGGCACTGACATGCCTGATCTGCTGGTCGCTGACCCGGTTGGCCGGCGCGTTGGCGAGGGTCGTCTCGATGTCTTCGAGACTGATGTAGGTGGCGAGAGTAGGGTCCTCCGACTGTGCAAAGACATCGGTGGGCAGGGCGTATAGGAACGCCACGCATCCCAGGAAGACGGTGAGCTTCGAGCTGAACATTAGGAACTCCTTGACGCAACCGCGACGGTCGCTGAGGGATATAACCACTGGGAAGAAGGAACCTCCAAATTACTCAAACAGCCGAATAAGAGTCACCCGCCCTTCCGGACCTACGGCCCACCCGGCGTGGGAGCTGGCGAAGGCTACGCTCCAGTGGCCGAGGGTGTCGAGACTCGTCCACGACATGCCGTTGTCGGCGGAATAGTCAATGCCGTTGGGCCCGGTGGCGACGAGCGTGGGTGTCGATGCGCCGGGTACGTAGGCCGCACCATAGACCGCACCGGCTAGTGTCGGCCGTCCCGCCAGCGCCCACGTCTGCCCACCGTCGGTGGTGACGGCCACGTTGTCACTAAATTCGTCCGGCCGGTCGATGACTCCACCGAAGGCCGCACCGTGGAGGGCATCGCGGAAGGCCAGCGAGGCGATGCCTGAAGTCGCCGTGCCGCCGACTATGGGTGTCTCGACCGCAGTCCAGGAAAGACCGCGGTCGGTCGTCTTGAGAATGCGCGCCGAAGCACCCGCGCCGGTTCCGACCCACGCCGTGCTATCGCCGTGGGCGACCAGACAGGTGCCGCTGGCGGCAAAGCTGCCTTCGCCGTCACTGGCAGGCGGCAGGCGTTCGGGTGGCACCCGGGTCCACGTAGCGCCGCCGTCATCGGTCGTGATAAGGAAGAACGCCCCGTCGAACGAATCGCTGAATGCGATGCCGTGCTCGGCATCCCAGAAGTCCATACAATCGAAGAAACCGGCGGGCTCCGGCTTAGTGAATTGAAGCACCCAGGTCAGGCCGGCATCGGTGGTTTTGTAGATGCGCGACTCGGCACCGTTGCCGATACTGAGCAGATAGGCCGTCGCGGCATCGACCGCGTGCACGTCGCGGAACTCCAGCGTGTCGGCACCAGCCACGACTGCTGCCTGCCAGGTGGCTCCGCCGTCCGTGGTCCGGGCGTAGGTGCCCTCGGTCCCGCTGATCCACACTGTGTCTTCATCGACCGGGCTGATGCCGATGAACCGGACACCGACGCCGGAGTCCTGCCTTGTCAGCACCGGATCCAGGCGCAGCGGAGGGGCTTGCTGCTCGATCTCGGACGAGGCGTTGCCCACTATCTCAATGAGACCGAGACAGAGGAGAGCGAAGGTAAGCTGACGTGTGAACCTGGCGGCGCAAAAGTTCTTCATGGCGTCTACTCGGTGAAGTTCACTCCGTTGGCTCCTCATCCTTCCGCGACCAGGTTTCCTCCATCATTCGAAACGCTAGGGCCTTTTCATGACTCCGCGTTCGCTGATGGACACGCCAAAACTGAAAAACAGCGATGAGAAAGCTACCGACCAGGAGCCCGAAAGCAATTACGATCATTGTGTTCATGTGCGACAGCCTGAGGTCGCAGCATAACCTACCAGACGGACGTCCCAGAAACCGAGTAACATCTGATCGAGTAGCGGTTTTAACTTCAAAATGGTGGACCCAAGGCTGACTTGAGTTGCCTCAACCTCTCCCTGACCATCGGTGCCCGTGGATGATCGGGAAGTCTTTCGAGGAAGCGTTCCAACTCTTCGGTGGCGCGCTTCGGATCACCTTTTCGCAAGTAAATGTCTGACAGATAGAGTTCGGGTGTGTTCATCGAGAACTCGTCCAACTCCTTGACCCTCTCGAAGTACGGAATGGCTTCTTCGTCGCGGCGAAGGAAGAACAGGGACATTCCCAGCTGGGCATTCGCCAGGCTGCTATCGGGTCGAAGGTCGACGGCTTTCGTGTTTTCTTCGAGGGCCCTCTCGAGGTGTCCGGCCGCGAGCAGGGATCCGCCCATGTTTACGCGAGGGTGAAACGAGTCCGGGTTTGCAGCGAGAGCGCGCTCGAACAATTCTATGGATTTCTCATAGTTCCCTTCACGGTGATATGTCGTTCCTAGGTTGTTGAGGGCCTCATCGAAATGGGGTGCGAGTTCGATTGCTCTCTCAAGGTGCGCGCGCACCTTCTCGAAGTCCCCACCCGCATCGACGGCACGACGGTATTCTCGTTGGGCGTCTTCTGGAATTTCCAGGTCGTTGACCGATACGGTGTGCTGCGCTTCGTCACGGACTGCAGTCGAAACGAGCGTGACTAGAATGTTCCCGTTCTCATCGGCAAGCGAGGGACGAACCTCCACACTCCTGCGCACGTCTTCGAAACCCGTGATCGTCACCGTCAGCCAGTAAGAACCCGCACGTACGCCGCCGAACTGAAACTCGCCTTCGCGATCTACGTCTCCGCGCATGACGATCCGTCCGTCCGGGGATTCCAACGTGGCACGCCCTCCGGGCTGGCGGACATCCATTTCGACTTCACCAACAATTCGGAACTGCTGCAGTGGAAACAGAAGCAACGCTAGCATGAAAGCTTTCAGCATCTGAGGCTCTTCTCCGGATATCCCGAAGTAGTATTTAACCACAGGCCACAGGGCAAGAATCCATGCAAACGGCGCAAGGTCACGGGCGATTGACTTCGTGATGCTCAGGCTATACACTTTTATGTATGCCACGAACCACTTTGATGTTCGACGATCAGATCCTGCGCCAACTAAAGAAAAAGGCTGCTGAGGAAGGCCGAACTCTTCAGGAGGTCACCAACGAACTCTTGCGAAGAGCGCTGGCCGAAACTCCAAAGCGCCGGTTCAAACTCAAGCTACGAGGGTGGAAGGCTGATCAACAACCTGGAGTGGACATCTGTGATCGAGACAAGTTGTTCGATCTCATGGACGGTCGGTGAATCTGACGTGCAAGCGATCGATACGAATGTCCTCGTGTATGCCGAAATTTCATCGAGCCCACACCATCAGACAGCTCGACATCTCGTGGAATCACTGGCGGAAGGCGGTGTGGCCTGGGCAATTCCATGGCCGTGTCTCTACGAATACCTGCGCGTTGTAACGCACCCCAGGGTCTACCATCCGCCGGTGCCCCCGGAACGAGCGGTCGCCGACCTTGGAAGAATTCTGGAATCTCCCGCCTTGATCCTGCTCAAGGAAACCGATCGACATTTTGAGGTTCTTGAGACCGTGGTTTCCGCATCGGGGGCTGCCGGGAATCTTATTCATGACGCTCATATCGCGGCCCTCTGCCTGGAACATGGAGTGAGCGAACTGATTACGGGAGACCGGGATTTCGCGCGGTTTCACGATCTACGAATCACCAACCCATTCGTAACTCAGGGTGACCACCCGAACTGACGTCACTCGCATCACAGCCGAGACGGATATGAACAACTCAGACCACGAATTCTTGTCGGCCATCAAACACGCATTCGACGAACGGATCCCGTTCAACAGGGTGCTCGGCATGCGGATCACCTCGATCGAAGAAGGACGCCCGACGATCCGCTTCGAAATGCGGGATGAGTTGGTCGGTAACTATCTTCGCGGCAACCTGCACGGCGGAGTGATTTCCGGTGTGATGGACGCCACGGGTGGGCTCACGGCATTCCTGGGAGCTCAGGAGCGAATGAACCACGAGTCGATCGAGGTCCGCAAGGAACAACTCGGCAAACTGGGAACGATCGATCTACGCGTCGACTATCTGCGCCCGGGACTGGGCAAGTGGTTCGAAGCGACCGGACACATCATAAGGGCCGGCAACAAGATCGCGGTTGTTCGTATCGAACTCCACAACGATGAGGGTGAGATGATTGCGGTCGGAACCGGTGCATACGTCGTCGCTTGAGAGAAGCTCCTATTCGTGCCGCAACGCAACCATCGGATCGACACGCGTCGCACGGCGGGCAGGTACGTAGCAGGCCAGAAGCGATACGGCGACGACGGCAGCGGCTACGGTGGCAAACGTCAGCGGATCGGTCGGCGTCACTCCAAACAGGATGCTTTCCAGGAAGCGCGTCAAGGCCAGAGCACCGGCAAGCCCTAAGGCGACACCCATCAGTGTCAACGCCATTCCCTTCCCCAGCATCATTCTGCTGATGTCTCCCGCTTTCGCGCCTAGAGCCATTCGAACGCCGAACTCGTGGGTGCGCTGCGAAACGGAAAACGAAACCACGCTGTAGATTCCGATCAACGCCAGGGAAAACGCTACCCCAGCAAAGGTTCCAAGCAGGACCGTATTGAAACGCGGGTTGACGAGTTCCCCACTCATGTACTCATCCAGACTCCGAACGCTCGACACCTGCATGTCCGGATCGACTTCCTCCAGACGTCGCTGGATCGCGGGCACGATGCTGGCCCGGTCCTCTTCGGTACGAATGACGAAGTATGTCGCCCAACGGGGAAACTGCTGCTGCAGCCAGTAAATCTCCGATTCAATCTCCGCGCCGGGCTGGAAGGGCCGGACGTCACCGACGACCCCGATGACTTCAAGTGTCGTTCCGGCAAACACCGGAGCGATGCGCTGGCCGATCGGGTCTTGATCGGGCCAGTAGCGGCGCGCCATCGATTCGTTGATGATCGCGACGCCGGAACTGTTTCGATTGTCCCGGTCATCGAACAAGCGTCCGCGAACCAGGTGGATCCCCATCGTCTGGAAGTAATTGGGCCCCATGTCATAAAACCTGGCCGACGGCGTACTCCCTGGATCGGGCGCAGGACGGCCTTCGATGACGAAGTCGGTTCCGTCTCCTCCCCCGAAAAGCGGGCCTGCAGAAACCAGACCGGCGGCAGTCACCGACGGCAACGCTGCAAGTTCTTCCCTTGCCCGACTAAAGAGATCCGCCACCTGGTTACCTTCAGGGGACTTGCCCTGAGAACTGAAGGCCCATACGGTAAGCAGGTTCTCACGGTCAAAGCCGGGCTGCCAGTCGACCATCGTGGCAAAACCTCGCACGAGAAGTCCGGCTCCGATCAGTAGCGTCAGGGAGAGCGCGATCTCTGCCACTATCAGCGCACCGCGTAAGCCCAGCCCGGAAGTTTCCGCCTTCCATCTCTGGCCGTCTTTCAGCGTCTCGTTCAGGTTGAGCCGGCTCGCGCGAATGGCGGGGCCCAATCCAAAAACGAAGCTGGTGAACACCGACAGCACGACTGTAAACCACAGCACACGCTGGTCCACGATGATCTCGTCCATCCGAGGAAACCAGTCCGGTGCCAGAACCTTGAACAGGGTCAAGGATGACGGAACGATGAACCAGCCGATGATGCCACCCAAAAGAGCCAGCAACAGGCTCTCGGTCCAGAGCAGCCGCAACAGGCGCCAGCGCCGGGCTCCCATCGCTGCACGAATGGCAAACTCTTTTTGACGCCCTGCCTCACGGACCAGCAGGAGGTTGGCGACATTGGCACACGCTATCAGCAACAGGAATCCGACCGCTCCCAGAAACACCAGCAGCGCAGGACGAACATCCCCAACGATGCGATCGTGAAGTCTGAACAAGGCGATGTCCCAACCGTCATTGACTTCCGGATAGGCACTAACGAGGCGTTGTCGGATCGTTTTCATTTCGGCCCGTGCCTCATCTAACCCAACACCTTCGCCCAGACGCGCAAACGACTGAAAACCGCGCCAATCACGGTTCGCGGCATCTTTGGCCCACATGGGGATCCATATCTGCATCCCCTCCAGACCTGGAATCTCGAACCCCGGTGACAACACACCGACGATCTCAAACCTCTCCTTGTCGATCATGAGCGACTCGCCGAGGACGGAGCGGTCTCCTCCGTGGTGGCTCTGCCAGAATCCATAGCTCAAGAGAACGACGTGATCGAAGCCAGGCTCCGTGTCGCCCGGGGCGAGAGTTCGGCCCAACTCCATCCTGGCGCCGAACACATCGAAGACGCCTGGCGTGGGCACACCACCGTTTATGCCTTCTGCGCCGTCTTCTCCCTGGAGACTGAAGGGCCAGTTTCGGGCGAGTCCAAAGGCCTCGATCGTCTGGCTGTCCCTCTCCCAGTCGGCAACGTTACCCGGTGAGGCGATGCAATAGGCGGGAGCGATCCGTTCGCTGGTCTCACACACGGTCACCAACCGGTCGGCGTTTGGATAACTGAGAGATCTCAACAATACGCTGTTGACGACGCTGAATATTGCGGTGTTGGCGCCAATTCCCAGTGCCAGAGTCAAGACAGCCACGGTTGCGAAACCAGGGCTTCGCCGAAGCGTTCGTGCCCCGTATCGGAGGTCCTGCATCAAGGTTTCGACAAACGGAATGCTTCGGCGGTCGCGGTGTTCTTCTTTCACTTGCTCGAGTCCTCCAAAGCTGCGCCGTGCGGCAAAGCGGGCGTCTTCGGGAGTCATGCCCCGGCGGATGTTGTCTTCCACCTGCATCTCCAGATGGAAATGCAGTTCCTCGCTCATCTCCTCATCGAGGTTGCGTTTTCGAAAGACTCCCGCGAAGCGCGACGTGATATTCTCGAGCCATGTCATCTGTCAATTCATACTCTTCGTTCGGCAGTCCGTTACATGCCGAAGGACGCCAGACAGATCAGGATGATGCTCCCTGTCAGTTTCCTGTTCGATCTTGCCCCGCCTGAAGAGCGCGACAAACTTTGACGCGAGCGTACCGAGACGGATCATGATTCGGCTCCGATGCCGTCGCCTTCAAGCAGGCGCGTCATGATCGAGGTCATCCGTTCCCAGTTTTCAGTCTCCAACCGAAGCTGCTTCTGCCCCCGCTTTGTCAGAGAGTAATAGCGGGCCCGTCGATTGTTCTCCGATGTCCCCCATTTCGCTCCAACCCAGCCACGTTGCTGCAACCGCAACAGTGCCGGGTAGAGAGTCCCCTGATTCAAGTAGAGCGCGTCGTGAGACACCTGCTGGATCCGCTGGGCGATACCCCATCCGTGCATCGCTCCCATCGTGTCGAGGGTTTTCAGAACCATCAGGTCCAGAGTGCCTTGCAGGATGTCTGCCTTCGATTTGCTCATAAGTCTCCTTTTGGCTGTCTAAAGGAGAGTACTGCGCCTTCCTTTGGATTGTCAACAGGAGAGAATCTGATGGTGGGTCGGCTCGAAGCCGGCGCGATGTTCTCTGGCGAAAACTGGGCCAAAAAAGAATGCCCCCCTTCTCCGGTGTTACGAGAGAAGGGGGGTCACTCCAAGCCAAGGGCAAGCCCTTGGAGGAGGAGAGTTATTAGAATTGGGCTGAAAGAACGATAACCTACGGGCTGAAGGCGGTAAATCCGTCGAATGCTTCAATTGACTAGTGCAAATAGGCCAATATTGGGCTTCCAGACTTGAAGGGGTGCACTTGTAGGTGCAAAGTTAAATAGCCGATAGAATCAGAGAGAGGAGGAAATCATGGGAAAGAAAAAAAAGCTCCTGATCGGAGCGGTGGCGACGGTGGCAGGCGCAGCCGGTGCCGTAGCAGTTATTCGAAAGTCCGGCCGGAAGAAAGGCCCGTCTCTAACTCTCTACCGCAGCAGTCGCAAATCGAAGACACTTCACCAGGAAGGTTGCCGCTATTACGACGTCGAAAGCCTGGCGCAGGTGTTCAAGAGCCTGAAGGAAGCAGCCGATGCCGGATATCGACCGTGTAAGGTCTGTATGTCCTGAGAGAGACTTCAGTTTGGCAGCCCACGGGCGAGTGCCTTCATCAAAGCAAGCTCTCGCCGGACCTCACGTTGCATGTTCAAGTCCAGCAGGTCGCCGGTCGTAAGCTCGATCACACGAGGGAGCAGCCGGTTAGTCATTCTGGCCAGACGCCGCAGGCGAAATTCGAGGCTCTCGCTTGGAAGCGGGGCGATCTGAATGGGCGGAGGATCTATTCCGTAGTCGATGAATTTGATCAATCGCTCGGTCATCTTCTCCAATTCCTCTGAATGCTTTTCGAGATCTCTTGCAGCCCAGCTTTCAGACATTGGGGAGTACATGCAAGCCCGCACATCAACAGCCACTCGTTGAAACTTGTCCACGTCCTTCAGAAAATCATTCAAACGGATTTTTCGATTGTAATGCTCCCGCGCCTCCTTAAGGTCGCGCGGATCGCTGTACATGGCTTTCAGGTTGGCCTCGTCGATCCGCGAGAGGATTTCCGCCATCCGGGTCCGGGCGAGTCTTTCCTCTCTTGTCCTCGCCGTTTCTTCTGCGTCTTCTCGCCGCTCGATCTCGCCTTCAGTTTCTTCAGGCACGTCCGTCTTTCCGGCTTTCCGATTCCGCTCTTCCTCCCCTTGCGCATACGTCGGCACGGGCAGAAGTGAGAGAATGATGCCAAGAATAAAGTATCGAACAATCATCTTAATGGCCATTTGGTGTGTTCCTGCTAGTATCGTGCGGCCGGGTACCCGGAAGATCAAGAAAAAATAGAAGGATGAATCCATGGCGACACGAACTGTCTATCTGGTCCGTCACGGTGATTACCAGAAAGACGCCGAGGGCGACAAGAACCGGGTCCTGACGGCGCTTGGAAGGAAGCAAGCTCGTATCACAGCGAAGAGGATTCGATCGATTCCTGTGACCTCGCTTTGTTCCAGCGACATGACCCGAGCCGTTCAAACGGCCGAAATCATCTGCCGTGAACTGGACGGCATGCCCTTCAAACGGAAACGTGTGTTACGCGAGTGTATTCCCTTTATTCCCCCCCGCGTAAATCACCAGCCCTATTTCGCCAACTTTCCTCGAGATGTCCTCAAGAAGTCCAGACAACAGGCAGATGCCGCATTCGAGACGTACTTCGGACCCACTCGCGGAAAAGACAAACACGAGGTTCTCGTCTGTCACGGCAACCTGATTCGCTACCTGGTCTGCCGTGTTCTCGATATTCCCAAGAAGACATGGATGGACATGGGGACCCGACACTGCGGGATAACCGAAGTTCGGATACGTCCGGGTGGCTCGATGGCGGTGATCTCCTATAATGACGTGGGGCATCTGGCCGGCAAGGTCTGATTGGGAATCATGAACACAAAAAGAAGCAACCCTTCACAACTGTTTTTCTGTCTCGGCTTCGCCGGCCATGGCACGTTCGTACTGCTGATCGCCCTCCTGCACTTCATCCGGCCCGATCACAACCCTCTCAGCCAGGCGTTGAGCGAATATGCCAATGGGCCATACGGAATGCTTCTGAGCGCCGCGTTGTTCGCGCTGGCTCTGGGCTCAAACACCATCGTGCTCATGCTGCTCCAGGTCTCTCCGCGATCTCGGGCCAGTCAGGTGGGGCTGGGCCTGTTGATGATCTGGGGTATCGGGGCCTTCCTGGCCGCTGCGTTTCCACTTGATCCGCCGGATGCGGAACGAACCCTGTCGGGCACAATTCACGTCCTGGCTTCCATGACTGGTTTCGTAGCGGTGATCGCCGGAATTAACGTTCTGTCGATGTCGGGTGCGATCCGCGTACCGTCGGCATCCTATCCCCGAATCGCGAAGGGACTGGGACATGCATCCGCGACCCTCTTCGTCATACTCTTCGCATTGATTCCCGCCGGATGGGGGGGCCTGGGTCAGCGGGTGCTCGTCGCCTTGATCTTGTTCTGGTTCACGCTGACGGCCATGCACGTCGCCGCCACCGCCGATGCCGGCGAGTGAAGGACGCTTCATTTAATTCCCTAGTGGTCCCCGCCAGATATAGCGGTACTAGATTTCGGAGTGCAACGGTACCGGATTTGGGGGAGCGACGACGAGGCAATGTTCTTCATTGTGAGGAGGAGCGACTCCAAAGACGGTGCCGTTCCGCCCGAACCCGTAGGGCCGATGGAGGTTGCCCCTCACGAACGCTAAACCATGTCGAAAGCTCACACTCACCACACGGTGG